>NZ_JBFOHL010000001.1:0-450264 GCF_040812275.1 Rhodanobacter geophilus | reverse complement strand
CCCGACGGAGGTCAGACTGGCGCAGCCGGGCTGGCCGAGCCCTGCGAGTGCAGGACTGCACTCGCATGGCATGAGCAAGGCTTCGTTTTTTTGCAAGCACGGCATCAGAGCCAAGGCGCCGTGCCTTATGTCCAGCAAGGGCTCCTGCCCTTGCTGGACTCGCCTGATCCGGGCCAAGCCCGGATCAGGCTCCGCCGAATCAGGCGCTTTGCGCCTGATTCGCGGGCGGGCCATCCATGGCCCGCTGTCCCGCTCCGCTTGTTGATTCCCGGAATCGTGTCATGACCCTCCATCCCGTCCTCGCCGAAGTCACCGCCCGCATCGTCGAACGCAGCCGCAGCTCGCGCAGCGCCTATCTCGCGCGCATCGACGCCGCGCGCGGCGATGGCGCGCACCGTCGCCAGCTGTCCTGCGGCAACCTCGCGCACGGCTTCGCCGCCTGCGGCGCGGACGACAAGGCCGCGCTGCGCGCGGGCGCCGCGCCCAACCTCGGCATCGTCACCGCGTACAACGACATGCTCTCGGCGCACCAGCCCTACGAGCACTATCCCGAGCTGATCCGCCGCGTGGCGCGCGAGGCCGGCATCACCGCGCAGGTGGCCGGCGGCGTGCCGGCGATGTGCGACGGCATCACGCAGGGCCGTGCCGGCATGGAGCTCTCGCTGTTCTCGCGCGAGGTGATCGCGATGGCGACCGCGGTGTCGCTGTCGCACGACATGTTCGACGCCGCGCTGTTCCTCGGCATCTGCGACAAGATCGTGCCGGGCCTGATGATCGGCGCGTTGAGCTTCGGCCACCTGCCCGCGGTGTTCGTGCCGGCCGGCCCGATGCCCAGCGGCATTTCCAACGACGCGAAGACCGCGGTGCGCCAGCGCCACGCCGAGGGCAAGGCCACGCGCGAGGAGCTGCTGGAAGCCGAGGCCGCCTCCTACCACGCGCCCGGCACCTGCACGTTCTACGGCACCGCGAACTCCAACCAGATGCTGATGGAGATCATGGGCCTGCACCTGCCGGGCGCCAGCTTCGTCAACCCGAACACGCCGCTGCGCGAGGCGCTCACCGAGGCCGCGGTGCGTCGCGCCGCCGCGCTCACCGCGCTGGGCGGCGACTACACGCCGCTGGGCCGCATGTTCGACGAGCGCAGCGTGGTCAACGGCGTGGTCGGCCTGCACGCCACCGGCGGCTCCACCAACCACCTGCTGCACCTGGTGGCGATGGCGCATGCGGCCGGCATCGTGCTGACGCTGGAGGATTTCGACGCCCTGTCCGGCGTGGTGCCGCTGATGGCGCGCGTGTATCCGAACGGATCGGCCGACGTGAACCACTTCCACCAGGCCGGCGGCATGCCGTTCCTGATCGGCTCGCTGATCGACGCCGGCCTGCTGCACGGCGACGCGCACACGGTGTGGGGCAAGGGCCTGGACGCCTACCGCGCGATGCCCGCGCTGGACGACGGCGGCCGGCTGGCGTGGCACGAGGTGACGACCAGCGGCAACCTCGACGTGCTGCGCCCGGCCGACGCGCCGTTCCGCGCCGACGGCGGCCTGCGCGTGCTCGAGGGCAACCTCGGCCGCGCGGTGATCAAGGTGTCCTCCGTGCCCGGCGACCGGCTGGTGATCGAGGCGCCCGCGGTGATCTTCCACGACCAGGACGATGTCAAGCAGGCCTTCGACCGCGGCGAGCTGAATCGCGATTTCGTGGCCGTGGTGCGCTTCCAGGGCCCGAAGGCGATCGGCATGCCCGAGCTGCACAAGCTCACCCCCACGCTGGGCGTGCTGCAGGCGCGCGGGCACCGCGTGGCGCTGGTCACCGACGGGCGCATGTCCGGCGCCTCCGGCAAGATCCCGGCGGCGATCCACGTCACCCCCGAGGCGATCGACGCCGGTCCGCTGGGCAAGCTGCGCGACGGCGACCTGGTCCGCCTCGACGTCATCGCCGGCACGCTGGAAGCGAAAGTGGAGGCCGCCGAATGGGCCGCGCGCGAGCAGGTGCACGCCGACCTTTCCGCGCACCACGTCGGCATGGGCCGCGAGCTGTTCGCCAGCCTGCGCAACGCGGTGGGCTCGGCCGACGCCGGCGCCACCATATTCGCCAAGCGCGACCGCCACCACGCCGCCGACGCCTGACCCATCCCGCAGGAGCGGCTTCAGCCGCGACCGGTCACGCAATCGCGGCCGAAGCCGCTCCTACGAAGACGCCAACCCTCTCCCGCGAGCCCACCCATGAACAGCAACGACCACAAGCAGACCGTCCTCGCCGAGATCCTCGCCCTCGCCCCGGTGGTGCCGGTGGTGATCATCGACGACGTGGCCCATGCCGTGCCGATGGCGCGCGCCCTGGTCGCCGGCGGCATCCGCAGCATCGAGGTGACGCTGCGCACGCCGGTCGCGCTGGAGGCGATCCGCGCCATCGCCGCCGAGGTGGAAGGCGCCGTGGTGGGCGTGGGCACCGTGCTCGACGGCACCCAGCTGGAAGCGGCCCGCCAGGCTGGCGCGCGCTTCGCGGTGTCGCCCGGCGTCTCGCCGAAGCTGCTCGACGCCGCCGACGCCAGCGCGCTGCCGCTGCTGCCCGGCGTGGCCACCGCAGGCGAGGCGATGACGCTGCTCGAACGCGGCTACAGGCACCTGAAGCTGTTCCCGGCGGTGCCCGTGGGCGGCGCGAAATTGCTGGCCGCCTGGGCCAGCCCGCTGCCGCAGATCCGCTTCTGCCCCACCGGCGGCATCAGCCTCGCCAGCGCGCCGGACTTCCTCGCCCTGCCCAACGTGGCCTGCGTGGGCGGCTCCTGGCTCACGCCGAAGGACAGGCTGCAGGCCGGCGACTGGGCCGGCATCGAACAGCTGGCGCGCGAGGCGGCGGCGCTGCGCTGAGCGCCGCCCGTCGCGATCAGGAACAGCGGAAGCGGCCCTCGATCACGGTGACGCAATCGCCGCCGATCCAGATGCGGCCGTCCTCGTCGTGGTCGATCGCCACGCGCCCGTCGCGCTCCAGCACCGTGCCCTGGCGCACCGTGTAACTCGTTGCGGGACGCTTGCCCTGCGCCTCCAGCAGGCAGGCCAGCGCGGCGTTGGCGCTGCCGGTGACGGGATCTTCGCCGAAGCCGAAGTCGCCGCCGGTCATCAGGCAGCGCATCTCGAAGTCGGCCGGGCCATCGGCGGCATGCGGCCCGTAGATCGCCACGCCGCTGGTTCCCGCCGCCCGGGTCACCGCGGCGAGCGCGGAATCGTCCGGCCGCAGCCCGAGGCAGTCGGCGGCCGTGCGCATGCGCACGAGCAGCCACGGCGCGCCGTTGTCGACCGTGCACGGAGCGGCGCCCGCATCGATCGCATCGCTGCCCAGCGCGCGGGCCAGCATGCCCCGGTGGTCCGCCGGCAACGGCGCGATGCGCGCCGGCGGCGCCGCGAAGGCCCAGCGTCCATGCGCCCGTTCGGCCAGCTCCACCAGCCCCACGCCGCATTGCTGCACCAGCCGCCCCGGCCGGCGCGGCCGGTAGCCGCTTTCGCGCAGGGCGTACGCGGTGCCCAGGGTGGGGTGGCCGGCGAACGGCAGCTCGCCGGCGGTGGTGAAGATGCGCACGCGGTAGTCCGCTTCCGGATCATCGGGCGCCAGCAGGAAGGTGGTTTCCGACAGGTTGGTCCAGCGCGCGATGGCCTGCATCTGCGCGGTGTCGAGGCCGTCGGCGTCGAACACCACCGCCAGCGGGTTGCCCTTGAACGGCACGGCGCTGAACACGTCGACCTGGCTGAAACGCACGGTGTGCATCGCGTTCATCGGGAAGCGGATCTCCTGGAGCGGGCGCCTGCGGCAGGCCGTGCGTGCATGCTCGCACGGATCGGGGCAGCCCGGCCGCGACGCCGGCGGTCAGCCGGCCGCCGCCGGCGCTCGCGACGACATGCCGATGCTGCGCAGCGCCGGGCTGGCCATGCAGGTCAGCGCGATGGCCGTCAGCATGAGACCCGCGCCCGCGAACAGCGCGGGCAGCGACACCACCTTCAGCAAACTGCCGGCGATCGCCGCGGACAGCGGCCCCAGGCCCATGAAGGTGAACATCAGCAGGCTCATCGTGCGGCCCATCATTTCCAGCGCCACGCGGTGCTGGATCCAGCTGACGATGGTGACCTGCACGATGCCGCCCAGCACGCCGGTGGTGGCCAGCAGGGCGGCGCCGGCCAGCGTGGAATGGTCGAAGGCCAGCGCGGCCAGCGCCAGGCCGGCAAGGCTGTCGATGCCCAGCACCATCAGGCCCAGCCGGTTGCGCACCAGCTTCGCGGCGAGGCCGGACAGCATGCTGCCCACCAGCATGCCGCCGCCGTTCGCGGTCATCAGGATGCCCAGCGAGGCGGCGCCGAGATCCAGCCGCGTGTCGGCCAGCATCGGCAGGCCGACCTGGATCGGGCCACCCACGAACACCGACACCACCGCCGCGTAAAGCACGAACGCCCGCAGCGGCAGGTCGGCCCATGCCGCGCGGATGCCCGCGACGACGTTGGCCAGCACGCCGCCCTCGGGTGTGCGCGGATGGTGGTCGCCATGGATGCGGATCAACACCAGCGAAACCAGCGAACACACGAAACTCAGCGCATCGACGGCGAAGGCGAGGCCGAGGCCGGTGGCGTCCGCGACGTTGCCGTGCCTGCCATGCGCACCCACGCTGATCAGCAGGCCGGCCAGCGCCGGGCCCACCAGCATGCTCAGCTGGCGCATCGCCATGAACAGCGCGTTGGCCGCGCGCAACTGCGCCGGCGCCACCAGCTGCGGCAGCATCGCCGAACCGGCCGGGTAGGCGAACGCGGTGGCGAGGCCGATGCCCAGCGCCAGCGCATACACCAGCCCCATGTGGATGGCGCCGCCCAGCACCAGCGCCGCCAGCAGGCTCACCAGCAAGGCGTTCACCGCGCGCGCCGCCAGCAGCACGCGGCGCGGCGACAGGCGATCCACCACCGCGCCGCCGATCAGCATGAAGGCGGCGCGTGGCAGCGCCATCGTCGCCAGCACCAGGCCCAAGGCGGCCGGACTGCCGGTGAGCTTGAGCACCAGCCACGGCAGCGCCACCAGGGTGAACTGGTCGCCGATCGCGGAAATGCCGCTGCCACCGAACAGCAGGCGGAAGTCGCGTTGGGCAAGCGGCGAGGCGCCGGGAGAGGAGGGCATGGAAAGTTCCGGTTGAATGGGGTGTTCGTTGCGCACGCACGTGACGATTCAGCCGGCCTCGGCCTGGGCATCGCGGGCGGTCGCGGCGAGCCGGCGCGCATGCTCGCGCACGTCCTTCGGCCAGCCGCGGGTGTGGCGGTTGAAGGCGTCGCGGTCGCCGCGCCACAGCGCGCGCGAGGCCTCCTCGTAGCCGGCGAGGTCGCCGGCCACCACGCGCATGAAGCGATCGGCGGCTTCGCCCGCAAGGCGCGCGCGATCCTTCGCGCTGCCGTGGCGCCGCGCTTCTTCCACCAGCTTGCGCAAGGTGACCGAGGCGCCGCCGGGCTGGCTGTTGAGCCAGTACCAGTGGCGCGGCAGCAGGGTCACCTCGCGCGCCACCACGCCGAGCCGGGGACGCCCCGCGCCACGCGGCGCATCGCCGCCGGCGGCGGGCTGCAGGCGGGCCAGCATCTCGTCGGCGCTGCCGCGGAAATCGATCTCCACCGGCTGGCCGGTGGCGTCGTCGAGGATCACCGGCGTGCGCGCCGGATGCTTGTCGAGCAGGCGCTTCACCGCCAGCGCCACCTCGGCGAGCGCGCCGGAGGCGATCAGCGCATGGCCGTCGAAGGCGGTGCAGGTGGGGTTGTCGTGCGGGGACATGCTTTGACCCGGGTGAAATCAGGCGCCATTTTGCCCGGATCAAAAGCGTTGTCAATAACACCCGGGCAAAATAAATGCGCGCAGGCCGGCAGCAGTTCAGCGGGGGACGTCGAGACGCAGCAACTGGTATTCCTCGTCGTGGAACACGCCGTCGATCTGCAATGCCCGCGGCTGCACGCCCCAGCTCATGAAGCCCGCCGAGCGGTACAGGGCCTTCGCCGCCTCATTCGTCGCGTTGACGCTGAGCCCGAGCTGGCGCACGCCGTCGATGGAACGCGCATGCGCGATCACCGCCTGCAGCAACGCGGCGCCCAGCCCGCGCCGACGCGACGAAGGCGTCACGTACATGCCCGCCAGCTCGGCGCCGTGGCACAGCTTCTTCCTTTGCGGGTGGATCAGAGCCACGAAGCCGGCCAGTTCGCCGCTCTCGAAGACCCCGAACATGCGCACCGAACCGTCCGCGGCCGGCACGATGCGTGCGGCCACCTCGTCGAGGCTGCGGGCCGCCTCCTCGTCGTGGCTGGCGCTGAACGCGTGCGGGCTGTCGCGCAGTGCCTGCAGCCGCAACGCCTGGTAGGCGGCAGCGTCATGGCGGTCGAGCAACCGGATCTCCATGGAAGTCGCCTGCCGTCGCATGGGAAAGTGCGGGGCAGCCATCGTTCCACGACAAGGATGCCTGCGGCAATCCGCGCCACACACGTTAAGCTCGCCGTCCTTGCGCAACGGGAACCGTTCGATGATCTACGTGCTGGCGAGCGCGATCTGCAGCGTGCTGGTGTCGGTGCTGCTGAAGCTGGCGCGGCGCTTCGGGCTGGACATCGGCCAGATGGTGGCGTGGAACTACGCCGCGGCGGTGGCGCTGACCGCGCTGCTGCTGCAACCCTCGCCGGCGCCGCTGCGGCAGGCGGGCGGGCCCTGGTTCCCGCTGTTCGGGTTGGGCGTGCTGCTGCCCACGATCTTCCTCGCGCTGGGCGCCTCGGTGCGGCATGCGGGCATCGTGCGCTCGGACGCGGCGCAGCGGCTTTCGCTGCTGCTCTCGCTGCTGGCGGCGTTCCTGCTGTTCGGCGAAAAGCTCGACGCCACCAAGGCGCTGGGCTGCGCGCTGGGCCTGCTCGCGCTGCTGGGCATGGTATGGCGGAGCGGGCAACGGCGCGACGAAGGCGGCGCCGCGTCATGGCTGTGGCCGCTGCTGGTGTTCGTCGGCTTCGGCATGATCGACGTGCTGTTCAAGCGCGTGGCGGCCGCCGGCGTGCCGCTGGGCACCTCGCTCGTGGCGATGTTCGCGCTGGCATTGCCGGTGGCGTTCGCGCTGGCGGCGTGGCGCGCGGCGCGCGGCGGCGCGCGCTTCAGCCCGCGCAACGCGCTGGGCGGCCTGCTGCTGGGCCTGTGCAACTTCGGCAACATCCTGTTCTACCTGCGCGCGCACCGCGCCCTGCCACAACACCCGGCGCTGGTGTTCGCCAGCATGAACCTGGGTGTGGTGGTGCTGGGCGCGCTGGCCGGCGTGCTGCTGTTCCGCGAACGCCTGAGCCGCACGAACCTCGCCGGCCTGCTGCTGGCGTTGCTGGCGATCGCATTGCTGGCCTGGGCCTGAGTCGAAGGCAGGGCAGCGCGGGAAGGCAGTGACTTCCGGGGCATGCGGGGAGGCGGAGGCGGTTCCTATGCTGGCCGTTCGCTCTCCGAGGCGCTGCACGCCTCCGCCATTCCGAGGATATCGCCCATGCGCAAGCTTCCCCTCGCCGCGGCCGTGGCCGCCCTGCTGCTCAGCACCGCCGTCGCCGCCGACACCGGCAAGAAGCACGACAAGGAGCAGCCGGCGGATGCGGCCGACGCGGCCCTGGTCAAGCCACAGTCGTCGACCAGTGAGGGCTCGGTGTCGGTGGAAGGCAAACGCATCGGCTACCAGGCGGTGGCCGGCACCCTGGTGCTGCACGGCTCGGGTGACAAGGAGCACGTGCCCACGGTGAGCATGTTCTACGTCGCCTACCTCAGGAAGGGCGCGAAGGCGGGCGAGCGGCCGGTCACCTTCATCTACAACGGCGGCCCCGGCTCGGCCACGGTGTGGCTACACATGGGCGCATTCGGGCCGAAGCGCGTGGTGACCGCCGACGACACGCACACGCCGGCCGCGCCGTACCAGCTGGTGAACAACGACTACAGCCTGCTCGACGCCTCCGACCTGGTGTTCATCGACGCGCCCGGCGCGGGCTTCAGCCGGCTGATCGCCGACGACAAGGATCCGGCCAAGCGCGCCGAACAGATGAAGGACCGCGAGAAGGCGATCTACGGCGTGGACGGCGACGGCCATGCGTTCGCCCAGTTCATCACCGAGTTCCTGTCAAAGTACGGCCGCTGGAACTCGCCGAAATACCTGTTCGGCGAGAGCTACGGCACCACCCGTTCCGCGGTGGTGTCGAACATCCTCACCAACGAGGACAGCGTGGACCTCAATGGCGTGATCCTGCTGTCGCAGATCCTCAGCTTCGACAACAGCATCGACGGCCCGGAAACCAACCCCGGCGTGGACCAGCCCTACGAGCTGGCGCTGCCCACCTACGCCGCCACCGCGTACTACCACCACAAGCTGCCGTCGCCGCCGGCCGACCTCGACACCCTGCTCGGCGAGGTGGAGTCGTTCGCCACCGGCGAATACGCGCAGGCGCTGATGGCCGGCTCGCAGCTCGACGCCGCGCGCAAGCAGGCCGTGGCCCAGAAGCTGTACCAGTACACCGGCCTGCCGGCGGCCTACTGGATGAAGGCCGACCTGCGCGTCTCGGGCGGCATGTTCGAGCACGAACTGCAGGCGAACGATGACACCACCACCGGCCGCCTCGACACCCGCTTCTCCGGCCCCGCGCTGGATCCGCTGAGCAAGGAGTCCGAGTACGACCCGCAGTCCTCGGCGATCAGCTCGGCCTACATCGCCGCGTTCAACGACTACGTGGGCAAGGACCTGAAGTTCGGCGACGGCCAGCGCTACCGCGAATACGCCGACATCCGCCACTGGGACATGTCGCACAAGGCGCCGGGCAGTCACGAGGCGCTGCAGCAGTCCACCAACGTGATGCCGGACCTGGCGATGGCGATGAAGACCGACCCCAACCTCAAGGTGATGCTCAACGGCGGCTACTACGACCTCGCCACGCCGTTCTACGCCGCCGAGTACGAGATGCACCACCTGCCGATTCCCGATTCGCTGCAGCAGAACATCTCCTACCACTGGTACCCGTCCGGCCACATGGTCTACGCGCACGAGCCCTCGCTGAAGCAGCTGCACGACAACGTGGCGCGCTTCATCGAGAGCACGGACAACGTGAAGCACTGACTGGCAGCCATGGTGGGCGCGTGCTGAAATGCACGCCCCGCCGAACCGGATTCACCCCATGCGCGCCCTGGTCGACCGCTACCTCGATGCCTACAACCGCATGGACGTGGCCGCCATGCTGGCGACGATGCAGGACGAGGTGGTGTTCGAGAACTACACCGCCGGCGTGCTCAGCCTGCGCACGCTCGGCATCGCCGAGCTGCGCCACCTCGCCGAGGGCTCGCGCCACCTGTTCTCGATGCGCCGGCAGACCATTACCGCGTGGCGCGAGGACGGCGACAGCGCCCACGCCGGCATCCACTTCGTGGGCACCTTCGCGGTCGACCTGCCGAACGGGGTGCGCGCGGGGCAGTCGATCGCGCTGGAAGGGCGCAGCGAGTTTCGCCAGCACGACGGCAGACTGATCTATATCGCTGACTACAGCGAGTGAGGGTGGGCGCGGAGCGCCGCACTTTCTCCCTCTCCCCTGTGGGGAGAGGGTTGGAGTGAGGGGCGGGTGCTCGCGATGAACTCTCTTGAATTCGGCCTTTCTCGCTCTTCCCGCTTTGAAACTCGCAAGAGCTAGAGCAAGAGCCCCTCTCCCCATCCCCTCTCCCGCAAGCGGGAGAGGGGATAGGCAGGTTATCGCAAGCGCCTGCCCCTCACCCCCACCCTCTCCCCGAAGGGGAGAGGGTGAAGGGCGCGTGCGTCAGCGCTTGGTCGGCGTGCTGCGCAGCGGTGCGGTGGAACCGCGCACCACCAGTTCCGGGCTGAAGCCTTCGTTGTCTTCCTCCAGCGGCTCGCCGTTCGCCGCGCGCTGCAGGTTGCCGATCAGCCGCTGGGCGGCGTGGTGGGCGATCTCCTCGGTGGCCTGCCGCGCGGTGGTCAGCGCGGGCCAGGACTGCTTGGAGAACGGGCTGTCCTCGAAACCGGCGATCGACAGCTCCCACGGCACGCTGATGCCGCTGGAATGCGCGGCGGCCAGCACGCCGGCGGCGATCTCGTCGTTGGAGCCGAAGATCGCGGTGGGCCGGTCCTTCAGCGCCAGCAGCTTGCGTGCGCCGCGGAAGCCGTCGTCGAAGGAGTAGTCGCCGGGCAGGATCAGCTTGCGGTCCAGCGCGATGCCGTAGTCCTTCAACGCGTCCTCGTAGCCCTGGTAGCGCTCGGGACTGGAGCGGTGGTCGCGGCCGCCCCACAGGAAGCCGATGCGCGTGTGGCCGAGCTGGATCAGGTGCTCGGTGATCGCGTAGGCGGCGTCGCGGTCGTCCACGTAGACGCAGGGGTAGCCGTCCTGCGGGTCCTGCCGCGCGGAGATCACCCGCATGAACGGGATCTTCGCCGCCGCCAGCGTGCGGATCAGCTCCGGCTGCTCGGACATCGGCGGCGCCAGCACCAGGCCGGCCAGCCGCGCGTGCGCGGCCAGCGCGACCAGCTCGTCGGCCAGCCGCGGCGAGGTGGAGTCGCAGGGATGGATCTGCAGGCCGTAGCCGTTGGCACGGCAGGCCGCCAGCACGCCGCTCTGCATGCTGATGATGTAGTGCGCGTTGGGGTTGTCGTAGACCAGTCCCACCGCGTAGGCGCGCGTGCTGCGCAGGCTGCGCGCGGAGGGATCGGGCCGGTAGCCCAGCGCGTCGATCGCCCGCTGCACCTTCTCGCGGGTGCGCACGTGCACCGAGGGTTCGTTGTTGATGACGCGCGAAACCGTCTTCAGCGAGACGCCCGCCTGCTCGGCTACATCCTTGATGGTGGCGCTGCGCAACCGCGGGACCTCAGAAGTCGTGGTGGAATGGAACGACGCGGGGCACGGCCGGACGATCGCGCAGCCGCGCGGCACAGTCTAGCGGACGGGTGCGCGGACGCGGCACGCCGTTCAGCCCGCCGCGCGCTGGCCTGCGCGATGACCGCGCAGGCCGTAGTAGAGGATGTACAGGTAGCACGGCACGATCACCAGCAGGAACGCGAGCTGGAAATTGATCACTTCCTTCAGGTGCACGAACACCTGCGGGACCAGCGCACCGCCGACGATGCCCATGATGAGGAAGGCCGAGCCCACCTCGGTATGGCTGCCCAGCCCCTTGATCGCCAGCGGAAAGATCGCCGGCCACATCATCGCGTTGGCGAAGCCCAGCGCGGCGACGAAGGTCACCGACGCATAGCCCGTCGTCAGGTAGGTGCCCAGCGTGAGCAGCACGCCGAGCACCGCCGACACCGCCAGGTAACGCTGCTGCGAGACGAAGCGCGGGATCAGCGCCAGGCCGACGATGTAGCCCAGCAGCATGCCGAACATGGTGTAGGCGGTGAAATGCTTGGTCGCGTCCAGCGGCAGGCCCAGATTCTGGCCATAGATGCCGATGGCGTCGCCCGCCATCACTTCCACGCCCACGTACACGAACAGGCACAGCACGCCCAGCCACAAATGCGGGAAGCTGAAGATGCTGCGGCCGGTGTGGCCGATCGCGTGCTCGTCGTTCGCGCCGGCCGGCTTGATCTCCGGCAACGCGGAGCGGACCACCCAGATCGCCAGCACCACCAGCACCGCGGCCATCGCCATGTAGGGTGCATACACGCGCGCGGCAAAACCATTGAGGAGCACGTCGCGCGCCGCGGCCGTCGGCGCAGCCTTCACCTGCTGGTCGAGCGTATCGATGCCGCTGAGCACCAGCGCGCCGAACACCAGCGGCGCGAGGAAGCCGGCAAACTTGTTGCAGATGCCCATGAAGGCAATGCGCTGCGCCGCGCTGTCGATCGGCCCCAGGATGCTGATGTAGGGATTGGACGAGGTCTGCAGCAGGGACAGGCCTGCGCCGATCACGAACAGGCCCACCAGTGCGCCATGGTAATTGCGCAGGTTGATGAACTCGCCGAACATCACCGCGCCGATCGCCATCACGAACAGGCCCAGGGCCATGCCGCGCTTCATGCCGGTGCGCTTTAGGATCGCCGCCGACGGCAGCGCCAGCACGAAATACGACAGGTAGAACGCCACCGGGATCAGGAAGGCGCTGACGTCGTCCAGGCTGAAGGCGAGCTTCACGAAGATCGTCAGCGGTCCGTTGAGCCAGGTGAAGAACCCCATGATGAAGAACAGCACGCCGATCATCATCATCGGCCCGATGTAGGAACGTTCGGACGGCGCGGCCGCCTGCGTGCTTGCCATGAAGTCTCTCCCCGAGGAACGGCGTGGGCGGCCGTGAGCATACGGCACGAGCGGCTGCCGGAACCTCTTTATTGGCTGCAAAGTACAACGTTGTCAACCGGCAGTCGCCGACCCGCCAACGGACCGTCGCAGGAACGCGCCCCGTACGCGGATGCCTTGCACCCGTGGCCGCAGCCGGAAACCATCGCGCACGAAGCCGCTCCCGCAGCGGCTTTTCTGCCGCTTCATCGCGCGCGACGAGGCCAAACGCACCGAACCCGGCGCGCCCGCAAAATTTAAATCGATCCAGTGCCGCAACCCCTGCCAACGGTCATGTTGCACGGCTTCGCGCCCCCTGGTGAAAATTCCGGGACAGTCACTTGACAACGTTGTCATGACGATTCCAGACTCCGCCCATATCGTCTGCCGCCGCGTCCGCGCGAACCATGCGCCGCAGCGGCCGACCGCAGCGGACAAAGGGGAAATCCACGTGGGAGAGTTCGCCAGCCAACGTCATGCCGCCCAGCCGTCGCCGCAACCATCGGCGTCGAACGGCGTGCTGGGCCAGGGCGAGCCGTTCCTCGCCGCCGATGTCGGCGGCACCCATGCGCGCATCGGCCTGGTACTTGGCACGCCCGACGGCCGGCATCCGGTCAGCGTGCTGCACTACCACCGTTATGCCTGCGCGGACTGGTCCGACCTCGGCACCCTGCTGCGCGATTTCGTGGCGCAGCTGGCACCGGCCGGCCACGCCGCGCTGCAGGGGCGCATCCGCCGCTGCGTGGTGGCCAGCGCCGGCGTGGTGCTGGACGACACCATCGTCAACGAGAACCTGCCCTGGCCGGTGTCGATCGGCGCGCTGCGCGATCAACTCGGCCTGACCCAGCTGGAAGTCATCAACGACTTCGAGGCGGTGGCCTGGGCCACCCAGTTCCTCGACGCCGACGAGACGCTGCCGGTGATCGAGACCGCGCAACCCGCGGTGCGCGGTCCGGTGCTGGTGATGGGCCCCGGCACCGGACTGGGCTCGGCGGTGCTGCTGCCGCGTGCCCGCCATGCCCAGGTGCTGCCCACCGAGGCCGGCCAGATCTCGCTGGCGCCCGGCAACGAACGCGAGATCGAGGTCCTGCGCGTGCTGGCGCGCGGCCGCAGCCACGTCTCCTACGAGGAGGCGCTGTCCGGCCCCGGCCTGCTCAACCTCTATCACGCCTTGTGCGAGCTGCGCGGCTGCGCGGTGGCGCTGATGACGCCGGCGGAAATCACCGGGGCCGCGCTGGCCGGCCACGACGCCACGGCGCTGGAAGCACTGCAGATGTTCTGCGGCCTGCTCGGCAGCTTCACCGGCGACCTGGCGATGCTGTACGGCGCCAGCGGCGGCGTGTTCCTCGCCGGCGGCATCCTGCCGCAGATCCACGGCTTCCTGCGCGCCAGCAGCTTCGCCGCGCGCTTCCTCGACAAGGGCGTGATGCGCGCCTTCCTGCAAAAGGTTCCCGTACGACTGATCGAGCACGGCCAGCTAGGTGTCATCGGCGCCGCCGGCTGGTTTCTGGACGAGCGGCAGGGAGATCCAGCCATGCCACCGCTCTAGCGACACGGCGCCGAACGCCGTCAACCAAGCAAGCCACCACCACGACCACCCGGTCCCGAACTGATCCAGCCTCTGAGGGGAGGACATCATGAACCATCGCAAGACACTGCTTGCCGCGAGCATCGTCGCCGGCCTGTGCCTGTCCGTCGGCGCGTATGCGCAGGACAACGGCCAGAACACCAGCAACCCCACCACGTCCGATGCCGGCAAGCCCGACAAGACCAAGGCGAAGCAGCTCTCCACCATCACCGTCACCGGCATCCGCAACAGCGAAGCGCTGTCGATCGACACCAAGCGCGATGCCGACTCGCACGTCGAAGTGGTGTCCGCCACCGACATCGGCAAGCTGCCGGCCAAGAACGTGGCTGACACCATCGCCCAGCTGCCGGGCGTGAACATCTCCGACGCGGCGGGCTCCGAGGGCGGCTTCGACGAAGCCGACCGCGCCAGCCTGCGCGGCAGCGCGCCTTCGCTCACCCTGACCACGGTGGACGGCCACAACATCGCCTCGGGCGACTGGTTCATCACCGGCGGCGGCGGCACCCGCAGCGTCAGCTACGCCATGCTGCCGTCGGAAATCGTCAGCCAGGTGGTGGTGCACAAGACCTCCGAGGCCAGCCTGCTCGAAGGCGGTGCCGCCGGCACCATCGACATCATCACGCGCAAGCCGCTGGAGTTCTCCAAGCCGTTCTCGGCCGAAGCCAGCGTGGGTGGCGTGTATTCCAGCCTGCCCAGCAGCACCAAGCCGCAGTTCAACGGCCTGGTCAACTGGAAGAACGACGACAACAGCTTCGGCGTGCTGGTCCAGGGCTTCTACGAGGAGCGCAGCCTGCAGCGCGACGGCCAGGAAATGCTGGGCTACTCGTACATCCCGACCGGTTCGGCGGCCGCCACGCAGTTGGGCCTGCCCAACAATGCCTCCGGCAGCACGGGCGTGTTCTACCCCAACCTGCCCGGCTCGGTGCTGTTCACCCAGACGCGCAAGCGCAAGGGCGGCTCGATCGACCTCGAATGGAAGCCGCTGGACAACCTGACCTTCAACCTCGATGGCTTCTATTCCCACATGGATGCCACCGACTACAACCGCAACTACATGCTGCGCCTGCGCGACCGCGTGCCCACCAGCACGCTGTCCAATTACGCGATCAACGGCAACATCCTCACCAGCGCCCAGCTGGCGGGCACGTCGGGCGTGTCGCAGGGCATCTACGACATGATCTCGCGTCCGGGCGAAAGCGAATCCAGCCAGTACATCACGCTCGATGCCGCCTGGCAGGCCACGCAGAACCTGAACTTCAAGTTCCAGTTCGGCACCACCAAGGGCACGGGCAACACCCCGATCCAGGACGTGATGGAAATGGACACCGGCTACGGCGAGGGGTCCAGCTATTCGATGAATGGCCTGAACTCGCCGATGGGCGTGTCGCTGGGCGGCAACAACGGCGCCTACAACCCGGCCACCGTGGGTCTGGACTGGATCTTCGGCGACCAGGGCATCCACGTGGTGGACAAGGAGCACTGGTTCACGGCCGACGGCGAATACGACTTCGACGATGCCGGCGCACTGTCCTCGCTGCAGTTCGGCATCCGCGATTCGCGCCACACGCACAACAGCCTGTTCGCAGTCGCCCAAGGCCCCAACTGGGCTTCGGCCATCAACTTCACGCCGAACTCCACCCTGTGGCCGGCCAGCACCCAGAGCTACAGCAACTCCTTGTCCAGCGGCATGGGCAATGTGTGGTACTGGACGCCTGCCCAGCTGTCCCAGTTGAATGCCACCTATGCCACCCGCGCCAGCAGCCCCCTCAGCAGCAACGTCCAGTCCCGCTTCTATCCGAACGACATCTACCAGATGACGGAGACGAACAAGTCGGCCTACCTGCAGGTCAACTTCGCGGGCAGCAACTGGAGCGGCAATGCGGGCGTGCGCCTGGTGGGCACCAATGAGGACATCGGCTACACCGCCGGCTCGGCCCAGCAAACCGACAACACCGGCCCGTACTGCAACTCGGCCTTCTACCCCTGCGGCACCGCCGGCACGGGCGGCTGGTACTGGAACTTCTACAAGGCCCACTACACCAAGGCGCTGCCCAGCTTCAACCTGAAGTACAACCTCAACAGCGACGGCAGCCTGATCGCACGCTTCGCGGCCTCGCAGACGCTGACCCGCCAGGATTACGGCCAGCTGGCTGGCTTCCTGTCGCTGACCGATCCGCATACGGCAGGCGGCATGGGCTCCGGCCTTGGCCCGAACCCGGAGCTGAAGCCGCTGGTGTCCACCAACTTCGACGCCTCGCTGGAGTGGTATTTCGCGCCGCGCGGCCTGTTGTCGGCCAGCGTGTACGAGATGGACCTCAACAACTACTACGACTACGGCACGGTCACCGGCACCTACCTCAACAGCTACCTGACCTTCGACAGGGTGAACAACCCCAGCGGCGCGCCGATCTACAGCCAGTACCTGATCAGCCGGCCGGTGAACGTCAACGGCACCCTGAAGGGCGTGGAACTGAACTGGGTGCAGCCGATCGGCGAGCACTTCGGCACGCAGGTCAGCTATACCTACGCGAACGGTCATTCGTCGGGCGGCACCTACCTGTACAACGCCGATGGCACGCCTGGCAACAACGTGGCCGCCGGCAACCGTCCGCTGTACGGCACTTCGAAGAACACCGCCAACTTCTCGGCGTTCTACGAAGACCAGCACTGGAACGCGCGCATCAACTACACGTACCGCTCCTCGTTCTACGACGGCATGATGCCGGTACAGGCAGGCACGCTCACCAATACCGTGACGGGACAGAGCAACACCATGCCGCTGCTGCCGTACTACCAGGCGGGCACGGGCTACCTGTCGTTCTCGCTGGGCTACACGCTCAACGACCACGTGAGCTTCTCGTTCGACGCGATGAACCTCAACAACCCGAAGCTGCGCTACTACGACGTCGGTTCGCAGGCGGGCCTGGGCTTCGGCAAGGTGCCCGAGGCGTTCTACCAGAACGGCCGCCAGTACTACCTGACGGCGAACTTCAAGTTCTGATCCACCGCTTCACGCGACAACCCGCGGGCCACGGACGGCCCGCACTCTCCCCGAGCGGGCCCGGCTTCACTTTGCGGGCCCGTCTTTTTGCCATCCATGGCAGTCGCCTTTCGGGCCATCGCTGGCACGATGTCAGGTCGCTCCAGCCGGTTTTGTCCGGACCAGCCACGACGATGGCATGCTGGGCCACCCCGCGCAGGAGATGCCGATGCTTCACCGTTCCTTCCTGTCCAGCTGCGCCAGCCTGCTGCTCGCACTCGCCCTGCTGCTGGCGCCCGCCGCACGCGCCGGCGAGGCGGCGACACCCGCCCTGATACCGCTGCCGGCACGGCTCCAGCTGCAGCACGGCAGCTTCACCGTGGACGCAAGTACGCCCGTCGTGCTCGCCGACCACGACGCATCGACGCGGCAGACCGCGGACTACCTGATCGACCTCGTGGCCCGCACGCGCGGGCTGCACCTGCACATCGCCGGCGACGGCCAGGCCGCGCCAGCAATCGTGCTGCAACGCGACCCGCAGGCGCCGGTGGCCCAGGCCGAAGGCTATGCGCTGGACGTCACGCCGCAGGGCATCCGCATCGCGGCGCGCGACGACGCCGGCCTGTTCCATGGCGCGGTCACGCTGTACCAACTGCTGACGCCCGACGCGAAACAGGGCGCGGTGGAGGTGCCCGCGCTGTCCATCCGCGACTGGCCGCGCTTCGCCTGGCGCGGGCTGATGCTGGATTCCGCGCGGCATTTCCAGAGCGTGGCCGAGGTCGAGAAGCTGATCGACCAGATGGCCCAGCTCAAGCTCGACGTGCTGCACTGGCACCTCACCGACGACCAGGGCTGGCGCATCCAGATCAAGCGCTATCCCGAGCTCACGAAGATCGGCGCGTGGCGCACGCCGCCCGGCGCCGGCCATGACGGCGAGCCGCAGCGCTATGGTGGTTTCTATACGCAGGAGCAGATCCGCGCCGTGGTCGCCTACGCCACCGCGCGCCACGTCACCATCGTGCCGGAGCTCGACATGCCGGGCCACGCGCAGGCCGCGGCGGCCTCGTATCCGCAGCTCGGCGTCACCGGCAGGCGGCCGCAGGTGTCCGCCGACTCCGGCGTGAATCCCTGGCTGTACAACGTGGACGACGACACCTTCACCTTCATCGACCACGTGCTCGACGAGGTGATGGCGCTGTTCCCCTCGCAGTACATCCACGTCGGCGGCGACGAGGCGATCAAGGACCAGTGGCAGGCCTCGCCCGCGGTGCAGGCGAAGATGCGCGCGCTGGGCATCAGCAGCGAGGATGCGCTGCAGGGCTGGTTCATCGGCCGCATCGGCCAGTACCTCGAAAAGCACGGCCGCAAGCTGATCGGCTGGGACGAGATCCTCGAAGGCGACAACCTGCCCGCCGACACCACGGTGATGTCGTGGCGCGGCATCGACGGCGCGATCAAGGCCGCGCTGCTCGGCCACGACGTGGTGATGTCGCCCTCGCCGGACCTGTACTTCGACCACGTGCAGGGCGACCTCGCCGACGAATACGCCGGCCGCCTCGGCGTGGAATCGCTGCGGGACGTATACGGCTTCCAGGCCGTGCCCGACGTGCTGAACGCCACGCAGGCCAGGCACGTGCTGGGCGTGCAGGCCAACGTGTGGACCGAGCACCTGCCGACGATGGCGCACGTGGAGCACGCGGTCTTCCCGCGGCTGGACGCGCTCGCCGAAGTGGCCTGGTCGCCGCCCGCCGCGAACGACTGGCACGGCTTCCTCGTCCGCCTGCCGGCGCAACTCGCGCGCTATCGCGCCCAGCACCTCGACTATGCCGACAGCGCCTTCGCGGTGGACATCCGGGTCGACCGCAACGTGGCGCTGGCCACCGGCAAGGCCACGGTGACGCTCTCGGACCAGACCGGCTTCGGCGCCATCCACTACACGCTGGACGGCAGCACGCCCACACCGGCCTCGCCGCGCTACGAGGCACCGTTCAACGTGGGCCTGCCCGCCACCGTGCGCGCCGCCAGCTTCGCCGCCGACGGCAACGCGCTCGCCGCGCCACGCGAACGCGCGCTGGACCGCGCCGCGCTGCTGAGCCTGCCCGGGACGGCGCTGGCGAACTGCCCCGGCAGCGACTTCCGCCTGCGCGTGCAGCCGACGCCGGATGCGACGAGCACCCAGCCGGTGTACGCGGTGAACGTGTTCGACACCTGCCAGCTGTTCCCGCCCACGCTGATGGACGGTGTCGCCGCGATCCATGTCGACGCGGTGCGCCTGCCGCGCAACTTCGCGCTGGCGCACGAGCAGAAGCTGGTGGTCTCCCGCCCGCACAGCACGCCGTTCGGCGAACTGGTGGTGCACGCCGACCGCTGCGACGGCCCGGTGCTCGCCAGCATGCCGCTGCCCGATCCCGCGCACGCCCCGCGCACATTCAAGCTCGACGCGAAGCTGCCCGCGCAAAGCGGCGAGCACGGCCTGTGCCTGGTCTATACGGCGCCCATCGACGGGCCGCTGTACGCGCTGGGGCGGGTGTCGCTGGAAACCGGCCAGCCCTGATGCCGGACCCCTGCCCTTCGGCATACGGAAAGGAGGGCAGGCAACACCCGGGTGCCTGCGGGCCGCTGCCATCCGCGATGCCGGCTGCGTCGCCGCCCGGCAAACGGCCCGGCGACGATCCGGCTCAGGCCCGGCGCCGCGCCATCACCCCCGGCAACAAGGTTTGCCGCGCCGCCTGCGCATCGGCGACGGAAAGCTCCAGCAAGGGCACGAACTTGCCGGCGACCTGCGCTGCCAGCGGCACGCCGTCGCGATAGAGCACCCGCGAGCCGGGCACCGCCGGCACCTTGTCGCCCGCCAGCACGCCGCCCAGCAGGTTCAGCGGATCGCAACCGCCCACCACGACCAGCGCGCCGTCGTCCGCGCGCTGGCGGATCGCGCGCAGCGGCGCGATCGCCTCCGGCAAGGCGAACTGTTCGCCCACCAGGCCCTCCACGAAGCGACCGCCGCGGATCTCGCCGCGCGCCTCCAGCCGGCGATACACGCGCAGCAGTTCGCGCCAGCGCGGCAACCACGGCGCCTCGCGCTCGAGCAGTTGCCAGAACACCACGCCGTAGCGGGCGAGCAGGGTGCGGGCCACGTGTTCCACGGCTTCCGCCTCAATCGAATAAACGTCGCGCGAAGCGCCGCCATCCCCTCCTCTCCCCTGCGGAGGGAGGATTGAGGTGAGGGGCCGATCTTGCGTTGAAGAACGCACCAGCGACCAGCGCCCCGCATCCTCGATGCCGCCGAACACATGCCGGCGCATCCGCCGCTGCCCTGTCGCCTCGCGCTTCGCCGCGGGCAGCAGCAGCGCGCGCAGGCCGGCGAAGCTGTCCGCACTGGCGCGACCGGCGGCGACCAGCTCGCCCAGCGCGTCCTCCAGTTCGGTACGCAACAGGTGGGCGATGTGCTGCAGTTCGTCGAAGAACAGCGCACCGTGCTCGCGCAGCGCGTCGGCCACCGCCTGCGCACGCGAGGACAACAGGCCTTCCTGCGGCGAATCGTCTTGCGCGACGGCCGTCCAGACGGCCATCTTGCGGCGCGGCAGCAACACGATCGGCGTCGCGCGCACCGGGCCGCTGCCGCCGCCCGCGCGCAGCCGGCTCCAGCCGATGCGGCCGGCGCGGCATTGCTCGTCCAGCCAGCTGGCCGAGTAATCCGCGATGCGGGCGGGCAGGATTTCCGCCTCCCACGCGCCTGCTGCCGCTTCGTAGCCCTCCAGCTGCGCCAGCACTGCCGACAATGCATCGGGGCCGCGCAGCTGCGTCGCGGGGCTCGCGTGCTGCCAGTCGAGCAGGAAGCGCACCAGCTCGCGCCGGCTCACCGGCTCGATCTCGCGGCGCAAGCGGCCCAGCGTGTAGCGATGGATGCGCGCGAGCAGATGGCGCTCGCACCACTGCGTTTCGGCAACGTCCGGATCGAATTGACCCTGGATCACGTAGCCCTCGGCCTGCAGGCGCAGCAGCGCGGATTCCACTTCGGCGGGCGCCACGGCCAGCGCCGCGGCCAGCGCGCCCACGGTCACCGGCCCCGAACCCAGCAGGCGGCCGCGCACCAGTTCGCGCAGGGCGTCCTCGCGGGTCCAGGCCTGCATCGCGTAGTCGGCAGGGGCAGCGATGGCGGGGCACGGCGATGCATCGGGGTGCACGGCCTGCCACAGCGGCAGCTTTTCCGCGCAGGCCCACACGTCACCACCACCCTGCAACGACAAGCGCGTGGCGCGCTGGTCGTCCGCCAACGCGCGCAGCTTGTCGTCCCATCCCGGGTTCGCCGCCACTTCGTCCACGACGATGCCGCCCAATGCATCCAGCGCCTCGTGCATCTCGTCCGCGCTGCGCACCTCGGGCCAGGCCTCGGCGCGCACCGCGGCGATCGCGCCGGGATCGAGCCGGCCGAGATCGCCGGCGCTCGCCGGACCGTCCTGGCGCACGGCGCGGGTGCGTCGTTCCTCCAGTGG
The DNA here is from genome assembly GCF_040812275.1 of Rhodanobacter geophilus. Taxonomy (NCBI): domain Bacteria; kingdom Pseudomonadati; phylum Pseudomonadota; class Gammaproteobacteria; order Lysobacterales; family Rhodanobacteraceae; genus Rhodanobacter; species Rhodanobacter geophilus. The sequence goes on along the minus strand of NZ_JBFOHL010000001.1, from coordinate 428,937 downwards.
CGCGTCGTCGAGGAAGGCATAAGGCGCGGCATTGAGCACGGCGCCGGCGAGCGGGCTGGGCGCGGCGAGGTCGCGTGCGACGAGGCGGATCGCGCCACCTTCGAGCTGGCGCAGCAGGCGCAGCAGGCCATCCACGTCCATCGCCTCGCGCAGGCAGTCGTGCAGGGTCTGCGCCACCAGCGGGTGGTCGGGAATCTGCCGCTCGCCGACGATGTTCTCCAGGCAGGCGACCTGGTCGGGAAACACGGCGGCGAGCAGGTCCTCGCTCTTCATGCGCTGCAGCTGCGGCGGGGTCTTCCTGCCGCCGATGAAGCGCGGCAGCGCCAGCGCGGTGACCGCGTTCCAGCGCCAGCGCGCGGGGAACAGCGGCGCGTCGAGCAGGGCCTGCACCAGCACGTGCTCGGCCGTGTTCGAGTGCAGGTAGCGCGCCACTTCCTCCAGCGGAAAGCTGTGGCTGGTGGACAACGACAGCACGATGGCGTCCTCGGTGGCCGCGGCCTGCAGCTCGAAATTGAACTGGCGGCAGAAACGCTTGCGCAGCGCCAGGCCCCAGGCGCGGTTGATGCGGCTGCCGAACGGCGCATGGATCACCAGCTGGGTGCCGCCGGACTCGTCGAAGAAGCGCTCGAACACCAGGGTCGATTGCGTGGGCAGCACGTCCAGCGCGGCCTTGGCGGCGGCGAGGTAATCGACCAGTTGCCGCGCGGCGGCCTCGCCCAGGCCGAGCTCGTCGCGCAGCCACATCAGCGCCTTGCTCCCCTCTCCCCCCGGGAGAGGGGTTGGGGGTGAAGGTTCGGTTGTCGCCGGGCGTTCAGGCACGGCCGCACCGCTGCCCCTCTTCCGAAGGGAAAGGGGTTCAAGCAAGGCATCCATTTCCTCGCGCAGACGCGACACCGCAAACGACAACTCGTCCGTGCGCCCCGGCGCCTCGCCCAGCCAGAACGGGATGCTGGGCGGCACGCCGTGCGCATCCTCCACGCGCAGGCGGTCGCGCTCCACGCGCAGGATGCGGTAGCTGGTGTTGCCGAGCTGGAAGATGTCGCCGGCGAGGCTTTCCACCGCGAAATCCTCGTGCACCGAACCGACCACGGTACCCTGCGGCTCCAGCACCACGAGGTAGTCGGCGGTGTCGGGGATCGCACCGCCGGAGGTGAGCGCGACCAGCCGCGCGCCGCGCCGCGCGCGCACGCGGCGATGCACGGCGTCGCGATGCAGGTAGGCCGCGCGTGCGCCGCGGCGGGTGGTGAAGCCTTCGGCCAGCATGCGCACCACCGCGTCGAAATCCACGCGCGCCAGCGCCCGATAGGGGTACGCCCCGCGCACCAGCGCGTACAGCGCGTCCTCGTCCCATTCGCGGCAGGCCACTTCGGCCACCAGCTGCTGCGCCAGCACGTCCAGCGGCTGCGGGGGTTGCACCAGCGCATCGAGCTCGCCGCGGCGCAGGGCGTCGAGCAGGGCGGCGCATTCCACCAGGTCGTCGCGCGTGCTGGGGAACAGGCGCGCCTTCGGCACGCCGCCGACGTGATGGCCGGAGCGGCCCGCGCGCTGCAGGAAGGCGGCGATGGAACGCGGCGAGCCGAGCTGGCAGACCAGGTCCACGTCGCCGATGTCGATGCCCAGTTCCAGCGAGGCGGTGGCCACCAGCACCGACAGCTCGCCGCGCTTCAGCCGCCGCTCCGCGTCGAGCCGCTGTTCCTTCGCCAGGCTGCCGTGGTGCGCGGCCACGGCTTCCTTGCCCAGCCGCTCGGAGAGATGCCGCGCCGCGCGCTCGGCCAGCCGCCGCGTGTTCACGAATACCAGGGTGGTGCGATGTGCCTGCACCAGTTGCGCGATGCGGTTGTAGACCAGCTCCCAGGCATCGTTCGACATCACCGCTTCCAGCGGCAACGGCGGCAATTCGAGCGCGAGGTCACGCTTGCGCACGTGGCCGGTGTCGATGATGGTGCAGCACGACGCTTCCTTCTCCCCGTCGGGGAGAAGGTGGCCCGAAGGGTCGGATGAGGGGTGGGTGCTCGCGGAGGTGTGGCCAAGAGCGTGCTCTGAGGCGGATTGTCGCAAGGGTGACCCCTCACCCCGACCCTCTCCTCGCTCCTCGGAGCCGACGCCATCCATGGCGTCTCCCCGCGTGCCCCAGAGGGGAGAGGGAGATGTCGCGCCGACCAGGAAGTCGGCGATTTCCTCGATCGGCTTCTGCGTCGCCGACAGGCCGATCCGCTGCAGCCGCCGCTGGCACAACGACTCCAGCCGTTCCAGCGTCAGCGCCAGGTGCGCGCCGCGCTTGCTGCCGGCGACGGCGTGGATCTCGTCCACGATCACGCTGCGCGTGCTGGCGAGCATCTCGCGGCCGGAGGCGGAGCCGAGCAGGATGTACAGCGATTCCGGCGTGGTGACGAGGATGTGCGGCGGCGTCTTGCGCATCCACGCGCGCTCGGCCTGCGGCGTGTCGCCGGTGCGCACGGCGGTGCGGATCGCCACTTCGGGCATGCCGAGCTTTTCCAGCTCGGCGCGGATGCCTGCCAGCGGTTCTTCCAGGTTGACGTGGATGTCGTTGGACAATGCCTTCAGCGGCGACACGTAGACCACCCGCGTCTCGTCCGGAAGCGCGCCGCCGTTCGCCACGCCTTCGCGCACCAGCGCATCGATCGCGGCGAGAAAGGCGGTGAGCGTCTTGCCCGAGCCGGTGGGTGCGGCCACCAGCACGTGGCCGCCTGCGCGGATCGCCGGCCATGCCTGCGCCTGCGCCGCGGTGGGCGTGGCGAAGCGGCCGCCGAACCAGGCGGCGACGGCGGGGTGGAAACCGTTCAGCGGGGAGGCATCCGCTTGCATGCTGGGAGGGGCACAACGTCCATCGGGACTTCGGATTCTACGCGCCTGCCCGTCTGCAAACCGCCACGCGGACGGCTGCATCGTGGCCGCCGCCCGCCATGCAAGCCATGCGTCGCCATGCCAAGATGCGCGCTGGCCGCTGTCCGCGAGGATGCCGAGGGGAGTCCGCGGGCCGCGCCTCCATGCGAAGGAAACGTATGCGTACAGGGTGCGACTGGGCGATCCGCCATTGCGGCCGGATCGGCATGCTGGTGCTGGTGGCGGGTCTGGGCGTATCGACGGTGCAGGCGGCGAGTCTCGATGCCGCGCTGCTGCCCAGGATCCAGGCCGCCACGTTCGAGGTGGTGCAGGCCAAGCCGACCAGCGATCCGCTGAGCTACGAGAAACCGCTGCCGCTGGACCTGCTGCCTTACCAGGAGCGCACCGACAAGTACTACTCCATCGGCACCGCGTTCGCGATCGGCCACAACCGCTACATCACCGCCGGCCACGTGTTGCTGGCCGGCGTGGACAGCCTGTGGGGGCAGCCCGAGCTGCGCGACACCGCCGGCCACGTCTACCCGATCGGCAAGATCGAGAAGTTCGACCTGCGCAAGGATTTCGTGGTGTTCTCGCTGGCCGGCTCGCCCGCTGGCGCCACGCTGGACGTCGACGCCCGGCCGACCTTGAACACGGCGGTCTACGCCGTGGGCAACGCGCTCGGCACCGGCGTGGTGATCCGCGACGGCCTGTACACCTCCGACACGCCCGAGCAGCAGGACGGCGCATGGAAGTGGATGCGCTTCTCCGCCGCCGCCTCGCCCGGCAACAGCGGCGGTCCGCTGCTGGACAAGGACGGCAAGGTGATCGGCGTGGTGCTGATGAAATCGGCCAACGAGAACCTCAACTACGCCTTGCCGATCCACGAGGTGCTGGACGCGCCGGACGGCAAGGCGGTGATGAATACACGCATGGCCTACCAGCTCGATATCTTCGACACGCTGCAGAACGGTACCTTCAAGGACGAATTTGCGCTGCCCGTGGATCTCGCGGATTTCTATCGCAGCTTGCAGGCACGTCTTGCTGCCTTCGGCGAAGGGCAACTGAAAGCCCTGCTTGCGAAGGAGTCGGCCGACCTGTTTCCGAACGGCCGGAATTCGGCAATCCTGCTGTACGAGCAGACCAAGATCGACGGCACGCCCAAGCTGATCGTTCGCGGCAGCGATGGGAAATGGATCCGGACCGGATTCCAGTCGCGGAATTTCGCGCTTGACGACAGTGGCTACGTGGACATTGCCGTGACAGGCCGGAATGCGCTCATCCACATCTCCCGGCCTGACGACATGGATGGAGCCAGGTTCCACGGCGACGCGAAACTGCGGATGGACCTGCTCGCCAAGACCGGCATGTTCCAGCGCACGGTGGCGGGCGAAAAGATCAAGATCACCTCGCTCGGCAAGCCGATGTCCGAGGCGGTGCACGTGGACCGCTGGCAGCGTTCCTGGAAAGTGGGTGTGTGGCCCCTGCCTTACGCGAACGTCGAGGTCGTGGCGTACTCGCTGCCGGTTCCGGACGGCAGCGCGATGCTGCTCCGGATCGTGCCGGCGGCCAACGAGCACGACACGAAGCTCGACCTCGATGCGCTGACCGACTTTGTCAACGTTTCCTATATCGGCAATCTCGCGCAGTGGAAGGAGTTCCTCAGGCAGACCGCGCTGTTGCCACCTGCGTTCCGCAACATCCATATCGACTTCGACTACGGCCACCGCTTCAGTTACGCCTCGCAGCGCATCTCATATTCGCTCACCTCCGACGTGCAGAAGATCACGCCCCGCAGCGAATTGTGGCTGGGTTTCAGGTTCTTCCTGGAAGGTGATCAACCCGTGTGGGACGCGGGGCTCGTGGATCTCTGGGAGGACGAGGGCTCGGACAAGAACAATGTCGATGTCCAGCGTTTCGTCGAGCCACCGTCGGGAGTCGACGAAGACCTGAGCGACAAGTGGCGCAAGTTGGCGTCGCACGGATATCCCTACAACGGTGTGGCGCGCAACGAGGACGGCCTGATGAAGATCGATGCCGTGGCGGCGCAGGCCGGAGCGGCATCGCCCAAGGTGCTGTACACGGCGTTCTACGGCATGGAAGGTGACCAGCCGCAGGCGTTCATGAAGGGAAAGCTCGGCCTGCTGATGAAAAACCTGCAGGTAAGGGAGCATTAAGCGCGATGGCGGGCGCAGCGACATGGCTGGAGATGCCCGACGGCCAGCCGCTGCGCCTGCACGACTGGCCGCTGCCGCAGGCGCGCGGCGGCGTGCTGCTCGTGCACGGGCTGGGCGAGCATGCCGGCCGCTACGCGAACCTCGCGCGCTGGTTCAACGCACATGGCTATGCCGTGCGCGCCTGGGACCAGCGCGGCCATGGCGAGAGCCCCGGGCCGCGCGGCGTGCTCAGCCATGCCGACGACCTGCTGGCGGACCTGTCCGTGGTGCACGCCGACTATGCACGCACGCTGGGCCGCGCGCCGCTGCTGCTCGGCCACAGCATGGGCGGCCTGGTCGCCCTGCGCGCCGTGCTGGACGAACGCGTCACGCCGCAGGCGCTGCTGCTGTCCTCGCCCGCGCTGCGCAGCCACGCATCACCCGGCTTGCGCCGGCTGGCCGCGACGCTGGCGCAACTGTTGCCAAGCCTGCGCCTGCGCAACGGCCTCGACCTGGAACGCCTCAGCCACGACCCGCAGGTGGTGGCCGCGTACCGCGACGATCCGCTGTGCCACGACCGCGTCAGCCCGCGCCTCGCCGACTTCATCTTCCGCGCCGGCGCCACCTGTATCGCCGATGCGAGCCGCCTCGAAGTGCCCACCCTGCTGCTGGTGGCCGGCGACGACGCACTGGTCGACGCCAGCGGCAGCCGCGATTTCTCCGCCGCCGCCGCGCACACGAAGAAGCTCACCACGCGCTACTTCGCGGGCCTGTACCACGAGCTGTTCAACGAGGCCGAGCCCGGCCGCGGCCAGGTGCTGCGGCAGCTGGAGGACTGGCTGGGAAAGATGGTGGGCCCGGAAGGATTCGAACCTTCGACCAAGGGATTATGAGTCCCCTGCACTAACCGCTGTGCTACAGGCCCACGGAGAACGCAAGAACGACCGCCATGCTGCCCGCGAGCGCGTCACGACGGGCTTGGCATGGTAGCGGCATGGAATGTGGGCGTCGAGCCGGCCGGAGCCGTTGACAACATACTGTCAGCAAACCGGCATAGTTTGGTCGCTCCGTCCCAGTGGAGATCTCCACATGAACACCGAAGCTGTGGCGAAGCGACTGGTAGAGCTGTGCCGCAAGGGCGAGTACGAGCGGGCGCAGCGGGAGCTGTACGCGCAGGATGCAGTGAGCATCGAGATGCCGAGCGCGCCGGAGGGCGCACTGGGCGACGCGCAGGGACTGGAAGCGATCTACGAGAAGGGTCGCCACTTCGCCGCGATGGTGGAGACGGTGCACGCGAACAGCGTGAGCGATCCGGTGGTGGCGGGCGACTGGTTCAGCGTGGCGGTGGCGATGGACGTCACCTTCAAGGGACGCGGCCGCCTGCAGATGGAGGAGGTCGGGGTGTATCGCGTGTGCGACGGCAAGGTGGTGGGCGAGCAGTTCTTCTACAACATGGGCTGAGCCGGTCCGGAAACGGCGACGGCCGCTCGCGCGACCGTCGTCCTGCCCCTCTCTCTGTCCCTCATCCTCGCTCTTCGGAGCAGGCGCCACCATGGCCCCACGGTCCGCCAGCGCGAGAAGGCGGAACCGGATCAATCCACGTCGAGGAAGGAGCGCAGCTGCTCGGAACGGCTGGGATGGCGCAGCTTGCGCAGCGCCTTGGCCTCGATCTGGCGGATGCGCTCACGGGTGACGTCGAACTGCTTGCCGACCTCTTCCAGCGTGTGGTCGGTGTTCATGTCGATGCCGAAGCGCATGCGCAGCACCTTGGCCTCGCGCGGGGTGAGGCCAGCAAGCACGTCGCGCACGGTCTCCATCAGGCCGGTCTCGGTGGCCGAGTCGATCGGCGAGGAGGCGTTGCTGTCCTCGATGAAGTCGCCGAGATGGGAATCCTCGTCGTCGCCGATCGGGGTTTCCATCGAGATCGGTTCCTTGGCGATCTTCAGCACCTTGCGGATCTTGTCCTCGGGCATCTCCATTTCCTTGGCCAGCTCCTCCGGCGTGGCCTCGCGGCCATACTGCTGGAGCATCTGGCGGGAAATGCGGTTGAGCTTGTTGATCGTCTCGATCATGTGCACCGGGATGCGGATGGTGCGCGCCTGGTCGGCGATCGAACGGGTGATCGCCTGGCGGATCCACCACGTCGCATAGGTCGAGAACTTGTAGCCGCGGCGGTATTCGAACTTGTCCACCGCCTTCATCAGGCCGATGTTGCCTTCCTGGATCAGGTCGAGGAACTGCAGGCCGCGGTTGGTGTACTTCTTCGCGATGGAGATGACCAGGCGCAGGTTCGCCTCCACCATCTCCTTCTTGGCGCGACGGGCCTTGGCCTCGCCGGAAGCCATGGCGCGGTTGATTTCCTTGATGTCGGTGAGCGGCAGGAACAGCTTCTGCTCGATCGCGGCCAGTTTCTCCTGCTCGGCGTCGATCGCCTCGCGGTGGGTCTTCACGTTGGGCGACCACTTCTGCCGCTTGCGGCCCAGCTCGGCGGCCCACTCGAGGTTGCCCTCGTTGCTGGGGAAGGCCTTCAGGAACTCGGCCTTGGGCATCTTCACCTGCTTGACGAAGATGTCCATCAGCACGCGCTCGTGGTGGCGGATGTCGCCCACCACCTCGCGCAGCTTGCGCACGAAGCCGTCGATCAGCGCGCTGGGCAGCTTGAGCTTGAGGAACTCCTCAGCCATCTGGTCGCGCAGCTTGACGATCTTCTTGTCGGTGATGCTGGTGGCCTTGGGCGCGGCCTTCTGGAACTTGGCGTAGTGGTCGCGCAGCAGCTCCATGCGGCGCTTGACCTCCTCCGGGTCGGGGCCGCTGGCGACGGCCTCCTCGTCATCCGAACTGCTGTCCTCCTCGTCCTCCTCGTCGCCCTCGCCCTCGCCGTCGTCGACGGCATTGGCGGCGGCTTCCTCCGCCTCCAGGCGCGCGGCGTCGGCGGCGGCTTCCAGGTCGAGGAAGCCGGCGAGGATCTCGGACAGGCGGCGCTTGCCGTCCAGGTGCTGGTCGTATTCCTCCAGCAGCAGCTCGATGGTCAGCGGGAAGCTGGCCAGCGCCTGCTGCACCTGGGAGAGGCCTTCCTCGATGCGCTTGGCGATGGCGATCTCGCCCTCGCGGGTGAGCAGCTCGACGGTACCCATCTCGCGCATGTACATGCGCACCGGGTCGGTGGTGCGGCCCACCTCGGCGTCCACGGCGGAGAGTAGGGCGACGGCTTCCTCGGCGGCGGCCTCGTCGTCGCCGGTCGCGCCGGGCGCGTTGTCGGCCAGCGGGTCGGCGTCCGGCGCGGCGTCGTGCACCTCGATGCCGACGCCCTTGAGCACCGCCATGATGTCCTCGATCTGCTCCGCATCGACGATGTCGTCGGGGAGGTGATCGTTGATCTCGGCGTAGGTGAGGTAACCCTGCTCAAGACCCTTCGCGATGAGCGCCTTGATTTCGGACTGTTGCTCGTGGACTTTGTTGTTCATTCACCGACCGCCGCAGGGTTCAAGAACCGGACATTATAGCGATATGCTGCTTTTTTGACCAGTTTTCAAGATGGAAAAGTTCCCCGGCCTGCACGCAAAAATCGCGCCAGATCGCGGGTTTGCGCACCTCCCGCTGCGCCGGACATTCAGCCTGTGTCGAGCCGGAACGTCACTGGCCCGTCGTTGACCAGACTGACCACCATATGGGCGCCGAAACGCCCGGTTTCCACCACCGGGTGCGCGGTGCGTGCCAATTCCAGCAGCCGTTCGAACCAGCGCCGACCTTGTTCTGGCGGGGCCGCGCTGGTGAAGCTGGGCCGCATGCCGGAGCGGGTGTCGGCGGCGAGCGTGAACTGGCTCACCAGCAACAGGCCGCCGCCGGTGTCGGCCAGCGAGCGGTTCATCCTGCCGGCGTCGTCGCCGAACACGCGGTAGCCGAGCAGACGTTCCAGCATGCGCCGTGCCTGCGGCTCGCCATCATGGGGTTCCACCGCCACCAGGGCCAGCAGGCCGGGGCCGATCGCACCTACAGTTTCGCCTTCGACCTCGACACGGGCGGAGAGCACACGCTGGATCAGGGCGATCATGGCGACTCGGCGACAGGCGGAGCGTGCAGCATAAGCGCGCCGCGCGGCCGGTGGAAGCACGGCTATCCCGTACACTGCGCCGATGCGTGCCGACATGTTCCTCGCCTATCTCCTGCTGCGTCTGCTTGCCCTGCTGCCGCTGCGCGGCTTGCAGGCCGCCGGCAAGCTGCTGGGCCGCCTCGCGCTGTGGCGGCGCACCCGCACCGCGCACCACGTGGCGGTGAACCTGGCGATCGCCCGGCCCTGGCTGGACGAGGCCGCGCGCACCGCATTGCTGCGCGAGGCGCTGGCCGAAAGCGGCAAGTCGGCCACCGAGATCATCAAGATCTGGGGCGCGGGCGCCGAACGCGCGCTGCGGCTGGTGCGCGAGGTGCGCGGCGAGGCCCTGTTCGACGCCGCGCTGGCTGCGGGCAAGGGCGTGATCATCGCCGCACCGCACCTGGGCTGCTGGGAACTGCTGAACTACTGGCTGTGCCGCAAGACGCCGATGGCGATCCTGTACCGGCCGCCACGCATCGCCGCGGTGGAGGGCCTGCTGCGCAAGGTGCGCGGTGCGCTGGCACCGGAGCAGGTGCGCGCCGAGGGCGCCGGCGTGCGCACGCTGTACAAGCGGCTCGCCGCGGGCGGCACGGTGGGCATCCTGCCTGACCAGAAGCCGCGCGCCGGCGAGGGCGAGTTCGCACCGTTCTTCGGCCGCGAGGCGCTGACCATGGTGCTGCTGCCGCGGCTCGCCGCGCGCACCGGGGCCACCGTGCTGTACGCGTTCGCGGAACGGCTGCCGCGCGGTGCCGGCTACCGCATCCATTTCCTGCCCGCGCCGGACGGCCTGGCCGATCCCGACCTGGGCACGGCCTGCACGGCGCTCAACCGTGGCGTGGAGGCCTGCGTGGAGCTGGCCTTTCCCCAGTACCAGTGGCAGTACAAGCGCTGGTCGGCCGACGACCGGCCCAGCCCCTACGACACCGGGAACCACCGCTAGGCTCGTGCGCGACGACAAGCGCTGCACGGCGACAGCTATATCGTGAATCGATTGTCCGGCCCGCACCGGGCCGGGCAATCCCGAAACCTTGCGGCGGGCGCGCCACGCGCGCGGCCACCGCGCTTCCACTCTCACCACAAGCGGAGCGACACGATGGAACTGGGCATGGTCGGGCTGGGCAAGATGGGCGCCAACATGGCGGAACGGCTGGTGCAGGGCGGCCACAAGGTCACCGGCTTCGACCCCAGCGCCGACGCGCGAAAGGCGGTGGCGGCCAAGGGCGTGGCCGGCGCCGATTCGCTGGAAGCACTGGTCAGGGCGCTCCCTGCGCCGCGCGTGCTGTGGCTGATGGTGCCTGCAGGCAAGGTCACCGACGACACGGTCAACGCGTTGCTGCCGCTGCTCTCGAAGGGCGATACGGTGATCGACGGCGGCAACTCCAACTACAAGGACACGTTGCGCCGCGCCGCGCTGTACGACGGACACGGCCTGGGCTACGTGGATTCCGGCACCAGCGGCGGCATCTGGGGCCTCAAGGAGGGTTACAGCATGATGGTGGGTGGCGACGCGAAGACCATCGACACGCTCAGGCCCATCTTCGAAACGCTGGCGCCCGCCGCCGACAGGGGCTGGGGTCGCGTCGGCCCGGTGGGCTCCGGCCACTTCACCAAGATGGTCCACAACGGCATCGAATACGGCCTGATGCAGGCCTACGCCGAAGGCTTCTCCATCCTCGCGCACAAAAAGGAATTCGGCCTCGACCTGCACCAGGTCGGCGAGATCTGGCGCTACGGCAGCGTGGTGCGCTCCTGGCTGCTCGACCTCACCACCGACGCGCTGGGCAAGAACCCCACCATGGACGGCATCGCGCCCTACGTGGTCGATTCCGGCGAAGGCCGCTGGACCGTGGACGAGGCGATCGACCTCGACGTGCCCGCACCCATCATCACCGCCTCGCTGATCGAGCGCCTGCGCTCGCGCGACACCGACTCGTTCTCCGACAAGCTGCTCGCGGCGATGCGCAACGAGTTCGGCGGGCACGCGATCAAGAGCGAGGCGAAGTAAGAGCTCGCCCTGGCCGTTCCATCCCGGCCAAAAGCTCAGCCGGGATGGAACGGCCAGAACTTCGGGATCAGCCACATCGACAGCGTGCAGAACAGTGCGATCAGCGGGATGCCCACCTTCATGAAGTCGGTGAAGCGGTAGCCGCCGGCGTAATACACCATGGTGTTGGTGGGATAGCCGACCGGCGTGGCGAACGAGGTGGCGGCGGCGAACGCCACGGCCACCACGAACGGGCGCGGGTCGGCATGCACGGCGTGCGCCACGCTGGCGGCGATGCCCACCATCAGCACCACCGAGGGGTTGTGGCCCATCAGCTCGGTGAGCAGGGCGGTGAGCAGGTAGACCATCAGCAGCGCGGCGAGCGGGCCGTGGTTGCCGACCAGGCCCAGCCCGGCCTGCACCACTTCCTGCGACAGGCCGGTCTTCTCGATCGCGGTGCCCAGCGGCAGGATCGCGCCGAGCAGCACGATGATCTTCCAGTCCATGCCTTCGTAGACGTCCTTGCGGCCGAAGCAGCCGGTGAGCGCCATCGCCGCCGCGCCGCAGATCGCCGCCACCGGGATCGGCAGCCAGCGCATGCCGGAGACCACCACCACGCCGGCCATGATCGCCGCCGCCACGATCGCCTTGCGCGACATGCGCCGCGCGTCGTCGCGCTCGCTGAGCACGATGAAGGCGTCGTCGCCGCGCAGCTGCGGCATGCTGCCCTCGTCCACCAGCACCAGCAGCACGTCGCCCACCGCGAGGCTGACGTCGCTGAGCTTGTCGCGCAGCACCTGGCCGCGGCGGTGGATCGCCAGCACCACCGCGTCGGGGCGGCGGCCGAGATCGGTCTCGGCCAGCCGCCGGCCCTCGGCGAGGCTGGCTGGCGCCACCATGATCTCGGCCAGCACGCGCGGGTGATCGGGGTCGCGCACGTAGCGGCTTTCCGGCACGTTGTGCAGGTGGGCGCGGCGCTGGAAATCCTCGATCTTCTCCCAGTCGCCGCGCACCAGCAGCACGTCGCCGGCCTCCATCTGCTGCGAGCGCGGCGACCACATGCGCCGCTCGCCGCGCAGCAGCTCCAGCGGATACACGCCGTAGCGCTCGCCCAGCTGCGCCTCGCCGATGCTCTTGCCCAGCAACGGCGACTGCGCGGTGAGCGCGAGCTCGGTGACGTACTTGCCGATCTCCACCTCTTCGATCTCGTCGGCGTCGATGTGGCGCGGCAGCAGCCAGCGCCCCACCAGCATCAGGTAGACCATGCCGGCCATCGCCAGCAGCACGCCCATGCCGGTGAACTCGAACACGCCGAACGCAGGCAGGCCATATTTCTGCGCCAGCGAATCGGCGAGCAGGTTGGACGAGGTGCCGATCAGGGTGCACACGCCGCCCATCTGCGCCGCATAGGCCATCGGCATCAGCACGCGCGCCGGCGAGGTGCCGGTGCGCTGGCACACGCGCAGCGCCAGCGGCAGGAAGGTGGCGACCAGGGCGATGTTCTTCACGAACGCACCCAGCGGCGCGATCGCCAGCATCATGGTGAGCGTGAGCAGCCACGGCTTGCGGATGCGCATCAGCAGCCGGCTCAGCGGCTCCAGCACGCCCGAGCGCTCGATGCCTATGCTGAGCGCGAACATCGCCGCCACCGTCACCGTGGCCTCGTTGCTGAAGCCCGACAGCGCCTCGGCGGGGCTGACGATGCCCAGCACCACCAGCGCGGCGAGCACCACCAGCGCCACCAGGTCGATGCGCAGCTTCTCGCTGGCGAACAGCGCCATCGCCACCGCGATCACGGCGACCACGCCCCAGGCCTGCCAGCTCATGCCGCTGCTTCCGCGCAGCGGTGCAGCTGCGGCGTTCGGCGTGAGGTCGACATCGGGATCATCCTGGCGCCTGCAGCGGCGATGCAAACCGCATGCTACGCGACGGCGGTGCGGGTGCAAAACCGCCTACATGCCCCGTTCACCGCGATCCACGGCAGAATGCGCGCATGACCACGCCGCTTTCCAGCGAAACAACCGACACGCGCCGCCGGCCCACCGTGGCACTGGCGCTGGGCGCGGGCGGCGCCAGGGGGCTGGCGCACATCGGCGTGATCGAGGAACTGGAGGCGCAGGGCTACCACATCACCGCGATCGCCGGCAGCTCGATGGGCGCGCTGATCGGCGGCATCCACGCGATGGGCAAGCTGGACGTGTACCGCGACTGGGTCAGTGCGCTGGCCAAGTTCGACGTGCTGCGGCTGGTGGACTGGACCTTCTCCGGCGGCGGCCTGATCAAGGGCGAGAAGATCATCGGCACGCTGCGCGGTCTGATCGGCGACGCGCTGATCGAGGAGTTGCCGCTGGCGTTCACCGCGGTGGCCACCGACATCGACCGCGAACGCGAGGTCTGGCTGTCGCGCGGCCCGCTGTTCGACGCGATCCGCGCCTCGATCGCGATCCCCACCGTGTTCCGCCCGCATCACATCGACGGCCGCCGGCTGGTGGACGGCGGCCTGCTCAACCCGGTGCCGGTGACACCGCTGATCCGCGAGCCGGCGGATTACCTGATCGCGGTGAGCGTGGACGGTGCCGCCACCGAGCCCGCGCCACCGCCGCCCCCCGGCGATGAGGGCGCCGACGCGCCGGGCTATCGCCAGCGCATCGGCGCCTTCATCGGCCGGCTGATGCCGCACGGCGGCAATGGCGACATGCCGCGCGAACCCGGCGCGCTCGAGCTGCTCACCCAGGCGATGGACCTGATGCAGGCGAACCTCTCACGGCTGCGCCTCGCCGCCTACGAGCCGGACCTGCTGATCCAGCTGCCGCGCAACATGGCCAGTCCCTACGAGTTCTACCGTGCCCGCGAGCTGATCGAGCTGGGCCGGCTGCAGGCGCGCGAAGCGCTGGCGCACTGGCCGCGTGGCGCCACACCACTGACGTGACCCGGCGGGGATTGCCCCCGCTCCTGCAACGGCGCGCATGCAGGAGCACCCCGTCGCGCGCAGTGTGCTTCCCCTACCGTGGCCCGTGCGTGCGCAGCCAGTTTTCCAGGTAGGCTTTCATCACCACCGCGTTGTTGTGCTCCTCGTCGCGGGCACCGTAGAGCAGGGTGACCGGATGTTTCGCCGCCCGCTCGGCCAGCGGACGCCAATGCTCGGCCCGCTTGTCCAGCTCGCCCGCGTAGCGCTGGCGGAAGCCTTCCCAATGCGCCGGATCATGGCCGAACCACTGGCGCAGCGCGGTGGACGGCGCCAGCTCCTTGGCCCACAGGTCCAGCGGCACGTCTTCCTTCTTCAGGCCACGCGGCCACAGGCGGTCGATCAGGACGCGGTAGCCGTCGGACTTCGACGGCGGCTCGTAGACGCGTTTCACGGCAATGCTCATGCACGCAACTCCCGCAGGAAATGCGTTCCAGCATACGCCGCCCATGCCATGCGGGCGTGCCGCGGATCAGAGCTCCTCGACCTGGGTCACCTTGCCCCGGCGCATCAGCCAGGCTACGCCGCGCAGGTCGGCCAGGCCCACCCACAGGCGATCCAGCATGCCGTACTTGGACACGCCGGCGGTGCGCGGACGATGCCCCACCGGCACGCTGGTGCTCTGGAAGCCGGCGCGCTTCACCAGCGCGGGCAGGTAGCGGTGCATGTGGTCGAAATATGGCAAGCGCAGGAACACCTCCCGCTCGAACAGCTTCAGCCCGCAGCCGGTGTCGGGAGTGGCGTCCCTGAGCATGCGCGAGCGCACCGCATTGGCGATCTTCGAGGAGATGCGCTTGTTGAAGCTGTCGCGCCGCGTGGTGCGCCAGCCGGCGAACAGCTTCACCTCGGGCGCGGCGACGTCGCGCGCGCCGAGCAGCTTCGGGATGTCGGCAGGATCGTTCTGGCCATCGCCGTCCAGCGTGGCGATCCAGCTGCCGCGCGCCGCGCGCACGCCGTTCCATACCGCCGTGCTCTGGCCGCTGCGGGTGACGTGGTGCAGCACGCGCAATTCGGGATGCAGCGCCTTCTGCGCATCGAGCACGGCGCGGCTGTCGTCGCTGGAGTCGTCGTCGACGTAGACCACCTCGTAATCGACCCGGCCGCGCAACGCGGCGGCGATTTCGGCAAGCAGGGGCGGGATGTTGTCGCGCTCGTTGAACACGGGGACGACGACGGAGAGCTGGGGCATGGGGCCAGTCCGGAAACGATCAGCCGACATTATCGCCGATGCAGGTGACCAACGTAGAGAAGCGTGGCGTCTTCCCGTCCGCCCCGAGCGTAGCGTAGCGCACGCGGGGAGCGGCCATGGATGGCCGCAGTTTTGAGGAGCGAGGAAATCGAAGGGCGACCCTTCGACTCCGGCTCTTCGAGCCTACGCCCAGGGCGAACGGTGCCGGGCGGCGGGTCAGCGCAACTTGCCGAGGATGCCCTCGAGCTCGTCGTTGCTGTGGTAGTGGATCACCAGCTTGCCGCGGCCGCCGCGGGCGGCGGCGAGTTCCACGCGGGTGGCGAAACGCTCGGCCAGCTCGCGTTCCAGCGCGGCGATGTTGGGGTCGCGTGGCAACGCGCTCTTCGCCTTGCCCTTGGGCGCGGCCTGGGCGCGGCGCGCCGCCTCCTCCAGCTCGCGCACCGACCAGCCCAGCGTCGCCGCCTGGCGGGCGAGTTGCACGGCGATGGATTCGTCCAGTGTAAGCAGGCAGCGCGCGTGGCCCATCTCCAGCTTGCTCTCGTCGAGCAGCTTCTTGATCGGCTCGGGCATCTCGGTGAGGCGCAGCATGTTCGACACCGCGGCGCGCGAGCGACCCACCGCGTCGGCGGCCTGCTGGTGGGTGAGCTCGAAGTCCTCGATGAGGCGCTTCAGCGCATCGGCCTCTTCCAGCGGGGTGAGGTCCTGGCGCTGGATGTTCTCGATCAGCGCCATCGCGGGCACCGCGACTTCCGGCACCTCCTTCACCAGCGCGGGGATCTCGGCGAGCTGGGCGCGCTGGGCGGCGCGCCAGCGGCGCTCGCCGGCGATCAGCTCGTACTGGTGCTTGCCGATCGCGCGCACCACCACCGGCTGGATCAGGCCCTGTGCCTTGATCGAGGCGGCCAGCTCGTCCAGCGCCTCGTCGTTCCAGTGGCGGCGCGGCTGGTACTTGCCGGGCTGGATCTGCTGGATCGGCAGCGTGCGCAGCTCGCCTTCCTGTTCCAGCACCGGTGCGGCGGCGCCATCGCCGCCGAGCAGCACGTCCAGTCCGCGACCCAGTCCCCGTTTCTTTGCAGCCATGCTCAATCCTGGTGGTTGGCGGCGGGCGCCTTGAGCACCACGCCATGCACGCCCGGTGCGGACGGTTCGGTGAAGTCGGCCGGGTCGCTCGCTTCGACCGGCGCCGGCGGCAGGCCGCGCTCGCGGCGGATGACCTCGCCGGCCAGGCCGATGTAGGCGATCGCGCCGCGCGAACTGCGGTCGTACAGGTGGATCGGCTGGCCGTGGCTGGGCGCCTCGGCGAGGCGCACGTTGCGCGGGATGATCGAGCGCAGCACCTTGTCGCCGAAATGCGTGGTGAGCTGGGCCGAGACCTCGTTGCCGAGGTTGTTGCGCACGTCGTACATGGTGCGCAACAGGCCTTCGATCTCCAGCTTGGGGTTCAGCCGCTGGCGCACCGCCTTGACCGTCTCCAGCAGGCTGGAGAGACCCTCCAGCGCGAAATACTCGCACTGCACCGGGATCAGCACGCCGTCGGCGGCTGTGAGCGCGTTGAGCGTGAGCAGGTTCAGCGAGGGCGGGCAGTCGACCAGGATGGTGTCGTAGCGGCCGCCCACCGCGGCCAGCTGCTCCTTCAGCCGGTGCTCGCGCGCCAGCGTGTCCATCAGCTTCAGCTCGGCGGCGGTGAGGTCGCCGTTGCCGGGCAGCAGGTCGTAATGGCCGTCGGTGGCGACCACCGCGTCGGCGACCGTGGCCTCCTCCAGCAGCACCGCGCAGCCGTTCGGGCGCGCCGCGTGCTTGTCCACGCCGGAAGCCATGGTGGCGTTGCCCTGCGGGTCCAGGTCGACGAGCAGCACGCGACGCTTCGCCGCCGCCAGCGCCGCCGCGAGGTTCACTGCCGTGGTGGTCTTGCCGACGCCGCCCTTCTGGTTGGCGACAGCGATGATGCGTGCCATGTCGTCGATCGTGTGCGCGAAAGGAAACCTAGATTAGCAGGCCGCGTCGCCCGGGTTCAGTCGGCCGTGCGGCCGAGCACCACCAGGCTGCGCTCGGCCTCCAGCCCCGGCACTGCCAGCGCGTGGATGCCGCGCACCGTGTAGCCGGGCGGTACGCCGGGCAGTTCCTCGTCCGGCGCCTTGCCTTTCATCGCCAGCCAGCTGCCGTCCGGTGCCAGCAGGTGCCCGCCCCAGCCCAGCATGTCGGCAAGGCTGGCGAAGGCGCGCGCGGTGATGCAATCGAAACTGCCCTCGGCGTCCTCCACCCGCGATTGCACGGCGCGCACGCCGTCCAGCTTCAGGGCGCGGATCGCCTCGCGCAGGAAGCGCACCTTCTTGCCGTTGGAGTCCACCAGCAGGATCTGCCGGCCCGGCGCGGCGATCGCCAGCGGGATGCCGGGCAGGCCGGGGCCGGTACCGAGGTCGGCCAGGGTCTCGCCTTGCACGAACGGCAGGATCGCCAGCGAATCGAGCAGGTGACGGGTGACCATCTCGGCCGGGTCGCGGACCGCGGTGAGGTTGTAGGCGGCGTTCCAGCGTTCCAGCAGGGCCTGGTAGTCGAGCAGGCGCTCCACCGCCCCGGCGGGCAGGGCGAGGCCGAGCGCGGCGATGCCCTGTTCCAGGCGGGCTTGCAGGGCGGCGCGGGCGGTCATGCGGAATCCTGTAGGGCGGTAGCCGGGCCGGCCAGTATCCGGCAGAACGTTACTTTGCGGTCATCCATGATCGCGAAGATCAAACGGGCGGCCATCCCTGGCCGCACTTTTCAACAAGGCTTGCGATCATCCATGACTGCCAGGATCAAACGGGCAAAAAGGAAAACCCGCCGGTAGGCGGGTTCAAGGCTTGCTTGCGGCCCCTGTCGCGCGGCGCTCTCGGGCGGCCTGCGTGAAGTGCGCGGTATCTCAGGCGAAGTCCAGCTCGACCCGGGTCACCATCACGCCGCGCGGACGCAGCGTGCCGTTGAGACTCTGCTTGAGCTGCCGGCCCAGCTCGCGGCGGTCGCCCGCAGCCACCTCGGCCTCGCCGTGCAGCGCTTCCAGCGCGCCGCGGCGGATCAGCTGGTCGGCCTGCTCGATCACCGCGTCGGCGCGCTCGGGCTCCAGCACCTGCCAGTACACCGTGCCGCGCACGTCGCGCGCATCGGCCAGCGCTTCCTCGAAACGCAGCACGCGACCGCCGAGATCGATGCGGTGTGCCACCCGGTCCAGCAAGGGCAGCACCACGTGGGTACCCGGCTGCAGCAGGCGCACCGGCTTGCCGTGGCGGTACAAGCTGTAGACCTGCCCGTCCGGCACATGCTTCACCGCCATCGCGGCAAGGGCGAACAGGCTGAGGGCGGCAGTGAAGATCAGGGCGAACATGGCTTGAAAATCAGTGTGTTATCTGTTGATTTCTACGATTTGACTGGAGGTTCAGTATACAGCGGTTTGAACTCTGAAGATTAATTTTTATTTAACGCCGATGCGGTGCGCCTTGCAAGCGCCCGTTTCGACCCTCTGTGTCGGCATCGGCCGACTCGCCTGAAGGGCAAGCATCGGCCGTACCAAGCGGCCAGGATGGGGTCATGCACAGCGGGGCACGGCGCGTATCCGCGTCCGCGGTCACACCGTGCCTGCCGATCCCGTCCGCTTTTGCCGTCCCTGCAACCGGCACCGCGGGTGGCGCGATGCCGGCCGGGCCAGGCTCCGACCGACAATGCCGGGGCAGCTGTGGACGCGGCGCGTCAGAACTTGCCGGCGCGGAAGTCGGCGATCGCCTCGTGGATCTGCTCGGGCGTGTTCATCACGAACGGCCCGTAGCGCGTCACCGCCTCGTTGAGCGGACGGCCCGCGACCAGCAGCACGCGTGCCGGCGCCTCACGGCCGCCGATGCGCACGGTTTCGCCCGGCGACAGCACCGCCAGTTCGCTGCGCGCGAGCGGTTCGCCGGCCACCTGGGCATCCGTGCCATCGAACACGTAGGCGAAGGCGTGATGGCCTTCCGGCAACGGAATCTCCAGCTGCGCGCCCGGCTCGACCGCGATGTCCAGGTACACCGGTGCGGTGACGATACCGGCCACCGGGCCAGCGGCGCCGGCCAGTTCGCCGGCGATCACCTTGACGGTGACGCCATCGGCCGGGTGCACCACGGGGATGCGCCCGGGGCCGATGTCCTGGTAGCGCGGCGCGGTCATCTTGTCGCTGGCGGGCAGGTTCACCCACAGCTGGAAACCCCACATCAGGCCGTTTTCCTGCTGCGGCATCTCCGAATGCAGGATGCCGCGGCCGGCGGTCATCCACTGCACGCTGCCGGGCACGAGGTCGCCGCGGTTGCCGTGGTTGTCGCCGTGCTGCATGTGGCCGGCCAGCATGTAGGTGACCGTCTCGAAGCCGCGGTGCGGATGCTCGGGGAAGCCGGCGATGTAGTCGTCCGCGCTGTCGGAACGGAACTCATCCAGCAGCAGGAAGGGGTCGAGCATGTCCAGGCCGGGCTGGCCGATGATGCGCTTCAGCTTCACGCCCGCGCCGTCGGACGTGTCGGTGCCGCGGATGCGGCGGAGGATGCGGCGTTCGCTCATGGCGGTGCTCCGGTGGATGGAATGCCGCCAAGATGCGCGCGTGCGGCACGCTATCCAAGCACCGTGGCGAGAACGGATTGTTCGCGGAAAACAGTAGTAGCGACCCTGAAATACCCTGCTTGCTTCGCCTCCGGCTACCGGATGGCTCCCGTGGCCACCAATACCTCGTGATATCCCTCGTTCGACATGCCTTGCTTCTGCTCGATCGCAAGCGAGTGGTCACAATCCGAAGAAGCAATCACGGTTGGCCGATTTTGAGCCGTACCGAACTGAACCGATACGGCGAGACCCAGTGAGCGGTCGTGGCACGGGATCTCGTTTGCCAGGACGCCGCCGACGGGTGGCTCTGTACGTGCATCCGCCGAGTACAACTCCACGTAACGGAAAAAATCCCGCTCGGAAACTTCAACCCAGATCCCCCAACCATTGCTGCCAGTGAGCGACCGGAAGGGAATGTGCAAGACGCAGCGGATGAAGAAGCGCTCGCCCAGCTGACAGCAATCCGCATCCCAACGGGCTTGCTTTGCCCGATCCGGTTCGGGAATGGCCCACACCGCATCAGGAAGTTTCCAGGCGAAATCCGTAGGTAACCCCTCGTGGGTTTCGCCGCAGGTTTGACACCGGAAGGAGATTGTCATCGGCGAGCGCTCACTGAGTTCGGATTTCAGTGCACCCAGTGCCCGCTGCGGTGGCGCGGCGGCGCGCTGTCGCCGCTTTCGGGCTCGGTGTGCCGCTGCACCATCGCCTCCAGCTCGGCTTCGCTGACGGGCTTGGCCTGCCAGTACTGGTTCACCGCGTCGAGCACGGCGGGCACCTGCGACAGGCACTCGTCGTATTCCTCGTCGCTGAGCTTCTCGAACTCGGCGTCGGCGCTGAGCACGCCGTCGTCCACCGCCAGCGCCATCACCGGGCCGAGCAGTTCCATCAGCTGCGGGTCGTCGGCCAGCCGGCCTTCCCACAGCGCGGCGCGTAGGTCGATGCCGCGGCTGAAACCCTCGCACCAGCCGGCGGCGGAAAGCTGCGGGCCGGTCTCGGTGTCGATCTCGCCGAGGATCGGCTCGTAGGCCTCCACGTCGAGCTCGGCGCTGATCGAGTCGTTGAGCTGGGCCAGCAGCGCCAGCACGCGGTTGCCCTCGGCCTCGTCGGCGAACGGCTCGTGCAGCACCTCGGGCAACCACTCGTCCGGCAGCACCTCCAGCGGGCCCACCGCCAGCGCGCTGAGCAGGCCATGCACGCCGTCCAGCAACAGGCGGCCATCGCCCTCCCGGGTGTGGGCGCGCAGGTAGCGGTCCAGTTCGTCGAGTTCGTTGTCGGTGAGCGAACTGGGCCAGTCGGTCTTGCTTGTATTCATTGGATGTCCAGTTGCAGCGTCACCGGCGTGTGGTCGGAGGGACGCTCCCAGCGCCGCGGTTCGCGGTCGATCGCCGCGGCGCTGGCCGCGGGTTTCAGCGCCTCGCCGAGCAGGATCAGGTCGATGCGCAGGCCCATGTTGCGACGGAAGGCGCCTTGCCGGTAGTCCCACCAGCTGTAATGGCCGCCCGCGGTTTCGAAGAGCCGGAAACTGTCGTGCAGGCCGAGGTCGGTGATCGCCTTGAGCGCGGCGCGTTCGGATGGCGAGCACAGGATGTCCTCGCCCCAGGCGGCGGGGTCATGCACGTCGCGGTCGTCCGGCGCGATGTTGAAGTCGCCCAGCACCACCAGGTTCGGGTGGCGCTCTATCTCGCGGGCGAGGAATTCGCGCACGCGCTCCAGCCAGTGCAGCTTGTAGGCGTATTTCTCGTCGCCCACCGCCTTGCCGTTGACCACGTAGAGATCGACGATGCGCAGGCCGCCGATGCCGGCGGCGAGGATGCGCCGCTGCGGGTCGTCCAGCCCCGGGATGTCGGTGACCACGCCGGCGAATTCGCCCAGCGCCTCGCGCGCGAGGATCGCCACGCCGTTGTAGGTCTTCTGCCCGGAAAACACCGTGCGATAGCCGGCCGCGGCCAGTTCGGCGACGGGGAACTTCGTGTCTTCCAGCTTGGTTTCCTGCAGGGCCACGACGTCCGGCTGTGCATCCGCCAGCCACTGCGTCAGCTGCGGCAGGCGCACCTTCAGCGAGTTCACGTTCCACGAGGCGATCTTCATGCGGATATTGTACGGGATGCCCGTGAACCGCCCGCGGACGGGCTGCCGCCAGCTGAACCGCCGGCGCCCTCGGCCGGCACCGGGGCGCTTTTCCATGTAAGCTCGCCAAGGCAAGGGCCGGGGAGGATCCGGATTCCCTGCTTCAACTCGCGGTCTGGCGCACCTGCATCCGGCCGCAAACCATTCATGTTTCAAGGGTATGTGTCATGTCGGAACGTCAGAGCGGTACGGTCAAGTGGTTCAACGATGCCAAGGGCTTCGGCTTCATCACGCCGGAAAGCGGTGAAGACCTGTTCGTGCATTTCCGCGCGATCCAGGGCAACGGCTTCAAGTCGCTGCAGGAAGGCGAGCGCGTCACGTTCGTGGTCACCAAGGGCCCGAAGGGCCTGCAGGCCGAGGAAGTGCAGAAGGCCTGAGCCTTCGGCACCTCCGCTGCCTCGAAGAGCCCGCCGCAAGGCGGGCTTTTTCTTTGTTCTTCATCCAAGTCCGGAAAATGCATTCCGGATTTTGAGGAAAAAGTAGGCATCAACGCGGTAGCCATACGCGATGCGCTTGACGATCTTAATCCTGTTGTTGATGCCTTGGAGCCGCCCAGTATGCGTTGGCCAATGCACCCGACTGAGGGTGGCGCACCAGTAAGGTCCAGGCATTGGGCGAAGCGCACCAAGGGCGGGATGGCGCTCTCCCGAGCGTGACGTACCCACTGTGTCCAAGCACAGTGCCACGCCCACGCCATGGGGGCGTTCGTTCCACGGCGCCTTGGGTTGTTTCTTCATCACATAAGCCGTCATCAGCGAGTAAAAAGAGACTTCCTCCCTTACGGTTCCGCGGGCCACAGCTTGTGCAGGCCACGCGCAGGCGCGGCACCCGCAACTCCACCGGACCGCCGAAGTCATATGCAGCCACGCTCGAATGTCGTAGTCGTCCAGCTGGACCATACAATCCATCTCGGCCACAACCGACATAGCTACGGGCATAGGCCCATTCGCGCAACGCCGTCTGGATGAAGCGCCCGGTTTTGCCGTTGGTCTGTGGTGTGTAGGGACGCGTTTGGACATGGCGCAAACCAAGCCGATGCAGGAGGCGACGAAAGCAGCGTGAGCGGTAGCAACTGCCGTTGTCGGTCAGCACGCGAGTGAAGCGGATGCCCAGTTGGCGGTTGTAGCTCGGCGCTTCAACCAGCGCCTGACAGGCGCTGGTGCCCTGCTCGTTGGGCTTGATGCACATAAAGGCCATGTGCGAATGGTCGTCGATGGCGACGTGGACATATTCTCAGCCCATCCATGCGACCTGCCGTGGCCGGGTTCCAAGATCCGATACCCCGGAAGCTTGAAGCAGCCAAGCTTCTTGATATCCAGGTGCAGCAGGTCGCCGGGCCTCTCGTATTCGTGACGACCGGCCGGAGCGGCCGACTCCAGAGGCCAACCTGTTCAATCCACTGCGCTTGAGCAGCCGGCCTACGGTGTTCGCGGCCAGCCCCAGATCTCCGGCAATCTGCCGATAGGTCTGGCGTTGCCGCCGTCGTTCAATCAGCGGCGTGATCACTGACTCGGCGGTCGCCCATGGGGAACGTCGGGGGCGCGAGGAGCGGTCCTGCAAGTCTTGTGGACCCTCGTCACGATAGCGACGCCACCATTTCTAGGCCGTCCGCACGCTCACCCGGCCGCTTGGGCGGCTTCTTCCGGACGCAGGCCACCAAGCATCCGCTCAATCACGGTAGGGCTCGACTGCGAGGCGTAAGACGGGCATGTTTATGCAGGTTCATCCGGGGCTCTTGGAGTGCTTGGTTGGTCGCACTTCCAGCATTCCGGGTCAGCCCCGGATGAACAACCCACTGAGAGATCACACCTGGTCGCCAGATCACTTTCCTGGCCGCCTGGCGTAATTAGATCGGCGGTGTGCAGGCGGAAAGTCCGCAGTACATCCACCACATGCTCGAATGCAACGGGGTTGGTGGCGGCAAAAGCGGTAGCGGCGTTGCGTGTTTCCGCAAACTAGATAACGGGTCAGTACATCCGACGACAAGCAGTGTTCGAAGGATCGAGTGAGATCCATGATTTCTGCGTACCCCTCGGACCTTGCCAAGCTCCGAAGCTAGTAGGCACAGACGGACTCTGTAGCCACCTTTCTGCACCGGTAGCCCGCTTGCGCGGACCGCCGGATCATTTGTGCACTACTCTCCTCGCCGCTTCACGCAGGTGTCGAACAACTCGTCGATGCGCCGGTACTCGTCGTACCAGTCGTCGGCGTGCTTGAAGTCGTGACGCTCCAGCGGGTACAGCGAGATCCAGAAGTTCTGCTTGTGCAGCTCGACGAAGCGCTGGTACAGGCGGATCGAGTCGCTGGCCATCACGTTGTCGTCGATCAGGCCATGCTCGATCAGCAGCGGATCCTGCAGGTTGGCGGCGTATTCGATCGGCGAGCTGGCCTTGTAGGCCTCGGGATCGAGCTGCGGGTCGTTGAGGATGTTCGAGGTGTACTCGTGGTTGTAGGTGGCCCAGTCCGCCGGCGGGCGCAGCGCGGCGCCGGCCGCGAACTGGCCCGGCGCGCGCAGCAGCGCCATCTCGGTCATGAAGCCGCCATAGCTGCCGCCGTAGATGCCCACGCGCTTCGGGTCGACGCCGTGGTGCTTCACCAGCCAGGCCTTGCCGTCGAGCAGGTCCTCCAGCTCGGGGTGGCCCATGTTGCGGTAGATCGCGTCGCGCCAGTCGCGGCCGTAGCCGGCGGAGCCGCGGTAGTCCATGTCCAGCACCACGTAGCCCTGCTGCACCAGCAGGTTGTTGAACAGTTGCTCGTGCACGTAGTAGGTGGCCTGCCTGGACACGTCCTGCAGGTAGCCGGCGCCGTGCACGAAGAGCACCGCGGGGCGCGAGGCGGCTGCATCGGTTTCGCCGGCGGGACCATAGTACTTCGCGTAGACCACGCCGGCGCCGTGCGACGAGGGCACCTCGACGAACCGCGGCTGGATCCAGTGGCGTGCGGTGAACACGCTCTTCATGGTGTCGGTGAGCTCGCGCGGCGCGCCGCCGGCGGCGTCCTGCACGGCAAGCTGGCTCAGCAGGTACGGCGCCGAGTGCAGCACGGCGAGCTGGCTGCCGTCGGGCGACAGCGTGTAGCCGTCCACGCCTTCGTATTGCGTGATGCGAGTCAGCGAACCGCCGCTGGAAGGCACGCGGTACACGTCGTAGCTGTACGGCGCGACCTTGTTCGCCAGCAGGTAGAACCAGTGGCCGTCGGGGCTGAGCGTCGGCTGGCTGACCTCGTACCGCGTGTTGTCGGTGAGCGCCTTCGCCTTGCCGTCCAGCGGCTTGGCGTACAGCCGCGACCAGCCGCTGGCCTCGCTGAGGTACCACAGCGTGCGGCCGTCCTTGAGCCAGCCGAAATCGTTGAAGCTCCAGTTGATCCAGGCGTCGTCGTGCAGACGGTCCTGCGGCACCAGCGCGTGCTTCGCGAAGTCGACGCTGGCGATCCAGCGGTCCTTGTTGTCGATCGCGCGCAGCTGCACGGCGGCCTGGTTGCCGTCGTCGCTCCACGCGATGCCGCCGCCGCTGCCGTCGCCGGCGATGGTGACCGGACGCACGGCTGGCGCCTTCAGCGCCTTGGCCTCATCGTCGTGGCCGGCCTTCTGCAGCGCGGCGACGGTCTGCGCGCGGATCGTCTTGAGCGGGTCGTCCCTGATGCCGGGCAGGTTGTCGGTGGCGAGCGGCCACACCTTGTGCGCGGAAAGATCGAGCAGCAGCAGCGACTGCGGCGCGGGGTCGTTGCGGCCCACGTAGTCGCGCGCCTTCTGCACCTCGGTGTAGCCCGAATCGGTGACGTAGTGGATCACGTCCGGCGCCTTGCCGTCGTCGTGATGGGCGGGTTCGGTGACCACCAGCATCCAGCGACCGTCCGGCGACAGCTCGGTGTCGATGGCCTTGACCTTGTCGCCCAGCCAGAACGGCCGCGGCGCGCGGCTGGCGTCGGCGGCGTCCAGCGCCTGCTGCTGCGCGCGGTGCGCGTCGCGATCGGCCTTGATCTCGCGCAGCGTGCTGAAGGTTTCGAGCTGCTGGCGTTCCAGCGCGTCGGGCCGCTGCGCCTGCGGATCGTCGGCGAACTTCAGGATCGCCGCGGGCGCGGCAACCCCGCTGGCGAGGTCGTAGCCGTACCAGTCGTTGCCGTCGCGGAACTGCAGCGTGCGGCCGTCGGCGGAGAATTGCGGCGAGGACTCCGGCTGCGGCGAACGCGTCACCTGCACGCGGCGGCCGCTGGCGAGGTCGACGAGGAACACGTCGCCGTGCAGGATGAAGGCGGCATGCGCATGCCCGCGGTCGTACACCGCCGGGCCCTCGGCCTGCGCCATCGCGGCCGGGGCCAGCTTCGTCGCCGCGCCGCCCGCCGCGCTCACCCGGTAGAGATCGCGCACGCTGTCGCCGTCGTGCTTCAGCGCGTAGTACAGGCTGCGGCCGTCCACGCTCCAGTACGGCGCCTCCACCGGATGGCCGATCCAGTCGGGGCTGGCCATGATGGTTTCCAGGTCCGGCGGTGCAGCGGCAGAGGCCGGCGCCGCCGTCGCGGCAAAGGCGGCCGCGGGCAGCACGGTGAGGGCCACGAGGCCGGCGAGCAGCAGTCGACGCATGGAAGTTCCCGGCGGGAAAACTTCAGGATACCCGGGCGCCGCGGCCGCGCGACCGTTCCTGTGCCGAAAGTCAGGTGCGCAGGTCCGGAGCCGGGATTACTCTCGGAAGCGGTCCCGCGATCGGAGAATCCGCATGCGTCCCGTACTCGTCCTTTCGCTTGCGCTGCTCGCCGGCACCGTGGCCCGCGGCGCCGTTGCCCAGCAAATGCCCGCGCCCCCGCAACGCGACGTGTCGCTGATCGGCGGCCGCATGCCGGAACCGCCCGCCTCGCCCCGCCACGCCGACGCCAGCGTGCTGCATGGCGTCACCGTGGCGGACCCGTACCGCTGGCTGGAGCATTCCGCCGACCCCGCGGTCACGGCCTGGATCAAGGCGCAGAACGCCTACACCGAGCAGGTGCTGGCGACGATGCCGGACGGCAAGGCGATGAACGCGCGCGTGCAGCAGCTGGCGATCACCTCCACCACGCGTTCCTCGCCGCTGCTCGCGGGCGGCACGCTGTTCTACCTGCAGGAAACGCCGCCACAACCGCAACCGCAGCTGATGGCGCAGGCGTGGCCGGATGGCACGCCGCGCGTGCTGGTGGACCTCGACGCGAACGGCGGCAACACCGCGATCACCGGCTACTGGCCTTCGCCCAGCGGCCGCTACCTCGCCTACGGCACCGCCGAGGGCGGCAGCGAGCTCACCACCCTCCACGTGCTCGATGTGCGCAGCGGCAAGACCCTGTCCGACGCCCTGCCCTGGGCCGGCGGCGGCACCACGCCGCAGGGCCTGGCCTGGGATGCGGATGAAAAGGGCTTCACCTACGTACGCTTTCCGCCGCCGCCCGCGGGGCATGAGGTGGTGCAGTTCCACGCTGTGCTGGTGCATCACGTGCTGGGCGAGCCGGCCATGAAGGACGTCGCGGTGTTCGGCAAGGATTACTCCAAGGTGGCCGAATACCGCCTGCTGAGCTCGCCTGGCGCGAAGCAGCTTGCCGTGCTGGCCAACATGGGCGACGGTGGCCCGGCCGAGGTGTGGCTGCGCGAGGGCGGCACCTGGAAGAAGGCGCTGGGCGATGCCGCCGACGTGCGTTTCGCCGACTGGGTGGGCCAGCGCCTGTACGCGGCCAGCTTCGCCGGCGCGCCACGTGGCAAGCTGCTGGCGCTGGATGCGGGCGGCAAGGTCAGCGAGGCGTTGGACCAGCGCGCAGGCGCGTTGCAGCAGGTGGCACCGATCGCCGACGGCTTTCTCGTGGTGCGCAGCTTGGGACCGGACTGGTGGGTGGAGCAGTACGACCATGCGGCGAAATTCGTGCGCCGCCTGCCGCTGCCGGCGCACGGCATCGGTATAGCCGGCATCGCCGCCGAGCAGGGCCAGGATCACGCGCTGATCGACTACGACGGCTGGACGCTGCCCTCGCGTTGGGCCGAGTACGACGCCGGGGCGGGCACGCTGAAGACCGTGTTCGAGGTGAAGCCCGCCGCCGATTACTCGAAGGTGGAGATGCATCGCATCGATGGCACCTCGAAGGACGGCACCAGGATCCCGGTCACCGTGCTGGCGATGAAGGGCATGACGCCGAACGGTGCGCGGCCCGCCATCCTCTACGGCTACGGCGGCTTCGACATTCCCGTGGCACCGCATTTTGCGGGCGCCGAGCTGGCCTGGCTGGAGCGCGGCGGCGTACTGGCCTTCGCCAACATCCGCGGCGGCAACGAGAACGGCGAGCTGTGGCACGAGCAGGGCCAGCGGTTGCACAAGCAGAACGTGTTCGACGACTTCCACGCCGCCGCGCTGGCGCTCATCGACACGCACTGGACCGACCGCAAACACCTCGGCATCCTCGGCGGCAGCAACGGCGGCCTGCTGATGGGCAGCCAGATCGTGCAGCATCCCGGCGACTACCGCGCCGCGGTGAGCATGGTGGGCATCTACGACGTGATCCGCCACGAGACCGAGTTCGCCAACGGCGCCTACAACGTGCCCGAGTACGGCACGGTGGCCGATCCCGCGCAGTTCAAGGCCACGCTGGCCTACTCGCCGCTGCAGAACGTGCAGCCGCGCACCGCCTACCCCGCCGTGCTGATGACCACCGGCGCGAACGATCCGCGCGTGGCGCCGTGGCAGTCGCGCAAGTTCGCCGCCGCGCTGCAGGACGCCACCACGTCGGGCCGGCCGATCCTGCTGCTCACGCGCATGAACGCCGGCCACGGCATCGGCGCGCCGTTCAGCCAGCGCGTGGGCAACACCGCGCTGATGCTCACGTTCTTCGCACAGGAGCTGGACTTGCCGGCGAAGTGAGCAGGTAAGCTTCGCCGA
This sequence comes from Rhodanobacter geophilus, assembly GCF_040812275.1. Taxonomy (NCBI): domain Bacteria; kingdom Pseudomonadati; phylum Pseudomonadota; class Gammaproteobacteria; order Lysobacterales; family Rhodanobacteraceae; genus Rhodanobacter; species Rhodanobacter geophilus. The sequence goes on along the minus strand of NZ_JBFOHL010000001.1, from coordinate 400,108 downwards.
CTTTTCCACAGCATCTCACGCCATGTCCGAACTGCTTTCCGCCGTCGAACACGAAACCGCCGCCAGTCCCCGCTACAGCATCATCTGGCTGCACGGGCTGGGCGCGGACGGCCACGATTTCGCGCCTATCGTGCCGGAGCTGGTGGCGGCGGACTGGCCGGCGCTGCGCTTCGTGTTCCCGCACGCGCCGGTGCGGCCGGTGACGGTCAACGGCGGCATGCCGATGCGCGCGTGGTACGACATTTACGGCTTCGACCTGGTGGCGCGGCAGGACGAGGCGGGGATCCGCGCCTCCATCGCCGCCGCCGAGGCGCTGATCGATCGCGAGCGCGGGCGCGGCGTGCCGGACGGGCGCATCTTCCTCGCCGGTTTCTCGCAGGGCGGCGCGATCGCGCTGGCCGCGGGCCTGCGCCATGCCGGGCGGCTGGGCGGCATCGTGGCGCTGTCCACCTACCTGCCGATCGCCGATACGCTGGGCGCCGAGCGCAGCGCGGCGAACGCGGACGTGCCGATCTTCCAGGCGCATGGCAGCCTCGACCCGGTGGTGATCCCGCCCCGCGGCAGCGACAGCCGCGACCTGCTGCAGCGCCTGGGCTACCGCGTGGACTGGCACAGCTACCCGATGGCACATGCGGTCTGCGCCGAGGAAATCGCCGACCTGCGCACCTGGCTGGGCCAGCGGCTGGCCTGAACCGGCCTGGCGCTGCGGCATACTCTGCGCATGCGCTTCGCCCTCCCCCACCCGCACGACGAGCCGAGCCCGCTGCCGGATTTCTGCAGCCTGCCGGTGCTGTTCACCCTGCTGGTGACCGGCGCGCTGGCTGCCACCGTGGTGTGGCTGGCCGCGGGCGACCACCATGACCTCGCCGGCTACAGCGTGGGCATCCTGTTCGTGACCTGGCTGGCGCTGGTGATCGGCGTGGTGCTGTGCCTGCTGCGCGCGTGGTTGCAGCGGCTGCCCGGGCACCTGCCCTACCTTGCCGCGTGGCTGTTGATGATGCCGATCGTGGGGGCGGCGAGCTGGATGGCGCACGGGCTGGACGAAGCCCTGCGGATGGGGCTGCTGCGCGACGGCGCGGCGGGCTTCGTGCGCGACAACGTGCTGATCGCGGCCCTGCTCGGCGCGGCGATCCTGCGCTACTTCTACGTCGCCGCGCAGTGGCGGCTGCGCCTCGCCGCGGTGACGCGGGCGCAGGTGGAGGCGCTGCAGGCGCGCATCCGCCCGCACTTCCTGTTCAACAGCATGAACACCGTGGCGGCGTTGATCCCGGTCGATCCCGTGGCGGCCGAGCGCACGGTGGAGGATCTGGCCGAACTGTTCCGCGCCGCGCTGGGCCAGTACGAGCAGGGCGACGGCACGCTGGGCGAGGAACTGGCCCTGCTCGACCGCTACCTCGCCATCGAGCAGCTGCGCCTGGGCGAACGCCTGCACGTCGAGCGAGAACTGGACGACCTGCCGCGCGAGTTCCCGCTGCCGCGCCTGCTGCTGCAGCCGCTGCTGGAAAACGCGGTGCGCCACGGCATCCAGCCGCTGCGCGAAGGCGGCGTGGTGACGCTGCGCGGCGCGCGTGAAGGCGGCGCCATCGTGATCGAGATCGCCAACCCGCTGCCGCCTTCGCCCGCGCGTGGCGGCAATGGCCACGGCCTGGACAGCGTGCGCCGGCGCGTGGCGTTCCGTTACGGCCCGCGTGCGACGGTGCAGGCCGGGCCGCAGGACCAGCGTTACGTGGTGAGCCTGCGCCTGCCGCTGGAGAGCGGACCGTTGAAGGCCGGGTCGTTGAAGGCCGGGCCGTTGAAGAGCAGGCCGTTGAAGAGCAGGGGGCCATGACGATGCGTGTGCTGATCGCCGACGACGAGCCGCTGGCGCGCATGCGGCTCGCCACGCTGCTGGGCGAGTGCGAGGGCGCTGAACTGGTGGGCAGCGTGGGCGATGGCGAAGCCGCGCTTGCCGCGCTTGGCGAGCTGCAACCCGACCTGCTGCTGCTCGACATCAACATGCCCGGCCTCGACGGCATGGCGCTGGCCGCGCGGCTGGCCGGCCGCGCGCGGCCGCAGGTGGTGTTCTGCACCGCCTACGAGAACCATGCACTGCACGCCTTCGAGCTGGACGCGGTGGATTACCTGCTGAAGCCGGTGCGGCTGGAGCGTCTGCGCGAAGCGCTGCAGCGCGCGCGCAAGCGGCTGGCGGACGCACCGCGCACCGCCACCGCCTGGCTGCACGCGCGCGTGCGCGACGAGCAGGTGCGCGTGGCGCTGGACGAGGTGATCTGCCTGCTCGCCGAAGAGAAGTACGTGTGCGTGCGGCACGCCGGCGGCGAGCTGCTGATCGACGAATCGCTGCGCCAGCTGGAGGAAGCCTATCCCGAGCAGCTGATCCGCCTGCACCGCAACTGCCTGGTGCCCCCCGCCCGCCTGCTTGGCCTGAAGAGCCTGTCCGACGGCCGCGTGCTGGCCCGCCTCGCCGGCACCGACTTCAGCCCCGAGGTGAGCCGGCGCAACCTGCCGGCGCTGCGCAAGCTGCTGCGGATGGGGTGAAGTCGGTCGTGGAGGGCGTCGGTGCGCCGCCGTCGTCTGCGCAGCGGCCGCGGCTTCGGCGACAATGGTGCGAAGAACGGATCCCGGAGCCCGCATGACCCCGAACACCCTGCGCATCGCCACCCGCAAGAGCGCGCTCGCGCTGTGGCAGGCCGAGCACGTGGCGGCGCTGCTGCGCGCGGCCCATCCGGGACTGGCGGTGGAGCTGGTGCCGCTGTCCACCCGCGGCGACGAGATCCTCGACCAGCCGCTGGCGACGATCGGCGGCAAGGGGCTGTTCCTCAAGGAGCTGGAGGTGGCGATGCTGGAAGGCCGCGCCGACCTCGCCGTGCATTCGCTGAAGGACGTGCCGGCCGAGCTGGAGCCGGGTTTCGCGCTGCCGGCGATCCTGCCGCGTGCGGATGCGGCGGATGCCTTCGTCAGCAACGACCACGCCGATCTCGCTGCCCTGCCGCATGGCGCGAAGGTGGGCACCTCCTCGCTGCGCCGGCAGGCCCAGCTGCGCGCCCTGCGGCCGGACCTGGAGCTGCTGGACCTGCGCGGCAACGTGGGTACGCGGCTGGCGAAGCTGGATGCGGGCCACTACGACGCGATCGTGCTGGCCTGCGCGGGACTGGAGCGGCTGGGCCTGGCCGCGCGCATACGCAGTCGTCTCGCCGCGCCGGACTGGCTGCCGGCGCCGGGTCAGGCGGCGATCGCGATCGAGGCGCGCGCCGACCAGCCGGCCACGCTGACCCTGCTCGCGGTGCTGGACGATGCCGACACGCGGCTGGAAGTGGGCGCCGAGCGCGCGATGAACCAGGCGCTGGGCGGCAGCTGCACGGTGCCGGTGGGCGCGTGGTGCACGCTCACCGAACGCGGCCTGCATCTGCGCGGCCTGGTGGGCGACGCGGCCAGCGGCCGCCTGCTGCACGCGCAGGCGGACGGCGAGGATGCTGCGGCGCTGGGCCGTGCGGTGGCGCAGGCGCTGTTCGCGCAGGGTGCGGCCGAATTCCTCGGAACGGGCTTCCAGGCGTCCGAATAACGTGGTGCAACGAAACGGCCCCGGTGTGAACAGGGGCCGTTCGTGGGTGCCGAGAGTTGAAGAGTGCGGCCATGGATGGCCGCCCGTTTGATCCTCGCGATCAGGGATGATCGCAAAGGTGGGCCCTCAGAAGTTGTAGACCAGGTTGGTGGTGGTCAGCGTGTCGGTCTTCTTGATGCCCGGCAGCACGTCGCTGTTGCGGCGCACCTGGAAGCCCACCTTCAACGCCAGCTTCTTGGTCATGTTGACGGCGAGGCCGGCGTCGTTCTGCAGGTAGGTGTTCTTGGAGCCCGCTTCGGTGAGGAACGTATCCTCGAACGAGGTGTTGTCGGTGAGGCGCAGCTTGTAGTTGACCAGGCCGCGGGCCACTGCTTCGTGCTGCACCGGCTGCACCTGCTGGACGGAGACGCCGTTGACTTCCACGGGAAGCGCCGCCGGACGGTATTCCTTGTAACCGGGGCCGATTTCGAACGACAGCTCGTTGCGGGCATCCTTCAGCGCGATGTAGCCGTAGCCCAGCGAGACCACGCCCTGCCACAGGTTGGCGCCGAACTGGTCGTGGTCGTAGCGGGCCGCGCCCACGATGTAGCTGCGCGGGTCGAGCTTGTAGCCCACCGAGGCGCCGCCGTCGTAGCGGTTGGCGGTGGTGTTGAATTCGTTGACGGTGTTGCCGTTCTGGTCGATCACCTTCTGCTGCACCTTGGTGCGCAGCACGTCGAGGAAGAAGCTGTTCTTCCACTGCTCGTTTTCCTGGTTCAGGCCGAGCTTGGCGTTGACGTTCTGCGAGCGGGTGTTGCCGGTGGCGGAGGCGTAGCCGAATTCGCCCGAACCGCTCCAGCCGCCATTGTTGCCGGCGTTGTTGCCGGCATCTTGCGCCTGCGCGGCGAAGCTGGCGGATGCCGCCAGCAGCAGGGCTGCGATCAGGGTCTTGTTCATCGGTGGGGATCCCGTTTCGTTAAACAATTGTAAGGCGGACACCTTAACGGAACGGTTTGAATTTTCAATGAACGTGGCCCGTTCAGGCCGGTTTCGCGCCCGCGGCATCGGCCAGCGCGGTCTCATACAGGTAGCGCTCCAGCAACTGGCCCAGCACGCAGCCGGGTGCAGCCAGTGCGGCAGCCAGCAGGCTGCCGGCGGTGCCGCCCAGCAGCAACGCCGCGCAGGGCAGCGCATAACTCAGCAGTGCCGCCACGAAACGCAGGGAGAAGCGGTTGCGCTTTCCCGCGACGCCGCCGCCGGTGGGCGTATCGGGTTCGCGCAGGGACTGCCACAGCCCGCTTTCGAGCAGGCCCAGGCCGAGCGCCAGCGTCAGCAACAGCAGGAACCACAGATAGGCGGCGCGGCCGCCGTCGAATCCGCCTTGCGCCAGCACGCTCAGCCACAGCCAGAGACCGCCGGTATAGGCCGCGATGGTGATGCGACAGGCCGGCAGCAGGGCGGTTGCACGCTGCAGCGGGGCCGACAGGCAGGCGCGGTCGTCGTGGGTGGCCAGCAGCGGGCTGACCAGGCTGCACAGCATCAGCAGCGCACCGGCCAGCCGGGTGACCCAGAAGCTGTTGTTGCCGTGCGCCAGCCCCGCCACCGCCAGCACCGGCAACCAGGTGGCCAGCGCCATCAGCGCGGAACGCGTGGGACGGTGGCCCGGGCGCGGCAGCCAGCCGTGCCAGGTCGCGAGTCCCGGTACCCGCAGGCAGGCCAGGACCGGGCCGGCGCCCACCAGCACGGCGCCCAACCCCAGCGGGACCAGGGTGCCGCTGCGGCCCAGCCGGCTCAGCCCCAGCAGCAGGGACAGGCCCAGCCACAGCCATAGGCCGTAGCCGCCGGTTGCCAGCACCTGCAGCAGCGCGGCGGCACGGGTCGGTCGGTCAGTCGGCGTCGCCGTGCCGGCGGCGATCGCACCGGGCCACTCGTGGGTGGACTGCATGGATGGGGTACCGTCCGGGGAAGGCGGGGCCTGCAAGTTTAAGCCAGGTGCTGCATGCGCGGGTTAGGCCGACGTTCGGCAGGCTTGCGGGCGCTCGCGGGCGTACCCATGCTAGAAGCTCACCCTGCCTGCCGCGACCGCCGAGCCCGCCATGGACCGCTACGAACGCATCCTCACCCTGCATCGTCTGCTGAAGTCGGCGCACTACCCGGTGCCGCTGCCGAAGCTGATGGACGAGCTGGAATGCTCGCGCGCCACGCTGTATCGCGACGTGGCCTTCCTGCGCGATGCGCTGGGCGCGCCGATCGAGAGCGCCGGCGGCGAGCATGCCGCGTTCCGCTACGAGCAGGGCGAGGGCGAGCGCTTCGAGTTGCCGGGGCTGTGGCTCACCTCCGACGAACTGGCGGCGCTGCTGGCGCTGAACGAACTGATCGGCCGCAGCGGTCCCGGCGTGCTGGCCGGCGCGCTGGCGCCGTTCAAGTCGCGCATCGAGCACCTGTTGTCCGACCGCGGCAGCGGCAAGGCGCTGCCGGTCGAGCGCATCCGGGTGATCCCGTGGGGCGCGCGCAAGCTCGACCAGCAGGCGTTCCGCATCGTGGCCGGCGCGGTGCTGGAGCGCAAGCAGCTGCGCTTCCGCTACCGCGCGCGCACCACCGGCGCCGACAGCCGCCGCACCGTGTCGCCGCAGCGCCTTACCCATTACCGCGACAACTGGTACCTCGACGTGTGGGACCACGACCGCGAGGCGTTGCGCAGCTTCGCGGTGGACCGCATCGCCGAGGCGCAGGCACTGGACGCGACCGCGCGCGACGTGCCCGAGGTGGAGCTCGACCAGGCGCTGGCCTCCAGCTACGGCATCTTCGCCGGCCAGCCCAAGGCCTGGGCCACGATCCGCTTCTCCTCGCACGCGGCGCGCTGGGTGGCCGACGAGCACTGGCATTCGCAGCAGAAGGGCGAGTGGCTGGCCGACGGCCGCTACGAGCTGCAGCTGCCGTATTCCAACTCGAAGGAACTGCTGATGGACGTGCTCAAGTACGGCCCGGACGCCGAGGTCATCGCACCGCTGTCGCTGCGCGAGGAAATGAAGATCCTGCTGCAGCTGGCGCAGGGCGCGTACCAGAGTCCGCCGCGCTGAGGCGTTACAGCAACGTCGATTGCGGTGCCGCATAGCTCAGCTCGCCGTTCTCGATGTGCGCCGCCGTGGTCCAGGGATGCGCCGCGTCGTGGTGCAGGTCGAGGATGTGGACCACCGCGACGCCGCGCTGCTTCAGCACGTCGGCGATGATGGCGCGGTGGCAGCGCCACCACACCGCTTCGGCGCACATCATCGCGGTGCGCTGGCGTGCCGCAAATGCCAGCAATGCCGCCAGCCCTTCGGCGAATTCCGCGCTGGCGAGGTGGTCGGCGTAGCCGCGGAACGCGGCGTTGCGCCAGGCGGTGTTCGGCGAGTCCGGCTGCACCCGGCGCCGGCCGCCCAGTTGGGGAAACCACTGGTAGCCGATGCCGTGCGCGGGCAGGCTGGCGGCCAGTGCATCGCGCGCGAACTGCGGCCAGCGTCGCGAGCCGGGGAAGCGGCGCACGTCGGCGATCGCCTCGATGCGGTACGCCGCGAGCAGGGCGAGGAACTCCGCCAGCGTGCGGGTGGAGTGGCCGATCGTCCAGACCGTGGCGGGTGCGGCGTTCACGCGATCTTCTGCAGCGCCGCGCCCTTGTGCATGGCGACGTGGTCGGTCCGGTCGCTCTTGATCTCGTACTGCGGATCCTCCGGACTGCAGCGGCGCGGATGTCCCTTGTACAGCGTGTCGCTCGTGTGCACCTTCACGATGCGGCCGCTGACGTGGCCGGCCTCGGAATTCCAGCGCACGTGGTCGCCGACGTGGAACTGCTGGCTCATGGTGGTGGTCCCAGCCTGCTGATGACGCCATCCATGTTCGCACCGGCCGCGTAGAGGCGCAGTCGCCGCCTGCAAGACGGGCAAAGGCGGGCTAGGATGGTCGCAACCTGAAGGAGCACGACATGCAAAGCGGCAACCCTGCACTCAACAAGAACACCTTCCTCGACGCGGCCAGCGGCGCGGTGTTCAGTCGCGACGGCGACGCGATGACCCTGAACGGCACGGTCAACAAGACCGGCCTGCTGCTGGTGCTGGTGGTGATCGGCGCGATGTTCAGCTGGAGCCGCTTCCACGGCGGCGAGAGCCTGCCCGCGCTGGGGCCGCTGGTGCTGGGCGGCGCGCTGGCCGGTTTCGTGCTGGCGATGGTCACCGCATTCAAGAAGACCTGGGCGCCGGTCACCGCGCCGCTGTACGCGCTGGCCGAAGGCGTGTTCGTGGGTGCGCTGTCGGCGATCTTCGAGCTGCGCTACCCCGGCATCGTGATGCAGGCGGTGGCGCTCACCTTCGGCACCATGGCAGCCATGCTGCTGGCTTACCGCAGCGGGCTGATCCGCGCCACCGACAAGTTCAAGCTTGGTGTGGTCGCCGCCACCGGCGGCATCATGCTGGTCTACCTCGCCAGTTTCGTGATGGGCTTCTTCGGCCACTCCTTCGGCTTCATCACCGGCAACAGCACCATCGGCATCCTGTTCAGCCTGGCCGTGGTGGTGATCGCCGCGCTGAACCTGATCCTCGACTTCGACATGATCGAGCAGGGCGTGGGTGCCGGCGCGCCGAAATACATGGAGTGGTACGGCGCGTTCGCGCTGGTGGTCACCCTGGTGTGGCTGTATCTGGAGATGCTGCGCCTGCTGTCGAAGCTGCAGTCACGCAACTGAGCCCGCGGGTTTCCCCTCTCCTGCTGCAGGGGAGGCCGGGGCTGGGCCGGGCGGGTCGCGGCGCGGCATCCGCTAAGCTGGCCGCCGACTCCGCTGCCGTGGATCCGCATGAGCCAGTTCGCCCTGTTCGGCCAGCGCCGCTTCGCGCCGTTCTTCTGGACGCAGGCGCTGGCGGCGTTCAACGACAACGCCTTCCGCAACGCGCTGCTGGTGCTGGTGGCGTTCCAGCTGGGGCTGGATGACCGCGCGGCCTCGATCTACACGAACTTCGCGCCGGCGCTGTTCATCCTGCCGTTCTTCCTGTTCTCGGCCAGCGCGGGGCAGCTGGCGGAGCGGTTCGAGAAGACGCGCATCATCCGTTGGGTAAAACTGTTCGAGATCGCCGCGATGGCGGTCGCGGCGGCGGGTTTCATCACCCACCACGTCACCCTGCTGCTGCTGGTGCTGTTCATGATGGGCCTGCACTCCACCGTGTTCGGGCCGATCAAGTACGCGATCCTGCCGCAGGCGCTGAAGCCCGTCGAGCTGGTGGGTGGCAACGGCCTGGTGGAGATGGGCACGCAGCTGGCGATCCTGCTCGGCATGATCGCAGGCACCACCTCGATGGGCGAGGCAGGGCCGTGGCTGGCGGCGGTCATCACCATAGGCGTGGCGGTGGTCGGCTACCTCGCCTGCCGCGCGATTCCGCCGGCGCCGGCCACCGCGCCGGAACTGAAGATCAACTGGAACCCGTTCGGCGAGACCGCGCGGGTGCTGCGCATCACCCGCGCCGATCGCGCGGTGTGGAACGCGGTGCTGGGCATCTCCTGGTTCTGGTTCTTCGGCACCGTGCTGATCGCGCAGCTGCCGATCTACACGCGCGAGACGCTGGGCGGCGACAACACGGTCTATACCCTGGTGCTCACGCTGTTCTCGATCGGCAGCGGCCTCGGCGCGCTCGCCTGCGAGAAGCTGTCGGGCCGGCGCGTGGAGATCGGCCTGGTGCCGCTGGGCGCGTTCGGACTCACCGTGTTCGGCGTGGATCTGTATTTCGCGCGGCATGGCCTTGCGCCGGTGCGCGGGCTTAACTGGCTGGGCTTCCTGCACGCGCCGGGCAGCTGGCGCGTGGTGCTCGACCTCACCCTGATCGGAGCCTTCGCCGGCCTGTACGTGGTGCCGCTGTTCGCCTTCGTGCAGGCACGTGCGCCGCGCGAGAAGCTGTCGCGCATCATCGCCGGCAACAACATCATGAATGCGGTGCTGATCGTGGCCGCGGCGGGCTTCGGCCTGGGCCTGGGCGCGCTGGGACTGGATGCGGTGCAGATCTTCCTCGCCGCGGCGCTGCTCAACGTGCTGGTGGCGACCTACATCTTCACCCTGGTGCCGGAGTTCATCCTGCGCTTCGTCACCTGGGTGCTGACCAATACCCTGTATCGGGTGCGCGCGGACGGCTTGCAGCATATCCCGGAGGAAGGGCCGGCCCTGCTGGTATGCAACCACGTCAGCTACGTGGATCCGCTGCTGCTGATGGCGAACCTGCGCCGGCCCACGCGCTTCGTGATGTATTACCGGATCTTCAACGTGCCGCTGCTGAGGTTCCTGTTCAGGACCGCCAGGGCCATTCCCATCGCGGGGCAGAAGGAAGATCCGGCCGTGCTGCAGCAGGCCTGGGATGCCATCGATGCCGCACTGGCCGACGGCGAGCTGGTGTGCATCTTCCCCGAGGGTGCGTTGACTCGCGACGGCGTGATCGCGCCGTTCCGCCCCGGCCTGGAGAGAATCCTCGCGCGCCGCCCGGTACCCGTGCTGCCGATGGCGTTGCGCGGGCTGTGGGGCAGCATGTGGAGCCGGCGCGATTCGGCGCTGCATCGCGCGCGCCTGCCGCGGCGTTTCCGCGCGCGGGTGGAACTGGTGGTGGATGCGCCGCTGCCGCCGGCGCGGGTGACTGCCGCATCGCTGGAAGCACGCGTGCGCGAGCTGCGCGGCGAGATGGCGTAGCGCCCGGGTTCCCGCCGTGGGCGGGCTCCTGCGGAAAATTGCAGGCTCAGCGCAGCCAGCCGCCGATCACGATCAAGGCCACCACGCTGAGCCAGGCCAGCAGGGCGCGCAGCAGCGCGCCGCGCAGGCGACGCAGCTCCAGCAGCGGATCGCTGCGCTCTTCGGCGTAGCCTTCGCCACCTTCGATGTCGACCTGGATGTCCGCGCGCGCCGCGGCGCCGAGGAAGCCCGGGCCCTCGTTGAGCCAGCCGTTCGGCAGGGCCTGCTGGTGCCAGCGGCGCCAGGCGCCGATCACCGCGTCCCAGTGGCCGACCAGGGCCAGCGTGAACACCAGCAGCTGGGCGGGAATCCAGTCCAGCGCGTTGGCGAAGCGGCGCGCGGCACCGCTCGCCTCGGCGTCCAGCCGCAGCGTGTCGTCATGGCCCAGCGCGCGCGTCAGCCGGTACAGCAGCGCGCCCAGCGGACCGAGCAGGAAGAACCAGAACAGCACGCCGAAGCGCCGGCGCAGCGCGGCATAGGCGCTCGCCACGCCCAGCTCGGCGGCGCGCCACGGCACGTGTTCGCCATCCTCGCCCAGCGCCTGCGCGGCGGCTTCGCGGCTGGCGCCGTCCGGCGCGGCGAGGATCGCTTCGAGATCCGCCTCGTACGCGTGCGGGCCGAAGCAGAACAGCAGTACCGCCAGCGCGAACAGCAAGTGCAGCAGGTCCGCCAGCGGCGACAGGCGCAGCAGCCAGATCGCCAGCGCGCACAGCACCAGCGGCAGCAGCAGCGCCAGCACCACGCGGCCGGTGCCGCTGGTGTCGCCCAGTTGCGCCACCCAGCGCCGGAAACCGGCGTCGTTGCGCCAGTGCGCGAGGCGCGGCTGCCAGTGCAGCAGGCCGAGGGCGATCAGGGCGGCGAGCAGTCGTATGGCCATGCGCTTCTCCGGGGGACAGCCGCATTGTATGCGAGCCGTCCGGCGGTCACATGACGCGCGTCGCCGCGGCTCAGGCGTGCGCGACGCGTGCCGCGAGCAGCGCGTCGAGTTCCATCCCCGCGCGCTCGCGCAACCAGTGCTGCAGCAGCCGGTAGGATACCGACAGCGGCGTGGGCGGCAGGAAGCTGCCATCGGCGATGCCGTCGGCGATCTGCTGCGGGGTGAACCAGCGGGCGTCTTCCAGTTCGCGGTCGCGCAGGCGGATCGCGGGATTGCGCGCCACCGCGGTGAAACCCACCATCAGCGAGGCCGGCATCGGCCAGGGCTGCGAGGAGTGGTAGTGCACCTCGCCCACCAGCACGCCGGACTCCTCCATCACCTCGCGGCGCACCGCGTCCTCCAGCGCTTCGCCCGGCTCGACGAAGCCGGCCAGGGTGGAGTAGCGCCCTGGCGGCCAGCTGGCCTGACGGCCAAGCAGGCAGGCGCCCTCGTGTTCCACGATCACGATGATCGCGGCATCGGTGCGCGGGAAATGCAGGCGGCCGCAGGCGGTGTTCGTGCAGTGCATGCGGTGGCCGGCGGAGACGATGGCGAGTGGCGCCCCGCAACAGGTGCAATGCCGCGTCTCGCGCTGCCAGTGCGCCAGGCCCTTGGCGTAGGCGAACAGGCCGGCCTCGTCGGCGGCCAGCAGCAGGCCGGCCTCGCGCAGACTGGCACGGCGCGCGGCGAGGCCGGCTTCCAGCGCCCCGGCACGGGCATCGTCCGCCAGCGCCAGCAGGAAATGCGGGCGCCCGTAGACGATCCCGAGCAGCCACGCCGGCATGTCGGCGCACAGCCGCTGGCGTTCGCCGGGATCGAGCCAGCGCAGCGCATCGCGATCGGCATGCAGGCAGGCACGGCCTTCGGCGTCGAGCAGCAGGAAGCGCGCGTCGGACGCACCGGCCTGCGTGGCCAGCCACGCCGCGTCGTCGCGGCGTTCGGCCATGCGGTCGAGGATCAGGCTGAGTCCGGCGAAGGTGTTGCCCTGTGTAGCCGCGCCCATACTCAGGTGGAGAACGAGGAACCGCAGCCGCAGGTGGTCTTCGCGTTCGGATTGCGTATCACGAACTGCGAGCCGCCGAGGTTCTCGCTGTAGTCGATCTCGGCGCCGGTGAGGTATTGCAGCGACAGCGGGTCGCACAGCAGGGTCACGCCCTCGCGCTCCAGCGCGAAGTCGTCCTCGGCCTGGGCCTCGTCGAAGGTGAAGCCGTACTGGAAGCCCGAGCAGCCGCCGCCGGAGATGTACACGCGCAGCTTCAGCGCGGGGTTGCCCTCTTCCGCGATCAGCTCGTGCACCTTGCGCGCGGCGGCCTCGGTGAACAGCAACGGCGCGCCGCTGCTGCGGTAGTCGGGAACGACGGGAAGCGGGACGACGGTATCCATGGCACTCAGATGGGGGCGCGGGCGAATGGCACAAGCATACTTCGCCCGCCTTGCCGTGGCATGACCGCCGTCGCGGTCAGCCCTGCATCTTGCTCTGCAGGTAGCGCTCCGCGCCGATGTCCTTGACCAGGCTCTGCTGGGTCTCCAGCCAGTCGATGTGCTCTTCCTCGTCGTGCAGGATGCCCTTGAACAGGTCGCGGCTGACGTAGTCGGCGATGCCTTCGCTGTGCGCGATCGCGGCACGCAGGTCCTTGGTGGCGGCCAGTTCCAGGTCGAGGTCGCCCTGGATGCACTCCAGCACGTTCTCGCCGATGCGCAGCTTGCCCAGGTGCTGCAGGTTGGGCAGGCCGTCGAGGAACAGGATGCGCTCGATCAGGCGATCGGCATGCTTCATCTCCTCGATCGATTCCTTGTACTCGTGCTCGGCCAGCTCCGCGTAGCCCCAGTCCTTGAACATGCGGTAATGCAGGAAGTACTGGTTGATCGCGGTCAGCTCGTTGTAGAGCACCTTGTTGAGGAATTCGATGACCTTGGCGTCGCCCTTCATGGCCGTCTCCGCGCGCTGGGGATGCGACGACTATACGAAGTCCGCCGTGATGCGAGCGGAACGCGAATGGCAATGGTTTGCGCGCGGGAACGCGCCGGCGGTTCAGGCGGCCGCGACGAAGGCAGGCAGCGCGGTCGTGGCGTCGTGCTGCTCGAGGGCCTGCGCGAGGCAGGCGCGTGCCTCGGGCTCGCAGCAGCCGCAGCAGTCCGAGCAGCCGGTGCGCGCCTGCAGCTGCGCGAACGTGCGCACGCCGTCGGCGACTTCGCGGCGGATGTCGTGGTCGGTGACGGCGTTGCACAGGCAGATGTACATGCCGCGCATCAGAACGCAAATGCGAATGATTGTCAACTATGCGGATGGCGCCGGCGCCGTGCCGTTCAGGCGGCGCGCCAGCCGTGCCGCGGATCGTCCGGCGGAACGTCGCCCGCCTCGCGCGGCGGGGCGCAGCCCAGCTCGATCCGGCACATGCCTTCCACCAGGGGCGCGAAATGGCGCAGGGCGCGCTCGTACACCTGCCGCTTGAAGTTCACCACGTGGGCGGCCGGGTACCAGAAATCCACCCAGCGCCAGATGTCGAACTCGGGCTTGTCGCACGCATCCAGCCGCAGCGAGGCCTCGTCGCTGACCAGCCGGAGCAGGAACCACACCTGCTTCTGGCCGATGCAGGTGGGGTGCTGGTGGTGGCGCACGTAGCGCTGCGGCAGCTTGTAGCGCAGCCAGCCGCGGGTGGAGGCCACCACCTCGACGTGCTCGGGCGCCAGGCCGGTTTCCTCTTCCAGTTCGCGGTACATCGCTTCCAGCGGCGTCTCGTCGCTGCGCATGCCGCCTTGCGGGAACTGCCAGCCGTCGCGGTTGATGCGGCGCGCCCAGAACAGGCGCCCGTCCGCATTCAGCAGCACGATGCCCACATTCGGACGGTAGCCATCGACGTCGATCATCTCGTCATCCTCGGGCCATGCCGCGCGCCGACAGCAGCCGGCACGCGCAAGGCGATGACCCGATTCAACCATGCAGGCCGGGGCGCGGCAAGCCGGAAAACTTGAACCGGAGCGTGCTCGCCATTAAACTGCCGCGCCCCGCCTCCGGGATCCCTGCGATCCGTCGCGGCGGTCTTCCCCATGGCTATGTAGCTCAGCCGGTTAGAGCACAGCACTCATAATGCTGGGGTCGGTGGTTCGAGTCCACCCATAGCCACCATCGAATTACGCAAACAAGCCCATGAACCACATGGGTTTTTTGTTGCCTGCGACGATGCGACCGTACCCTGGGCGAGTGCCTACACGATCGGCACCTGGCTGACGTTGTTCTTCGGATCCATCCAGAACGACTCGTTCATGAAGCGGCCGAAGATCTCGCGCGGCAGGATGGAGGTGCGCTCGATCGGCTCCACCTTCGGGCGCACGGTGTGCAGGCCGGGCATGCCGACGCGGGCGTCGAACTCGTCCGCCTGGTAGGCGATGTGGTCGAAGTCGTGCTCGAACCAGGGTTCGCCGATGAACTGGTAGACCGCGCGCAGGGCCGCCGCCGGATTGCGCACCAGGCTTTCGTAGGTGAGCAGCAGCAGGTGGCCTGGGGCGTACTGGCCGTAGAACGCGTCCTTGGTGGCCTGGAAGGCGAAGCCCACCATGCCGCGCGGGTCGGTCAGCGCCTCGACGCGCGAGTACACCGTGGTGTTGGTGTCGAAGCGGAACACCTTGCTGACGCCGACCGGCTGCCGGCGCACCAGCCGCTCCATGCTGTCCAGCACCCAGGACAGCTGGCGCACGCAGGCGATGACCTTCGCGTCCGGGAACAGCGTGTCGAGCAGCTGCATCCGGCTGCACCACAGCCGGCTGGTGTCGAACACGATGCCGGCATCGCCACCCGGCTGCCCCGCGTAGAAGTTCTCGACCAGGCCGCGCAGCATGGCGACGCGCTGCTCGTCGGAGACGTCGAAGGAAAAATCGTTCTTGCTGCTCGCCTCCGCGATCACCACGCCCATGATGTCGGCCAGCGGGCTGGTCATGCCCGCGTGGAAACGCGGGTTCTGGTTGAGGATGGCGGCCAGCAGCGTGCTGCCCGAGCGTGGCAGACCGGAAATGAAGTGGAACTTCCGGGGCGGCTTCGCGGCAGCGGGCGTGGCGGGCATCTGGGCTCCTCCTCTGGATCGATGGCGTGGACTGCGGAAAGGCGTCCCGGCAGGGTGCCTGGTGGATGGTACGTGGCCCGGACTATGGCAGGGGTGCGGTCGAGGCGCGGATGCGCATTTCGTAGTCGACTTCGACCATCCTGGCGTCCCCCTTGCCCAGCACGCGCAGCAGCAGCTCTTCGGTGGCGCGCCGACCCATCTCGCGCACGGGCTGGTGGATGGTGGTCAGCGGCGGCCACACCTGCGTGGCGATCGTGGTGTCGTCGAATCCGCAGATGGAAACGTCGCCCGGCACCGACACCCCCGCTTCCGCGGCGGCCCAGATCGCGCCGACGGCCATGTCGTCATCGGCGGCGAAGATGGCGGTAGGCCGCCGCGGCAGGGCCAGCAGCTGGCGCATGGCCGCCACGCCCGACTCGAAGGAAAACCGGCCCTGGACCATGTACGCGGGGTCTTCCTTCAGTCCGGCGCGCTGGAGGCCGTCGCGAAAGCCGGCCAGGCGCCAGACGCCGGCGCCGTGCTCGGGGTCGCCGAGGATGTGGGCGATGCGGCGGTGGCCCAGCGCCACCAGGTGGTCCACCATCGCCGCGGCGGCTTCGCGTTCGTGCAGCATCACGCCGATGCAGCCCTTGGGGTGATGCGGCGCGATCGAGGCAAACGGCAGGCCGTGCTTGCGCAGCGCGTCCAGCAGCTGCGGGTGATCGGTGATCGGCGGCGTGAGGATCAGGCCGTCGGGCTGGTGCCGCGACAGGATGTCCTCGACCCGCTCGACGAGATCCGGCGCCGTCGAGACCAGCGGTTGCACCATCATGCTGTAGTGCTGCGCCTGGCACGCCTGCAGCACGCCGGCCTGCACTTCCATGATGTAGCTGGGCGACAGGTTGTCGTACAGCAGGCCGATCATGAAGGAGCGGTTGGTCGCCAGGCTGCGGGCCGAGGTGAGCGGCCGGTAGTTGAGTTCCGCCATCGCGGCCAGCACGCGCTCGCGCACGGTATCCCGCACGTTCGGCTCGTTGTTGAGTACGCGCGACACGGTCTTTTTCGAGGTGCCCGAGGCATGGGCGACGTCGTCGATGGTCACGCGCGTCATGAAAGTCCGGCCGGATTCAAGGGTTCGTTTTCCGCAAAGCGTCTGCCTGGCTTTCGGCGGCAAGCGGGATGCTCCGGGTCGGAACGTTCCAGCCACTCACTTCGACGACCGGCGCCGCCGTCCCCTGCGCGGCGTAATGCGCGGTGAGGGTGAGCGATTCGCCGGGCCACAGCGTGACGTCATTGTCGCTCCACAGGATGGGCAGTGCGAGATCGCCATGCGCGCCACGCCGGATCGACACGTGCTGGAACAGCGCCACGGCCCTGGACGATGCGGGCACCGACAGCGTGACCGTGGCGATGTCCTCGGCTCCCTCGCGCCGCATCGTCGCCCGGACCATGCTGGTCGCGGCCGGCAGCGACTGCAGGGCGGTCAGGTCCGCGTATTGCGTCAGCGGCGTGAGGTACCAGTTCGAATGCACCCAGTCGAGCCGGTCCGGTTGGCTGGAAAGCCAGTAGACGTTGCGGCTGACCGGCTTGCCGGCCATCGATGCGAGGTCGAGCTCGATGAAGTAGGTGCGCGACAGGCCGGGGATGGCCGGCAGCGTCGCCAGCTGCAGCGTGCGGTTCCCCGCGAGGCTTATGCCCTGCAGGCGCTGCTGGTAACGCACGCTGCCGTCGAGATCGCGCACGCGGATGTCCGCCTGCAGGCCGTGTGCGTCATCCAGCGTGTGGTTCACCAGCACGATGCCGTTCGAGTCGTAGGCATACTGGATGTGCAGCGGCTCGTTGGCCTTCTTGGCGCCGAAGTAGGCGCCGGCCGGATTCAGGTAGTAGTCGTACAGGTGCCAGTGCAGGGAAGGCCAGGCATTGTTGAGCATCCAGTAGATCACGCCGGTCGCGGGACTCGCCGCATCCATCCGCGCGTTGAACGCCTCGAACTGCGCGCGCACGTTGTCGTAGTTGTCGAGCTGGGCCTTGGCGACGTAGTCGGCAAGGCTCCGGGGCTCGCCATAACGCCGGGCCAGCGCGGTGTCGAACGGCGTGATGCGCGCGAACGGCGACCAGGCCGCGGAGGCGTGGTACTGCCGCAGCTGCGGGTACTTCCACAGCGCTTCCAGTTCCTGCGGCGAAAGCATGCGCACCAGGTCTTCCAGTCGCGGGATATCGGCGCCCGCGCTGGTTTCGGAGTTGAAGCCGAACGCGCCACCCAGCTTGCCGGCGTACCAGTACGCCGGCGGCACCCATGCGTAGGGCCCGGTCATCTTCATGCCGGACGGCCCGGTCTCCGCCGTGGCCTGGTCCGATGCCGCCGCGACGATCGGCAGCGTCCAGCCTGCGGCATGCAGGGTGTCGACGTACATCTTCGCGATGGCCGGCGGCGGTGCGTTGTCGCTGCCGATCAGGAAGGCGATCACCGACGGGTGGTTGCGCAGCAGGCGCGCCTCGCTGGCCATGGAGTCCTCGGCCACGTTGCCGTCCGCGGCGTCCCACGGCTCGCCGCCGGTCCTGGCGGCCGACTCCCATTTGTCGCAGCACTCCCAGCCGGCGAGGATCAGGATGCCGTCGCGGTCGGCGAGCTCGTAGAAGCGCCGGTCCTCCAGCTTGCCCTCGCTGCGGATGGCGTTGAGCCCGAGGTTGCGGACGTAGCTGAACTCGGCCTCCATGCGCGCGGGGTCGTCGCGCAGGAACATGTCCGGCGCCCAGCCCGCGCCGCGGATCAGCAGCGGCTTGCCGTTGATGAAGAACTGGCGATAGCCCTGCTTCGTGAGGCTGGAACGGACGCTGCGTATGCCGAACGTCGTGCCGGCCCGGCCGGAGATCGCGCCGTCGACGGTGGCCGCCAGCTGCAGGGCGTACAGCGGATGCGCGCCCATGCCGATCGGCCACCACAGCTTCGGATGGTCGAGCGCCAGGCCCGGGTCGGTCTTCGGCGAGAACGACACGGTCTGCGCCTGGCCGGGCGCGAGGCGGATCGTCTGCCGCAGCGGAACGCCGGCCACCACGCCGGTGATCGTCGCCTCGTGCGCCACCGCGTCGAGGTTGCGCGCCTCCACCTGCACGGTCAGCGCGGCGCGCGCGAGATCGGGCAGCGACAGCGTCGGCGTCACCTGCGGGAAGCGCAGTTCGACCGGCCCGGTCTGCACGATGTCCACGCCCCGCCACGGGCCCATGTTGTTGTCCGGCGGCGTCGGGTTCCAGTCGACCCAGCCGATCGACAGGCTCTTCCTCGGGTCGCCCGGATGCACCCGCAACGCGAGGGTGTTGCTGCCCGCGTGCACCCAGCGCGTCACGTCGAACTCGTGCACGGGATAGGCGCCGGCGACGGCCGCATGGTCGGCGACCGGTTGCCCGTTCACCCACACGTCGGCGCTGGCGATCATGCCGTTGGTGCGCAGCAGCGTGCGCCGCCCCGGCGTTGCCTTGGCCAGGGTGAACCCGGCGCGATACCACCAGGGGATCACGAACGGGCTGCCGCTGGCATCGGGCTCCTCAACCGCGCGCAGGTTGTCGCTGTGGAACACGTCCTTGTACACGCCGTTCTCCAGCAGCCCCGCCATCACCGTCGCGCGGCCGCTCACCGGGTACCAGCCGCGGGTGGAAAAGCCGGCGGAAGAGATCTCGGCACCGCCTTGCTGTGCCTTGGCGCTGGACTGGATCTGCCAATGGGCGATGGCGGTGGAGCCGGCATCGCCAGCCACCGGCGTGGGGGCGTAGGCGATTCCGGCGTGCGCTTGCGGCGCGGCCGCCAGCGTCAGCACCAGCATCATCCGGAACACGGGTCGGGCCGGGATACGCATGGCTTCAGTCACTCCCAAGATAGGCTTCGCGGATTTCCACGGGGGCGAACGGCCAGGACCGGTTGATCCTGGCCCAGATCGCGAACACCACCAGGCCGGCGACGATCCACGCGCCGGACAGGATCAGCGACAGCGTGGACGCCGACACGTAGACGTAGATCCAGCCCAGCAGCGCGATCGCGCACGGCACCGGATACAGCCATTGCCGGTACGGCCGCCGGAGCGTCGGCTGGCGCTTGCGCAGCACCACCAGCGCGGCGATCTGCGCGATCGACTGCACGATGATGGTGGCGGCCAGCAGCATGTTGATCACCTCGGTCAGGTCGAAGAACGTGCCGATCGCCGTCACCACGCCCATCGTGAGCAGGGCCACGTGCGGGAAACCGTGCTTCGCGTGCAGCTTGCCGAACACGGACAGGAACACCTTTTCGTGCGCGGCCTGGAACGGCACGCGCGAGCCGCCGAGCAGGCCGGCGAACACCGAGGCGAACGCGGTCACGATGATCAGGATGGTCATGCCCGCGGCGGCCAGGTGTCCCCAGCCGCGCTCCACCACCAGCGAAGCCACGGACCGGGACCGGGCGATCTCCTGCCACGGCGCCACGCCGAGCACGCTGATGTTGAGGATGAGGTAGACGAACATCATCGCGATCACCGAGATGATGATGGAGCCGGGCATCGTGCGGCCCGGGTTGCGCAACTCGTCGCCCATGTAGGCGGTGGTGAAGTAGCCAAGGTAGTCGTAGATGCCGAGGATGAGTCCCGCGCCCAGGCCGACGAAGAAGTGGCCGCCGAACGCACCGGCCGGGTAGCTGAAGGCGTAATCCGCGTGGAAGTCCGAGAAGCCCGCCGCCGACACGCCGATGACGGACACCAGCATGATCACCCACAGCGCGATGGTGATCGCGCGTATCGATTCGATCCGCCGGTACAGCAGCCAGGTGACGAGCCCGGTCGCCGCCAGGCTGACGAGGTGCACCGGCCACCAGCCCAGATCGGGGAAGAAGTACTCCAGATACTCGACCATGCCGATGATGCCGGTCGACATCAGCAGGGGGATCGTCAGCAGCACGGTCCAGATGAACAGGAACGGCATCAGCTTGCCGGTGCGGTACTGGAAGGCTTCGCGCAGGTAGACGTAGCTGCCGCCGGAGCCGGGCATGGCGGCGCCCAGCTCCGCCCAGACCATGCCGTCGGCCACCGCGAGGATCGCGCCGGCGATCCAGCCGACCACCGCCTGCGGCCCGCCCATGGTGGCGACCATGATCGGGATGGTGATGAACGGCCCGATGCCGCACATCTGGGTCATGTTGATCGCCGTTCCCGAGAACAGGCCGATCGAGCGATGGAAGTTGCCGTCGCCGGCAGGCCGGGTGGTGTGGGAGTCCTGCATGTCTACCTTGCCGTTGTCGGGTGCGGGCATGGCGCCGCGGGATGGGGCCTGGGTCCGGGGCACGGCCGGGATGCCGGCTGCGCGCATGGCGCAACCGGTCCGCCGTCTCCGGTCACCACTGTCCGCGTATGCCGACCATGAACATGCGCTCGGAGAAATTCGAGTGCGCGGGCTGGTCGGGCCACACGAGGTAGTACCGCTGGTATTCGTTGGTGAGGTTGGTGCCGTCCACGAACACTTCGGCGTACTTGTTGAGCTTGTACGAGACCGACGCGTCCAGGTACTTCTGCGGCGCCTCGTACATCTCCATGCCCGTGATGCCGCCCACGCTGTCCATCACCGCCCGCCGCGAACGGTAGTTGTACGCGACCCGGGCCTGGAAGTGGTCGTCCTGGTACCACAGGATGAAGTTGCCGGACTTGGTGGAGTTGTCCTGGAACGGGATCTTGGCGCCAGACAAGTCCCGTTCACCCGAGTTGCTGGGCGCGTAGGTGGCGTTCACCTCCATGCCCGTCCTGGACAGGATGCCCGGCAGGAAGGTGAAGCCCTGGCGGTAGTCGAACTCCGCGCCGTGGATGCTGTTGCCGGTGCCCTGCACCGGCTCGTTGATCACGATGCAATGATTGCGTACCACGCCATCCTCGTCCGGCAGGGTGCAGTTGGTCACGCTGCCGTTCTTGATGAAGCTCTGCATGTTGATGCGGAACAGCGCGAGGCTGAGCATGCTGGTGGGGTTGATGTAGTACTCCAGCGATGCGCCATAGTTGGTGGAGCGCCACGGGTTGAGGTCCGGGTTGCCCGATGACTGGCCGTTCGAGACGCGGAAGATCGGGCCTTGCGGCGTCTCCATCAGCGAGTAGTTCAGCTGCAGGCCGCCGCCCCAGGTGCTGAGGTCCAGCGGCATCATGTTCTTGGAGTAGGCCAGGCGGAATTTCAGGCTGTCGGTGATATCCAGCGAGAAGTTGGCCGACGGCAGCACGTCCTGGTAGTTGCGCCTGGTGAGGGAGGTGCCCACGTCGGCGGGTTCGTCGCCGTACGAACCCGGGTCGCCGCTCAGGTGCTGGGTCACGTCCAGGTTGGTGCGGATCACGCGCACGCCGACGTTGCCGCTGTAGGGCATGCCGCCGAACGTGCCGCTGAAGTCGCCCTGCAGGTAGCCGGTCAGCTCCTTCAGCCCCACGCCCCAGGTGGTGCCCGGCTCGCCCGCCTCGATGGTGTCCGGATAGAGCGACTTCCAGTACGCAACGGGATTGATCATGGCGGAGGGATCGACCGCCCAGAAGTTGATGCCCGAGCCGAGCAGGTTGGTGTATGCCTTCCAGTTGCCCGACAGCGGCGCCGGCGTCTTCGGCATGGGCAGCGCGGAAATCGGCCCGGCGCGGTAGGCGCCCTGGTCGTTGCCCGCGGTGCACGAGCCGCTGTCCATCACCACGTCGGCGCCGACGTAGCGCACCAGGCATCCGTTCGGGTCGCTGGCGCCCATGCCGGCGTACACCGGCGTCTCCAGCGTCCAGCCGATGTTGTCGGCATGGCGGATGCTGTTGCGCACGCCGAATTCGAGCTTGAAGCCGTCCTCGAAGTCGTACTTGCCGTCGAAGCGCAGCGCGTTGAGGCTCACCTGGCGGTCGTAGTCGCCGGAGGATTCCAGCGTCTTCATGGTCCAGCCGCTGGGATTGGCAAAGGCGGCGGCCAGCGAGGCGGGCATGCCGATCGTGAGGTAGCGGCCGCCGAAGTTCGCGATGATAGGCATCGTGTTCTGCGGGATGCCGTTGGCATTGAACACGCGGTTGCCGCCGAGCTGCGACGGAAACACCATGGTGCCGGGCGGCACGGCGGAAGCGCTGCCGTCCACCATCGCGTTGGGCCACAGGGCGCCGTCGGAGTCGGAGACGTTGATGTCGGTTTCCACGTTCGACTGGAACGCCGTGTCGTGGACGCCGCGCAGGCTGGCCGTGAACGCGCCGCCGTTGTCGTAGTCCAGCTGCAGGTTGAAGTTCTTCGCGTTGGAGCTCTTCTGCGTGATCTGCGAGAACGACTCCACATCGCCGGGCCACTTCTCGTACACCTGCGTGGTGTAGAACTGCGAACCCTGCCAGCCCGGCTCCGGCGTGCCGTAGGAGCCGAGGGCGGGGCTGCCGGTGTTGCGCGACTGCAACGGCACGTAGGTCGCGCCCTGCCAGTTGGTGGAGTTGAACTGGATGCCGACGTTGCGGTCGTACTCGCGCTGCTGCGAGTAGAAGTAGTCGCTGGTCAGGCTGAAGCCGTTGCCGAGATCCATCTGGAACGAGGCGTTGCCGGACTTGCGCTTGCGCTGGGTGGTGGTGTCGTAAAGGCCGAAGTTCTGGCTGCCCATGAACACGCCGTTGGATTTGCCGTCGCCGTTGACGTCCACGCTGCCGTCGGCGTTCTGCGCGATCTGCGACGGGATCGGCGCGCCGTTCCAGCCGGACAGGAAGCCGTAGTAGCCGCCCGCGCTGGCCGCGTTCTCGCCGTTGAGCACCACGCCGTACTGGTCCAGGCCCTCGGTGGAGTTCATCCGCGTGGTGTTGGAGAAATCGGCGGAGACCAGCAGTCCCCAGTGGCCGTCGTCGTTGAACGAAACGAGGCCGTTGGCCTCGGGTCCCCAGCGGTTGGTGGTGGTGCCGCGCTCGCCGTTGGCGGAGTAGCTGTAGGTGAAGCCGCTGGGCAGGTCCCAGGGGCGGTAGGTATGCAGGTCGATGGCGCCGCTGATGCCGCTGTCGGTCTCGTTGGCGGTGGACGACTTGACCACGTCCACGCCGTGGAACAGCGTGGACGGCAGCATGGTGAAGTCGGGCTGCTGCGAGTCGATCTGGTCCGCGGTGATGAACACTTCGCCGTTCAGCATGGTGCCGACCTGGGGCAGGCCGCGCACGTCCACCGAGGTGCCCACGCCGGCGTCGCGGTTGATCTGCACGCCGGTGACGCGCTGCAGGGAGTCGGTGATGGTCACGTCGGGCAGTGCACCGATGTTTTCCGCCGTGATGCTGTCCTGGATGTTCGGCGCCTCGCGCTTCAGGTCGATCGCGCGCATCTGCGAGGCGCGCACGCCGGAGACGGTGACGGTGGACAAGGTGACTGCCGCTTTTTCCTTCGCGGCGTCGGCGGCCCTGGACTTGGCCTGCGCGGCATCGGTCGACGGCGCTGCCGGCGTGTCTTGCGGCGCGGCGGCCTGCGCTCCCGGACTGTCCGCCTGGGCACCCGGGTGCGGCGATGCCATGGCGGAGGTCGCCACGACGGCGAGCAGCGACATGGATATGGCGAATGACAAGGGGTGCTTGCGATGGTCGGTGGACATGGGCTTTGCCTCTCGGTTGATGTCGGTCGAATGCCAACTGCTCCGCGCTGCTTCAAAACCTGTGTATCCGGATGACGCTTGTTGCATGGCGTGCCATGCCCTTTCTCGATGTGCCGGCCGTGGCGCGGGCGCCATGGCCGTTTCCATGCGGTGCTCCCTGCGGCATGCCTGTTCCAGTCAGTTGCCGCCTTTGGAAAATGCCATTCGCGCCAGCGCCCACTGGCCGTCGCGTGGATCGCCCGTGGCATAGATGCACAGGTCGTGGATGGCGCCGGCCTTCGGCGCCGACATGTCGGCCTGCAGCGTGGTCTGCCCGCCCGTGCGTGCCGCCGCTGCCAGCGGCAGCACGGCAAGCAGCGGCCCCGTGCAGGAATCGGCGTGGATCTCGATCTCGCCGGCGGCGCTCGACTTCCGGCGCACCACGGCATCCTTCGCCTCGTCGCCGAAGCGCCATGCCACGCGGGCCACGGTCACGCTGACGCGCGTGACGCCTGCCAGCGGCGCCTGCGGCCACAGCCAGCACATGTCGCCGACGTCCATCGCGTAGACCGGCCGCGGGCCTTGTGCCGGCCGCTGGCCGCCCAAGCGCATGCCCGGCTGGCGCGAGCACGTGGCGAGCTGGCTGCCGTCGCGGCCGAGCAGGGTGGCGGGACCCAGCAGCTGGGCGCGCGGCATGGCAAGTTCGTAGCCGTCGGACGCGAAGCTCGCCGCGCGCAGCGTCGTGCTGTCGTGCGCGTGGAATGCCAGCGGATGGACGTACGGCGTGGAGGCCGGCGTGGGCGCGGAGCCGTCGATCGTGTAGCGGATCGTGCCGGATTCCGTCTGACTGGACAGCGCGACGCGCAACGTGTCACCGGCGCCTGCCGTCACCTCGAAGGCGGGCGCAAACGCCGTGTCGGCATAGCCGATGCCGAGCGCGCGGTAGCGCGCGAGTTCGGCGGGCAGGCGCTGCAGGAAGCCGTTCCAGTCGTGCGCGGCCGCCGGCGACCAGCCCAGTTCCGCCAGGGCGGCGACGCGCGGGTACAGCGCATGCTGGTCGCGCGCGAAGCCTGGCATCAGCTCGGTCCAGAGCCCGGCCTGCACGCCGATCACGTGGCTGGCTTCGGCCGCGTTCGCGCCAGGCGGGAGCACGGCCGTGTCGTAGGCCTGCCGCAACGTCGCCATCGGCGGTTGCCCCGGCCATTCGTCGGGCAGGGCGGACTGGTAGTGGTCGAAATACAGCGATTCCTGCGGCGTCATCACCACGTCGTGGCCCTGCCGCAGCGCGGTTAGTGCCACGCGTTCGCCGTCGTTGCCGTGCCACGACATCACCACTTCCGAAGCCGGCAGCGGCGCACCGGCGACCAGTTCGTCATCCCAGCCGACCGGCGTGCGCCCATGCGCGACGAGATGCGCGGCGACCCGGCCGGTGAACCAGCCCTGCAACTGGTCCATGTTCGCCAGGCCCAGCCGCTGCATCTGTGCGTGCACGTCGGGCGACGCGCTCCATTGCTGCTTGTCGGCCTCGTCGCCGCCGATCGAGACGTAGCGCGAGGGGAACAGCCGCATCACCTCGTCGAGCACGTCGTCGACGAAGCGCAGCGTCTTCGCGTCGGGTTTCAGCAACCACGGGCTGACGCCCCACTCGGCCCACACGGACGGACGCTGGCCGGTGACGCCCAGCCACGGGTACGCGGCGATGGCCGCCTGCGAGTGTCCGGGCAGGTCGATGCCCGGCACCACGGTGACGTAGCGCGCGGCGGCGTGGCGCACGATCTCGCGTACCTCGGCTTCGGTGTAGTGGCCGCAGTAGGGCTTGCCGGGCGAACCGGTCAACTCGGCGTCGAGGCCCACCGCCTGGCGGCAGGCACCGGTCCGCGTGAGCGCGGGGTACCCGGGGATGTCGAGGCGCCAGCCCTGGTCTTCGGTCAGGTGCCAGAGCAGCACGTTGAGCTTGTCGAGCGACATCCAGTCGATCAGCTGCTCG
Organism: Rhodanobacter geophilus; assembly: GCF_040812275.1. Taxonomy (NCBI): domain Bacteria; kingdom Pseudomonadati; phylum Pseudomonadota; class Gammaproteobacteria; order Lysobacterales; family Rhodanobacteraceae; genus Rhodanobacter; species Rhodanobacter geophilus. The sequence continues at coordinate 374,358 of NZ_JBFOHL010000001.1, read as the reverse complement.
ATCTCGGCCACGCTCTGGAAGTGTCGTCCGGAATCGAGCAGCAGTGCACGCCAGGCGAAACGCGGGTGATCGTCGATCACGCCCGCGGCCACCACGGCTGCGCTGCCGCGGGTCCAGCCGGGCGGCGTCAGCAACTGCCACAGCGTGACACTGCCATAGAACGCGCCGCGCGGCGTGCGCGCGCTGATCCGGATGCGCCGGTCGCCGACCACGATGCGGTAGCCGGCGTCGCCCGTCACGTCCGCGTGCGGGTCCACGTCGAAGATGATGGCGGCGCGCGCATCGGCCGCCGTCGCCGTGTGCAATTGCAGCCCGCGCGTATCGGCCAGCAGGCGTACGAACCGATCCGCGATGGCCTGCAACTGCAGGCGATCCGTGCCGCGTACCGCGATTACGGCGCCATCCGCAAGCTCGACGGCGGGCGATCCGGTCGGGTGCGCCTGGACAGGCTGCGGCAGCAGTGACCAGGCGGGCGCGGCCGGCATCGCCATGGCGACGCCCATGGCCGCCAGCCACGCGATGGCGGACGCGGCGAGATTCTTCCCGGCACGCGTCCCCGCTCCCGGTCGTCGGGACAGGCGTGGCGCCGATGTCGCGATGCGGTTCACGGCGACGGGCCGCCTGCCACGGCGTGGCGCGACGCTGCTGCAACGGTCCCGCCACGCTCGAGATACCAGCGCGCCGCACCGAGCACGCCGTGCTGTCCGTGCTCGGTCACCCACACCGGAACCTGCGACAGGAACGCACGCACGCTGCGCCCGTGCAGGAAGCGTTCCTCGAAGGCGCTGCGTTCGAGCAGGCCGAACATGGAATCCAGGAAGCCGCCGGCCAGGTACACGCCACCGCTGGCCATGAACGTCATGGCCACGCTGCCCACGAAACTTCCCAGCGCCGCGCAGAAGATCTCCACCGCCTCCGCGGCCTGCGCGTCGCTGCAGGCCATGGCCGCCGCGGTGACGGCCTCGGGCGTGGCCAGCCAGGGCGTTTCCCCACGCAGGCTGCACAAGGTCCGGTACAGGGTCAGCAGACCGGGGCCCGACACGATGTGTTCGTACGGCAGGTAACCGCCGTCCGGTGCCAGTTGCGCGAGGATCTCGCGCTCGCGGATCGAATGCGGCGCGAAGTCCATCTGGCCGGCTTCCGTGGTCAGCACGCGGCCGCCGGCGGGACCGGGCAGGCGTACCGCCGCGCCCAGGCCGGTGCCGGGGCCGATCACCAGTGTCGGGCCATCGGTTGGGCGGTCCGGTCCGCACAGCAGGCGGCCGCTGCAGGCCAGGGGGTTGTCGAGCGCGTATCCCAGCGCTTCGAAGTCATTGAGGGCGACGATATCGTCCAGTGCCAGTGCCAGGCGCAGCGACGGCAGGTGGATGGGCCAGGCGGAGTTGTCGTTGAGCACCTCGTCGCCCATCAGCTGGCCCGCGCAGGCCAGCACGCAGTGCCGCACCGGGGCGCGCAGCTCGCTGGCGACGAAGGCCTGCAGCAGTTCCGCCAGCCCGCCGAAGTCCCCGCAGGCGAACTTGCGGTAGGCCAGCACCTCGACCCCGCGCCCCGCATTTTGCGTGGCCTGGATCAGTGCGACGCGTGCGTGCGTGCCGCCGACGTCGGCCGCCAGGAATGGCGCCGCCGGGACACTCGCCGGTTGGTCCGGTTGGTCGATTGCCGCGTTCACCGTGCTCCCCCGCAACGGAACGGGGGCCAGCTTGCGAGCCGTTGACACCGGTGTCAATCCGCGGCGCGGCATGCCCGAAGTCGGCAGGGACGAAGTCGCAATTAGTTGAAAGATATTGATAAAAGTCCATGCCTGACGCGGCGCGGCGCCCGAGGCATGCTGTGTCGCAGCACCCCGTGGGGTGCCGGGGAGCAATCGCGGTGGCGACCAGCACACCAGGGTTGCCGCGGCGGCCGCGCGGTGGCGGCGCGATAGAATGCCGGGATGGATATCTTCAAGACCTTCACCCTCGAGGCGGCGCACCGCCTGCCGAATGTGCCGGCCGGGCACAAATGCGCACGCCTGCATGGGCATTCCTTCCGCGTGGAGATCCACCTGAGCGGCGAGTTGGGTGCGGACAGTGGCTGGGTGATGGACTTCGCCGACGTGAAGGCGGCGTTCCAGCCCTTGTACGACCAGCTCGACCACCACTACCTCAATGAGGTCGAGGGTCTGGAAAACCCGACCAGCGAGCGGCTGGCCATGTGGGTCTGGGAACGCCTCAAGCCGGCGCTGCCGCTGCTGTCCGAGGTCGCCGTGCACGAGACTTGCACGTCGGGCTGCCGCTATCGGGGTTAGGCGGGATCCAGGATGCTGGCGGGAAAGCGCTTTGCCATCGTTCCCCGTGCCCGGACCGGAGCGGTCGCGTGAGCAGGGGGCAGTTGTGGTCGGCAGACTGGCCGTCAGCAGTTGAGGCCTGCCGACATGGATATTGCGGCGTTGCGACAGTCGTGTGATTGATTCAACGGCGTGTATATCCTGAATATTTTCACAGTGGCCTTGCCTGGCTGCGAAAAATATATTGCATTGCACAAAAAAGCTTGCTAGAGTGGCTCCCACTAACCGCATACCCCAGCGAGGGCAAGCTCATGACTCAGCAGTTCAACAACCAGTTTTTCGCCTACACCAAGCAGGTCACCGAGGGCGCGTTCAAGGCGCAGTCGCTGGCCCTGAAGAGCCTGGAGACGGTCGCCGGGCTGCAGCTCAAGGCGCTGGAGCAGCAGACGCGTGATTCGGCCGCGTTCGTGGCCGAGGCGCTGGAGACGCGTGACGCCGATGCCCTGCGCAGCCTGTGGGAAAAGGGCGCCAGCCTGAGCCGCGAGCAGGCCGAGCGTGCGGTGGCGGTTTCGCAGGAAATCATCGCCGTGACGCAGAAGGCTGCGGAGTCGCTGCAGGCGCTGGTGCAGGAGCAGCGTCAGGCCGCCAACGAGGCGGTGGCTGCGCCGGTCGCGAAGAAGGCCGCGAAGTAAGGCCTGCGACACAATCCCTGGTGGCACCCTGCCGGCGGCTCCCCTCCCGCGCGGCAGCATGGGCCGGACTTCCCCAGTCCGGCCCTTTTCTTTGGTGAATCAGGGGGCAACGACGGCGTTGCCGGCGGGTCGCGGGACAAGTTGCCACAGTGTTCGCGGCTTGTCGCTTCGAGCGGGGCACTGATATACTTTTACGGATTGGATCATGGTTCGTGGCTGTATCGGTGCCACTCGGTGGAAACCGATGCGGAGAGGTTGCGTGCTCAACAGTCTCGACGCCGGTCGGCGCCTCGCACTGCGCACGGCGCTGCTGCAGCTCGCGGTGGCGGCGATGATCGGCGTGATGTTCCTGCTGAAGGGACATCGGGAGGCGGTTTCGGCTGCGGCCGGAGGGTTCACGGTGGCGCTGGGTACCGCGCTGATGTCCGTGCAGGCCTTCGGCCGGCTGGTTGGTGGCGCGGCGGCTTTCGCCCGTCTGCTGCTCGGCATGCTGCTGAAATGGGCAGTGGTTGTCGGCGGGCTGGGGTTGATCCTGTTCAAGTACAAGTTGCCGCCGCTGGCCGCCGTGACGGGGCTGGTGGCTGCCTACGCGGTTTATCTGGCGGCATTCAGATTCAAGGGTTGATTCATGGCAAGCGAGCCGGGCGGGCTTACCGAATACATCCAGCACCACCTTACGCATCTCGTTCCGCAGGTGAGCAAGGAAGGTTTCTGGGCAGTGCATCTCGACTCGGTCGCCGTGTCGCTGGTGCTGGGCGTGCTGTTCTGCCTGTGGTTCTGGTCGAAGGCGCGCAAGGCCACCTCGGGCGTGCCGTCCAAGGGGCAGGCTTTCGTCGAGATCATCCTCGAGTTCGTCGATGGCCAGGTCAAGGACGTGTTCCACGGCGACCGCCGCGTGCTGGGCCCGCTGGCGCTGACCGTGTTCGTCTGGGTGTTCCTGATGAACGCGATGGACCTGCTGCCGGTGGATCTGCTGCCCTGGATCACCCAGAAATTCGGCATCGGCCACTTCCGCGCCGTGCCCACGGCCGACATCAACATGACGTTCGCGATGTCGATCACGGTGTTCCTGCTGATCATCGTCTACAGCTTCAAGGCCAAGGGTTTCGGCGGCTACATGCACGAGCTGTTCACCGCGCCGTTCGGCAAGCATCCGGCGCTGTGGATTCCCAATTTCGCGCTGAACCTGGTCGAGCTGCTGTCCAAGCCGGTGAGCCTGGCGATGCGACTGTTCGGCAACATGTACGCGGGCGAGCTGGTGTTCATGCTGATCGCCGGCCTGTTCAGCGCCGGTGCCGGCGTGGCTGGCTGGGCGCTGTATGGCGCCGGCATCATCGGCTACACGGTGTGGGGCATCTTCCACATCCTGATCATCTCGATCCAGGCCTTCATCTTCATGGTGCTGACCATCGTGTACATCTCGATGGCGCACGACCATCACTGATTCCGGTTCCGTTTCAACTTTCAACCCTTCAACGCAAAACCGTTTTTTCGAGGAGACCACCGTGGAACTAGTCGCTCACATTGCTCAAGTCCAAGGCTTCACCGCCATCGCGCTCGGCCTGATCATCGGCCTCGGTGCCCTGGGTGCCTGTATCGGCATCGGCGTGATGGGTTCGAAGTTCCTGGAAGCCGCTGCCCGCCAGCCGGAGCTGGTGCCGCTGCTGCAGGGCCGCATGTTCCTGCTGGCCGGCCTGATCGACGCGGCGTTCCTGATCGGCGTGGCGCTGGCGATGTACTTCGCCGTGGCGAACCCGCTGCTGTCGAAGCTGGCTGCTGGTTGATGTCCTAGGCGGCGCCTGGCGCCGCCGTTCTCTCGGCGCGGATCGTTCGATGTCCGCGCCGGCTCCATTCCGTATTTGCAGGTAAGGCAGCGATGGATTTCAACGCGACCCTGATCGGCGAAATGATTGCTTTCGCCATCCTCATCTGGTTCTGCGTCCAGTTCATCTGGCCGCACCTCAGCAAGGCCATCGAGGAGCGGCAGATCAAGATCGCCGAGGGCCTCAGTGCCGCCGAGCGCGCGCACGCCGAGCTGAAGAGTGCCGACACCAAGGTGGCGGACGAGATCCGCAAGGCGCGCCAGCAGGCGTCCGAGATCATCGACAAGGCGCAGCAGCAGGCCAACGGCATCCTCGACAAGGCCCGCGCCGACGCCATCGTCGAGATCAACCGGCTGAAGGCCGCCGCGCAGGACGATATCGCCGCGATGGCGCAGCAGGCGCGCGAACAGTTGCGCGAGCGCGTCGGTGCGCTGGCCGTGCAGGGCGCCTCGAAGATCGTGCAGCGCGAGGTGGATGCCTCGACGCACAAGGCACTGCTCGACCAGCTCGCCGCCGAGGTCTGAGCCATGGCCCAGGCAATCACCCTCGCCCGTCCCTACGCCCGCGCCGCATTCGAGCTGGCCCACGCCGGCGGTGCGCTGGCGGCATGGTCGCAGGCGCTGGCGTTCGCCGCCCAGGTGGCTGCCGACCCACGCGTGGCGGCGCTCGGCAACGATCCGCGCGTGCTGCCGAAGCAGCTGATGGCGCTGCACCTGCCCGAGGGCATGGCGGCCGATGCGCCGTTCGCGCAATTCCTCGGTGAACTGGCCGAGCACCGCCGCATGGCGCTGCTGCCGGAAGTGGCGGCGCTGTACGAGCAGTACCGGCGCGAGTCCGAGTCGCAGCTGCTGGTCAAGGTGACCAGCGCGATGGCGCTGGACGCGGCGCAGGCCGAGCAACTCAAGGCTTCGCTGAAGCGCCGCTTCAAGCGCGAGATCGAACTGGACGCCCGGGTCGATGCCTCGCTGCTGGCCGGCGTGGTGATCGACACCGGCAGCGAAGTGATCGACGGTTCCGCGCGCGGGCGCCTCGAGCGCCTGGGCAGCGCCCTCGCAAGCTGAGTTTCACGCGAAGCCGTTTCGCGAAGAGCAGGACCGGCCATCCAGGGCCGTACGACAAAGGTTTCATGCGAAGTCCTTTCGCAGAAGAGCAAAAACCGGCCATCCATGGCCGGACAATCAAAAGTTTCACGCGAAGTCCGTTTCGCGAAGAGCAAAAGCCGGCCGTCCATGGCCGGACTCTTAAAAAAGGCTTTCAAATTTCAGGATATCGACATGTCCAGCACCACTCTCAACCCGTCCGAGATCAGCGAACTGATCAAGAGCCGCATCGAGCAGTTCAAGCTCGGCGCGGAAGCCCGCAACGAGGGCACGATCATCAGCGTGTCCGACGGCATCGTGCGCATCCACGGCCTGGCCGACGTGATGCAGGGCGAAATGATCGAGCTGCCGGGCAACGCGTTTGCGCTGGCGCTGAACCTGGAGCGCGACTCGGTCGGCGCGGTGGTGCTGGGCGAATACCAGCACCTGCGCGAGGGCGACGTCGCCAAGACCACCGGCCGCATCCTCGAAGTGCCGGTCGGCCCCGAGCTGCTCGGCCGCGTGGTGGATGCGCTGGGCAACCCGATCGACGGCAAGGGCCCGCTCAACGCCAAGCTCAGCTCGCCGATCGAGAAGGTCGCGCCGGGCGTGATCTGGCGCAAGTCGGTCGACCAGCCGGTGCAGACCGGCTACAAGTCGGTCGACTCGATGATCCCGATCGGTCGCGGCCAGCGCGAGCTGATCATCGGCGACCGCCAGACCGGCAAGACCGCGCTGGCGATCGACGCGATCATCAACCAGAAGAACTCGGGCATCTTCTCGATCTACGTGGCGATCGGCCAGAAGCGCTCCTCCATCGCGAACGTGGTGCGCAAGCTGGAAGAGAATGGCGCGCTGGCCAACACCATCGTGGTGGTCGCCTCCGCCTCCGAGTCGGCCGCGCTGCAGTACATCGCGCCGTACTCCGGTTGCGCCATGGGCGAATACTTCCGCGACCGCGGCCAGGACGCGCTGATCGTCTATGACGACCTGTCCAAGCAGGCCGTGGCCTACCGCCAGATCTCGCTGCTGCTGAAGCGCCCGCCGGGCCGCGAGGCCTATCCGGGCGACGTGTTCTACCTGCACTCGCGCCTGCTCGAGCGCGCCTCGCGCGTCAGCGAGGAATACGTCGAGAAATTCACCCACGGCGAAGTGAAGGGCAAGACCGGCTCGCTCACCGCGCTGCCCGTCATCGAGACCCAGGCCGGCGACGTGTCCGCCTTCGTGCCGACCAACGTGATCTCGATCACCGACGGCCAGATCTTCCTCGAGACCGACCTGTTCAACGCGGGCATCCGCCCGGCCGTGAACGCCGGCATCTCGGTGTCGCGCGTGGGCGGTTCGGCGCAGACCAAGATCGTCAAGAAGCTGTCCGGCGGCGTGAAGCTCGCGCTGGCGCAGTACCGCGAGCTGGCGGCGTTCGCACAGTTCGCCTCCGACCTCGACCCGGCCACCCGCGCCCAGCTGGACCGCGGCCAGCGCGTGACCGAGCTGATGAAGCAGAAGCAGTACGCGCCGCTGTCGATCGCCGAGCTGGCGCTGTCGGTGTACGCCGCGGAGAAGGGCTACCTCGACGACCTGCCGGTCAACAAGGTGCTGGCGTTCGAGAAGGGCATGCACGACTTCTTCCACCAGAACCACGGCGAGCTGATGAAGAAGATCGTCGCCACCGGCGACTGGAACAACGACATCGAGGGGACCTTCAAGTCCGGCCTCGACGAGTTCAAGAAGACCGGCAGCTGGTAATCCCAGGAACGGCGCGCCGGTGCTGAACCGGCACGGCACAGACCCGACAGATTGAGGCATACGTGGCCAGCGGACGCGAAATCAAAACCAAGATCAAGAGCACGCAGAACATGCGCAAGGTGACGCGCGCGCTCGAAATGGTCTCGGCCTCGAAGATCCGCAAGGCGCAGGATCTGATGAAGGCCTCGCGCCCCTATGCGCGTTCCATGCGCAAGGTGATCGCCCACGTGGCGCAGGCCAGCACGGACTTCAAGCATCCGTTCCTGGTCGAGCGCGGAAACGTGGCGCGGGTGGCCTACATCGTGGTGTCCACCGACCGCGGCCTGTGCGGCGGCCTCAACTCCAACCTGTTCCGCCGCCTGCTGCCCGCGATCCGCGAGTGGCAGGACAAGGGCGTGCAGGTGGACGTGGTGGCGATCGGCCAGAAGGCGCAGTCGTTCTTCCGCCGCATCAAGGGCGTGAACCTCACCGGCAGCGCCACCCACCTGGGCGAGCGGCCCAAGTTGGAACAGCTGATCGGCGTGATCAAGGTGGTGCTGGACGCGTACCAGGCGAATGGCCTCGACCGCGTGTTCCTCGCCTACAACGATTTCGTCAACACCATGACGCAGAAGCCCACCATCGACGCGCTGCTGCCGCTGCCGCTGGTGGCCGCGGAGATGGAGGCGCACCAGGCGGCCGGCGAACCGGCGTATGCCGGCATCAAGCTGGAACAGACCCACGACTGGGACTACATCTACGAACCGGATGCGCAGACCGTGCTGGAACACGTGCTGGGCCGCTACATCGAGTCGGTGGTGTACCAGGGCGTGCTGGAGAACCTCGCCAGCGAACACGCCGCGCGCATGGTCGCGATGAAGAGCGCGTCGGACAACGCGAACAAGGTGATCGACACGCTGACCCTGGTCTACAACAAGACCCGCCAGGCGGCGATCACGCAGGAAATCAGCGAGATCGTGGGAGGAGCTGCTGCGGTTTGACCGCAGCAGCTCCCAAAAGAATTTTGGCGACGCGCAGCGGCGCCGCAACAGACACTTAAAGATCCATCCGGAGCACATCCATGAGCCAGGGCAAAGTTGTTCAGATCATCGGCGCGGTCATCGACGTCGAGTTCGCGCGCGATCAGGTGCCGCAGGTGTACGACGCGCTGAAGATCGACGGCACCGAGATCACGCTGGAAGTGCAGCAGGTGCTGGGCGACGGCGTGGTGCGCACCATCGCGCTGGGTTCCACCGACGGCCTGAAGCGCGGCCTGCTCGCCCGCAACACCGGCGAAGGCATCAAGGTGCCGGTGGGCAACGCCACCCTGGGCCGCATCATGGACGTGCTCGGCAACCCGATCGACGAGGTCGGCCCGATCAACGCCGAAGACCGCTGGGTGATCCACCGCGAAGCGCCGTCGTATGCCGACCAGGCGCTGGCCAACGAGCTGCTGGAAACCGGCATCAAGGTGATCGACCTGGTCTGCCCGTTCGCCAAGGGCGGCAAGGTCGGCCTGTTCGGCGGCGCCGGCGTGGGCAAGACGGTGAACATGCTGGAACTCATCAACAACATCGCGACCCAGCACTCGGGCCTGTCGGTGTTCGCCGGCGTGGGCGAGCGCACCCGCGAAGGCAACGACTTCTACCACGAGATGCAGGACGCCGGCGTCGTCAAGCTGGACAACCTGCCGGAGTCGAAGGTGGCGATGGTCTACGGCCAGATGAACGAGCCGCCGGGCAACCGCCTGCGCGTGGCGCTGACCGGCCTGACCATGGCCGAGTACTTCCGCGACCAGAAGGACGCCTCCGGCAAGGGCAAGGACGTGCTGTTCTTCGTGGACAACATCTACCGCTACACGCTGGCCGGCACCGAGGTGTCCGCGCTGCTCGGCCGCATGCCGTCCGCCGTGGGCTACCAGCCGACGCTGGCCGACGAGATGGGCGTGCTGCAGGAGCGCATCACCTCGACCAAGACCGGTTCGATCACCTCGATCCAGGCCGTTTACGTGCCCGCGGACGACCTGACCGACCCGTCGCCGGCCACCACCTTCGCGCATCTGGACTCCACCGTGACGCTGAGCCGCCAGATCGCCTCGCTGGGCATCTACCCGGCGGTGGATCCGCTGGACTCCACCAGCCGCCAGCTCGACCCGCAGGTCGTCGGCCAGGAGCACTACGACGTGGCCCGCCGCGTGCAGGGCATGCTGCAGCGCTACAAGGAGCTGAAGGACATCATCGCCATCCTCGGCATGGACGAACTGTCCGAAGAGGACAAGCAGGTGGTGGCGCGCGCCCGCAAGTGCGAGCGCTTCTTCAGCCAGCCGTTCCACGTGGCCGAAGTGTTCACCGGCGCGCCCGGCAAGTACGTGTCGCTGAAGGAAACCATCCGCGGCTTCAAGATGATCGTGGAAGGCGACGTCGACCACCTGCCGGAGCAGGCGTTCTACATGGTCGGCGGCATCGACGAGGCGATCAAGAAGGGCGAGGAGATGGGGGCCGCCAAGAAAGCCGCGTAAGCGGGTTTCTTGAAATTAGGTAACGGGGCAGGCTTGCTGCGACCCTCCCCGTAGCCGGTGCCTCTTTCCTTGCAAGCACAGCGAGAACCAACCATGACCACCCTCCGAGTCGACATCGTCAGCGCCGAAGCCGAGATCTTCCACGGCGACGCGTCGATGCTGATCGCCACCGGCGAGCTGGGCGAGCTGGGCATCACGCCGCGCCACGCGCCGCTGATCACCCGCCTCAAGCCCGGCCACGTCGAGGTGGTGCTGGCCACGGGCGAGCGCCAGCAGTTCTACGTCTCCGGCGGCATCCTCGAAGTGCAGCCGCAGGTGGTCACCGTGCTGACCGACACCGCGATCCGCGCGGCCGACCTGGACGAGACCGCCGCGCAGCGTGCCAAGAAGGAAGCCGAGGACGCGCTGGCCAACCGCACCGACGCGCTGGAAGTATCCGAGGCGCAGGCCAAGCTGGCCGAGGCGATGGCCCAGCTGCAGGCGCTGGAGCGGCTGCGCAAGAACCTCAGGGTTTGATTGGTGCGCTCGTCCTTGAGCGCGAAGATCGAGCGGGCGGCCAGCCATGGCCGCACTCATGGATGAAGCGGTCGCGTCGATGGACATCGTGGGAAAGGACGCCGGCCTTGCGCCGGCGTTTTTGCGTGCGGGGATTGCCGGTGCGGCCGCGGCGGCTCTTCAAATTACAAATGTAATTTGATAGCGTTGCCGACATTCGCCGGATGGAGAAGGTCGTGATGGCACGCATGAGGCTGGCTCCGGGCTTGCTCGTGCTGGGCGTGGCGGGTTGCGCCAGCGTCGCCGCTCCGCCCGCCAGGGCGCCGAATGAAGGCTCCGCCAGTTACCGGATGCTCGACGACGGCCGGATGGCGCATTACCAGCTGGCCATCGGCGATACCGCCACCGGCGCGACGCCGCTCCGGCGCGTGCAGCCGGTCTATCCGCCAGACCAGCTTGCGGCCTGCCCGCCACTGCAGGAAGTGCAGGTGCAGGTGATCGTGGACGAGGCGGGCAAGGTGGGTGAAGTGCGCGCGATCCCGGCCGACGATGCATCGCACGCGCCGCATTGGGAGCGGTTCTACGCTGCGGTGCGCACGGCGGTGCTGCAATGGCAGTTCAACCCGCTGCGGATCAACCACTGGGCCGCGGACGCCGACGGCAACAGCCACGAGGTGGACAGCACGACCAGGCCGTTCAGCCTGATCTACGCGTTCCGTTTCGAGTGCCGCGCCGGCAAGACGGCCGTGTCATCCGCCTCGGCACCACGCTGAGTCCGCGCCGTCCGGCTGCTGCGCGAAGGCCGCCGCCGGACTGATAGACTTTTCGGACAGCTCCCGTCAAGGCAGTCACGCATGAACCACGCCCCGCTGCATGTCATCGTCCTCGCCGCCGGTGCCGGCACGCGCATGAAATCCGCGCGCCCCAAGGTGCTGATGCCGCTGGCCGGGAGGCCGTTGCTGGCCCATGTGCTGGCCACCGCGCGGGCGCTGCAGCCGGCGGCGATCCACGTGGTGTACGGCCACGGCGGCGACCAGGTGCAGGCCGCGTTCGCGGGCCAGGACGACCTGCATTGGGTGCTGCAGGCCGAGCGCCTCGGCACCGGCCACGCGGTGGAGCAGGCGCTGCCCGACGTGCCCGACGCGGCGCAGGTACTGGTGCTCTACGGCGACGTGCCGCTGCTCCGCGCCGAGACGCTGCGCGAGCTGGCGCAGGTCGATGGCGGCTTCGGCCTGCTGGCGATCCGCGTCGCCGAGCCGCGCGGCTACGGCCGCGTGTTGCGTGACGGCAACGGCCACGTGCGCTGCGTCATCGAGGAGAAGGACGCCACGGACGAGCAGCGCGCCATCGACGTGGTCAACACCGGCATCCTCGTGTCACCGGCTGCCGCGCTGCGCGTGTGGATCGCCGGGCTCGACCGCGACAACGCGCAAGGCGAGTTCTACCTCACCGACATCTTCGCGATGGCCAGTGAGGAAAACCGCCCCGCGCTCAGCGTCGAATGCGCCGATCCGGTCGAGGCTTCCGGCGCCAACGATGCCGTGCAGCTCTCGACCCTCGAAGCCGAATTCCGCCGGCGCGCCACCCGCGCGCTGCAGGTCGCCGGCGTGCGCCTCGCCGATCCCGCGCGCCTCGACGTGCGCGGCGACGTAAGCAGCGGCCGCGACGTGGAGCTCGACATCGACGTGATCCTCGAAGGCGCGGTGAGCCTGGGCGACGATGTGCGCGTGGGGCCGTTCACCCGGCTGAAGGACGTGCGCCTCGCCGCCGGCACCGTGGTGCTGGCGCATTGCGATCTCGACGGCGTGGTCACCCACGGCCCCTGCATGATCGGCCCGTATGCGCGGCTGCGCCCCGGCACCGAACTCGATGCCGGCGTGCACGTGGGCAACTTCGTCGAAACCAAGAAGACCCGCATCGGCGAGAACAGCAAGGCCAACCACCTCAGCTACCTCGGTGACACCGTGATCGGCCGGGGCGTCAACGTCGGCGCCGGCACCATCACCTGCAACTACGACGGCGTGAACAAGTTCGCCACCCGCATCGAGGACGGCGCCTTCATCGGCTCCAACAGCGCGCTGGTGGCGCCGGTGACGATCGGCGCGCAGGCCACCATCGGCGCCGGCTCGGTGGTCACCCGCGATGCACCCGCGGGCGAACTCACCGTGGCGCGCGGGCGGCAGCTCACGCTGGCGGGCTGGAAGCGGCCGGCGAAGTTGCCGAAGTAATCGCGCGGCGGCTCAGGCGTAGCGCCATCCATCCAGTTCCACCAGCAGTTCGCTGCGGCAGACATCGCCTTGCAGCAGCAGCACCGGCACGCCGGGCAGGCGTTGCCTGAGCAGTTCGCGCACGCGTGGCGCGTCGGCGGGGTGGCGCACATAGGCCTTCAGCGGCGCCTGCGTGTCGAAGCCGGCGGGCATGCCGGCGCTGGCCAGCAGCGCTTCCAGGTTGACCAGGATCTCCTCCAGCTGGGCGGCGAGGTCGCCCTCGTGCGCGGAGGCGTGGCCCACCACCGCGGCGGTGCCGGAGATCGCCAGTGCGTCCTGTGCAGGCAGCCGCATCGCGCGGGCGAAGCCTGGCGAGGTGCGGCCGTACTGGCGCGGGTAGCGCCACGCGCTGACCTGGCGCGGGTTCTCCACCGCGGTGCCGGCGTGCGTGCTGGCGAGCAGGTAGACCTGCAGCAAATGCGGTTCGCCGTGGTGGCCGATGGCGGTGGCGGCGGGATAGCCATGGGCGAACCAGTCGCCACAGCCTTCGGCGCGGCCGTCGCAGAACAGCTTGTAGCGCTCGGTGTCGCCGTCGCCCTGGTTGATCGCGCCCTGGTAGTTCCAGATGCGCAATACCTGTTGCTCGTCGCGGCTGCGGATGAAGTCGCGCAACTGCGCGTAGGCGACGCGGGCCGCGCCCGCGGGGCCGCCGTGGTCGCGCTCGTCCAGTTCCAGTGCGGCAAACAGCCAGCCGCCGCCGGCCGACCAGCGCAGCGCCTCGTGGTGGCCGTGCTGCACCGGGCCATCCACCAGCCACAGTTCGCAGGGCGTCGGTGCGTCGAGCGCTTCCAGCGGCACGTGCGACCACCGCGGGTCGTCGATGCCTGCGGCACTTCCGCCGAAGCCGAACACCGCCAGCGCGCCGGGCTCGGTGAGCAGGGTGGCGGCGTCGTTCAAGCGATAGGAAACGCGCGGTGCGCGCACCAGGCCACCCTCGGCCCTCCTGCTTTCACATCCCTCGAGCATATTTGCAACCGGGCAAGACAAGGGCTCCATGTTACACTTTGCCACCGCTTTCCGCGGTTTCGACGACGTTTCCAGAGCTTCCGCGCACATGGCTGAATTGACCGCTGCCCAGCACGAGCTGGCCACCCTGATCGTGGAAAGCCTGAACCTCGAAGCGCTCGACCCCGCGAAGATCGACCCGGACGCGCCGCTGTTCGGCGGCGAACTGGGGCTGGATTCGATCGATGCGCTGGAGATCGCGCTGGCGGTGTCCAAGCGTTACGGTTTCCAGCTGCGTTCGGACCATCCCGACAACCGGCAGATCTTTGCCAGCCTGCGGGGCCTGAGCGCGTTCGTCGAAGCGCACCGCGCGCGCGGCTGAATCGCTCCCGGCATGAGCGAGGCCACGCACTGGCGCCAGCACCGCGAAGGCGGCGGCCGCCTCGCACTGTGGCTGATGCGCACGCTGGCATTGCACGGCGGCCGCCGCTTCGGCCGGCTGCTGCTGTATCCGGTGACGCTGTACTTCTTCCTGCGCCGCGGTGCCGAGCGGCGCGCCTCGCGGCAGTACCTCACGCGTGCGTTCGGGCATGCTCCCGGCGTGTGGCCGATGCTGCGCCAGTTCCACGCCTATGCCGCCACCACGCTGGACCGGATCTTCCTGCTCGCCCATGGCGAGCGCGATTTCCGCATCGAGATCGAGGGACTGGCGGAACTGGAGCGGCGCATCGCCGAAGGCCGCGGCGTGCTGCTGGTCGGTTCGCACCAGGGCAGCTTCGAGGCCTTGCGCGTGCTCGGCGCACGGCGGCCCGAGGTGCCGCTGCGGGTGGTGCTGGACAAGGGCAAGACGCCGGCGATGACCGAGTTGCTGGAGGCGCTGGCGCCCGCGGTGGGTGCGGCGGTGATCGATGCCGCGCAAGGTGGCGCCGGCGTGGTGCTGGCCGCGGCCGAGGCCTGCCGGCAGGGCGCGATGGTGGCGCTTCTGGCCGACCGCGCCGGCGAGCACGAGGCGCAACGCGAAGTGGATTTCCTCGGCGCGCCGGCGCCGTTGCCGGTGGGGCCGTGGCTGCTGGCGAGCGCGCTGCAGGTGCCGGTGCTGCTCTGCTTCGGCCTGTATCTGGGCGGCAACCGCTACCGGCTGGTGTTCGAGCCGTTCGCCGAACGCGTGGCGATTCCGCGCGGGCAGCGCGGCCCGGCGCTGGACGCGCTGCTGACCCGCTACGCGCAGCGGCTGGAGCATTACGTGCGGGTGGCGCCGTACAACTGGTTCAACTTCCACGACTTCTGGGCGCGCCCGGTGGCCGGTTCCATCACGCCGCCGTAGGAGCGGTTCCAGCCGCGATGGCGGTGTTGCAGCATGAAGGAGCATCGCGGCTGACGCCGCTCCTACGCGCGGGCCAGGGGAGCGAGTGCGTCATCGATGACCCGCGGTGCGGTGTGCGAGCGCCGATAGCTGCCCACCACGCGGCCGTAATGCAACACGCGGGTGATCGTGTACGTGGTGATGCGCAGGGTGTCGCGCACCGGCCGCAGGTGACTGGGCCGCGCGCCGGGCGGGTAGCGCGAGGCGATCGGCACCGCGACCACGCCCATGCCCAGCTCGCGCGAGGCCGCGATCAGGATCGCCGCCTCGAACACGAAGTTCTGCGCCGGCAGGTCGACCAGGTCCAGCGCGGCACGCGGGTACCAGCGCTGGCCGCTCTGGGTGTCCGCCACCGGCTGGCCGCAGGCCCAGGAAATGCCCCAGTCGGCGAACGCGTTGGCGCGCCGGCGCGCCTTCGGCTGCTGCACCTTGTCGAGCAGGCGCGCGGCTATCACCAACTGGCCGGGATACGCGGCGGCGGCGGCGACGATGCGCGGGATGTCGGCCGCCAGGTGCTGGCCGTCGCCGTCCATCGTCAGCACCGCCTCGTAGCCCCGGCGCAGCGCCTCGCGGAAGCCGTCGCGCAGGGCCTGGCCCTTGCCGCGGCGTTGCCCATGCCGCAGCAGCGTCACCGGCAGCGTGGCGAGGATCTCCGGCGTGCGGTCGTCGGAGCCGTCGTCGACCACGATCACCGGGGCGCCCAGCGCGAGCACCGATTCGACCACGCCGCGGATCGCCGCCTCCTCGTTGAGGCAGGGGATCAGCACGCACCAGCGGGGCAGGGCGGCGTTCACGCGACGGGCTCCACGTCGATCAGCAGATCCAGTGCGGTGGCGGCCCCGAGTCGGCAACGGCCGGCGTGTCCGGCCAGCGACGCAAGCAGCGCCAGCGCGGCGCCGGCGGGGTTGCCATCCGCTTCGCCGGCCAGCGTAGCGGGCGGCGGCGTGGATGCGGCGTGATCCGCCGATGTTTCCAGCCGCAGCCGCGCCAGTGTGGTTGCACCGGCTGCGGGCGCCAGCAGCAGGGCGCAACCGAAGGCGCGCCCGCAGCCGGTCATCTCCAGCAACGGGCCGCGCCCGGCGATGTCGCTGCACACCAGCAGCACCGGGCGTTGCTCGGCCAGCGCCTGGGTCGCCGCTTCGAGCAGCGCTGCGCCGAAGGTGCGGATGCCGGCGCAGACCGCGCTGGACGGTGCGCGGCAGCCGGTGGCGATGGTCCAGTAGCCGGCCGGCGCGTTGTGCACGGAGTGGTGGAAGCGGGTGGGCGACAGTTCGGCCGGTGCGTGCGCCAGCGTGCTGCAGATCGCGTCGGTGATCGCCTGGTCGCCGTGCGCCGAGGCGAACACGCAGGCCAGCGTGGCCGGATCGCGCCCGCTCATCGCCAGCGCCTGGCCGGCCACTTCCACCGCCAGGCGCACGCTCTCCGGCGCGCGGCGGCGCTCGTTCGCCGGCAGCAGTGCGGCGGCCGGCGCGGCGGGTGCGGCCGCCGCCGCGCCGGCGAGCAGGGCGCGCAGCGCGGCGAAGTCGCCCAGTCGCGGCGACCACAGGCCGATGCCTTCGACGTGCAGCAGCATGGCGGTCATGGTGCGCGTCCGAACACAAGGCAGGCGTTGTTGCCGCCGAAACCGAAGGAATTGCTGAGCGCCACGTCGACGCGCCGCGACTCGTGGCGCCATGCGAACTGCGCGCCGCAGGCGGGGTCGGGCGTGGCGGCGCCGAGGTTGCCAGGCACGAAGCCGTGTTCGATCGCCTGCAGCGCGATCGTGGCCTCGACGATGCCCGCCGCGCCCAGTGTGTGGCCGGTAAAGCCCTTGGTCGAACTCGCGCGCGTGGTGGCGGGGAAACGGCGCGCCAGCAGCGCCATTTCCATCGCGTCGTTCTGCTTGCTCGCGGTGCCGTGCAGGTTCGCGTAGTCGACCCGCGCCGCGTCGAGGCCGGCACGGGCCAGCGCCGCGTCCAGCGCCAGCTCCGCGCCGTGGCCGTCGGGATGCGGCGCGGACATGTGCCAGGCGTCGCTGGCCTCGCCATAGCCGAGCAGGCGCGGCGCCTGCGGCGCGGCCTCCGTGCGTTCCAGCAGCGCGAAGCCGGCGGCTTCGCCGATCGAGATGCCGTCGCGCGCCGCGTCGAACGGGCGGCAGGCGGCAGGCGAGATCAGCTCCAGCGCGTTGAAGCCGAACAGCACGTTGTCGCACAGGCTGTCCACGCCGCCGACCACGGCCGCATCGACCAGATCCAGCGCGAACAGGCGCGCGGCGCTGGCGAATGCCCTGGCGCTGGACGAGCAGGCGGTGGAGATCGTGAGGCAGGGGCCTTCCAGCGCCAGCGCGGCGCTGGCGAACGCGCTCAATGAATCCGGCGCGTGCAGCGCGTGCCGGCGCAGCCCGGCGGGAAAACGACCGTCGGCATCGAGCCGGCGATACGCCTCCTCGGTGGCGCCGATGCTGGCGGTGGAGGTGCCCAGCAGCAGCGCCATGCGGCGCGCGCCGTAGCGCTCGCGTGCGGCATGCACGCGAGCGAGGAAACCGTCCTGCTGCAAACCCAGCCAGGCGAGGCGGTTGTTGCGGCAGTCCCAGCCGGCCAGCGCGGGTGGCAGTGCCGTGTCTTCCACGCCGGCTACGCGGCCGATCCAGCCCAGCCGCGGCGCGCTGCCGAAATCGTCGGGACGCAGGCCGCCGCGGCCGTGCCGCAGCGCGTCGCGCTGCGCCGCCAGTCCGCGACCCAGCGCGGAGGTGACGGTGCAGGCGCTGACCGCGAGCGGGGTCATCGGTGTCGTCATCGCATCAGCCTAGCGAGCGGCTTCCGCGCTGCCTAGCTTGCATGCCGCGGGCGGCGCCTGCACGTTCAGCTGCGGTGCGCTCCTGATCCGGCGCAGGTCCACGCGGCGCCGCGCCACAGCGGCGATGGAAACCGCTCTTGCTAAGCTCGCGACGATGACGATGGAGTGCAACCTGATGAACGAACAAGCCGACCGCGCCGAAACCCTCCTGCGCGAACTGCAGGACCGCATCTGCGCCGAGCTGGAACGGCTGGATGGCTCCGCGTGCTTCGTCGAGGACGCCTGGACGCGGGCGGCGGGCGGCGGCGGACGCACCCGCGTGCTGAAGGATGGCGCGCTGTTCGAGCAGGCCGGCGTGAACTTCTCGCGCGTCTCCGGCCAGCAGTTGCCGCCCAGCGCCACCGCGCATCGCCCCGAGCTGGCCGGCGGCAGCTTTATCGCCACCGGCGTGTCGCTGGTGCTGCACCCGAAGAATCCCTACGTGCCGACCACGCATGCGAACGTGCGCTACTTCGAGGCGAGCAAGGCGGGCGTGGCGCCGGTGTGGTGGTTCGGCGGCGGCTTCGACCTCACGCCGTACTACCCGTTCGACGAGGACGTGGTGCACTGGCACACGGTGGCGCGCGACCTGTGCGCGCCGTTCGGCGCGGACGTCTACCCGCGCTACAAAAAGTGGTGCGACGAGTATTTCCAGCTCAGGCACCGCGGCGAGACGCGTGGCGTGGGCGGGCTGTTCTACGACGACCTCGACGCGGGCGGCTTCGAGCGCTGCCTCGACTTCACGAAGGCCGTGGGCCAGGGTTTCCTCGACGCCTACGCGCCGATCGTGGAGCGCCGCCGCGATACGCCGTACGGCGAGCGCGAGCGCGAGTTCCAGCTGTACCGGCGCGGCCGCTACGTGGAGTTCAACCTGGTCTGCGACCGTGGCACGCTGTTCGGCCTGCAGTCGGGCGGGCGCACCGAGTCCATCCTGATGAGCCTGCCGCCGCGGGTGCGCTTCGAGTATGCCTATGCGCCCGAACCGGGCTCCGCCGAGGCGCGGCTGGCCGACTACCTCAAGCCGCGCGATTGGGTGTGACCGCGCGGCTCGGGAGGGTGCCGGTTACGGCGCGGCGCCGCCGAACTTCTCCGCCGTGGCGCCCTTCACCGGGCCGATCTGCGCGCTGTCGCTGACCTTGAGCACCACCGGCCGACGGAATTCCAGCGTGCCCTGCACCACCGCGTGCGGGCCGATCACGATTACCGGCTTGTGGTCGCTGCCCCAGTGGAACCAGCCGTTGTTCGGCTGGTCGACCAGGATGCCGCCCTCGACGCGCGAGTTCGCGCCCACGGTGATGTCGCCGGCCACGGTCTCGAGGCCGCCGGCGACGTGGGCGGCGTCCAGCCGGATCGCGCCATTGACGTTGGAGAGATGGCCGCCAACCTGGGCGCCCTGCGCCAGGCCGATGTCGCCGTTGACCGCATGGACCTGGCCGTCGACCTTGCCGCCGGTGGCGACCTCGATCGAGCCGTTGACGGTGTGCAGCTCGCCGGCCTCGGCCTGGGTGCCCAGGGACACCGAGCCGTTCACGGTGGTGGCCTGCTGCACCACGGCGTGATCGCCCACGTCGACGTCCCCGTTGACGCTCTTGGCGGTGCCGACGTGCTCGCCGGCCTCGACGCGGACGTCGCCGTTGACCTTGTGGATGTCGTTGTCCGAGGCGGTCGCGGCCAGCGGCAGGAGGAGGGCGAGGGAAAGCAGGATGCGGCGCATGGCTGGGCTCCGTTGCGTGGATGACATGACTGGGATGCGTCGCACGAGCAAAGGGTTGGCGTGACCTTTGGCAGGGGCGGGTTTGCCGCTACCATTCCGGACCTCCCCGCCGAGAAATCCCGCCATGCACAAGCTCGTCCTGATCCGCCACGGCCAGTCGCAATGGAACCTCGACAACCGCTTCAGCGGCTGGGCCGACGTGGACCTCACCCCGCTGGGCGAGCAGGAGGCGCGCGAGGCGGGCGAACTGCTGAAGCGCGAAGGCTACGCGTTCGACGTGGCGCATACCTCGGTGCTCAGGCGCGCGGTGCACACGCTGTGGGGCGTGCTCGACGCGATGGAGATGAGCTGGCTGCCGGTGCACACCGACTGGCGCCTCAACGAGCGCCACTACGGCGCCCTCACCGGCCTCAACAAGGCCGAGACGGCGGCGAAGTACGGCGACGCGCAGGTGAAGGTCTGGCGCCGCAGCTACGACATCCCGCCGCCGCCGCTGGAACGTGCGGCGAACGAGGCGGTGCACGACCCGCGTTATGCCGCGCTGGCGCCCGCGCAGATTCCCGATACCGAATGCCTGAAGGACACCGTGGCCCGCGTGCTGCCGTACTGGCACGAAGTGCTGGCGCCGGCGATCAGGGCCGGCCGGCGCGTCGTGGTCGCCGCCCACGGCAATTCGCTGCGCGCGCTGGTGAAGTACCTGGACGGCATCTCCGACGCCGACATCGTGGAGATGAACATTCCCAACGGCGTGCCGCTGGTGTACGAGTTCGACGAACACCTGAAGCCCCTGCGGCGCTACTACCTGGGCGACGCCGCGGCGATCGAGGCGAAGATGGCCGCGGTGGCGAACCAGGGCAAGGCGAAGTAGCGGGTCGCGTCGCGCATGACAGCCGTCATGCGCGACGGCTACCGGGCGTCCATCGCGCGGCGCCAGCGTCTCGGTTAGGCTGCGCGCATTCTCCCCGCCGGATGCGCAAGCATGTCTCCCCACCTGATGAGCTACGCGATCATCGTGCCGCTGCTGGTGCTGATGGTCTGGCGCCGGATCAGCCGCCAGTTCGGCCGCCAGCCGATCCGGCGCAAGCGGATGATCGCGCGCATCGTGATCTTCGCGGTGATCGGCGGCCTGCTGATGCTGGGCGGCCTGCATGACATCCGCCTGGCCGAGGGTGTGCTGGGCGGCGCGGTGATCGGCGCGGCGCTGGGTTTCGTCGGCCTGCGCCTGACGCGCTTCGAGACCGATCCGGTGAAGGGCGACTGCTACCTGCCGAACCCGTGGATCGGCGCCGTGCTCACCGCGCTGCTGCTGGGCCGGCTGGCGTGGCGCTTCATGGTGCTGGCGCCGCAGATGCAGCATGCCGACGCGCTGGCCGCCGGCGCGCCGCCCGGCACCAGCATGCAGATGGGCTACCAGTCCAGCCCGCTGACCATGCTGGTGATCGGCCTGCTGGTGGGCTACTACATCGTCTATTACGCCGGCCTGCTGGTGCACCACCGGCGCTACCAGCAGTCGCGCGCCGCCGCCGCGTGAGGCGCGTGGCTGGTTGCCGGGAAACAGCCGGGACTCGCTCGACCCTGGTCAGGGCGCGACGCTGAAGTCGATCTCCAGCGGATAGGGCGAAGGCGAAACCGGCGGTGGCGGCAACGTCCAGCCGGCGAACTGCCCGGCCATGCAGGTGGCGACCTTGCTGGCCGGCTGCACCGCGATGTGCTGCGGCTTGCCGTGCGCGTCCACGTCCAGCACCAGGGTGAACGGCGACTTGTCCGCCGGCGCGTTGCTGGCGAGGCAGCCCTTGTAGGCGTCGGTGGTGGGGTTGCCGATCTTGCCCCACAGCGCCTTCTGGTAGGCCGGCCCGGTGGCGGCGGCCTCGGCCATCTTCGCCTGGTGCACGCGGGTTTCGAAATCGATGGCGCCATTCGCCGGCGTGGCGCCCAGCAGCAGGGCGAAGGCGAGGGGGATGGGCATGCTGGGGCTCCGGCGGCGATGCGCTGCCGGAAACCTTAGCAGCTTGCCTCCGCGGGAGTGATGGCGTGCCGGCGCAGCCAGTCGGCCACCTCGATGGCCGGCAGCGGCGGGGTGATGTGGTGGCCCTGCACCTCGTCGCAGCCCATGTCGCGCACCGCGGCAAGCACGCTGGCCGTCTCCACCCCTTCCATCACCACGCGAAAGCCGAGCTCGTGGCCCAGCGCCGCCATCGCGCGCACGATGGCGGCGTCGTGTCGGCGGGTGTCCAGGCTGCGTACCAGCGACTGGTCGATCTTCAGGCTGGAGGCCGGCATCCGGCGCAGCGCGTCGAGGTTGCTGTAGCCGATGCCGAAGTCATCGATGGCGATGCCCACGCCGGCCTCGCGCAGCGCGACCAGCACGTGGCGGGTGAGCTCGTCGTGGTGGATCGCGACGCTCTCGGTGAACTCCAGCTCCAGCCGGGCCAGGGGCACGCCGTGGCGTCGTGCCGCCGCGGCGAGGCGTGTCTCCAGCATGGCGTCCAGGTCGATGCTGGAGACGTTCAGCGACAGCCGCACGTCGAGCCCGTCGCGCAGCCATGCCGCCAGTTGCGCCAGGCCGTGGTCGAACACCCAGTCGGTCAGCGCGCGCATCAGGCCGGCCTGCTCGGCCAGCGGCACGAAGGTGGTGGGCGACACCGCGCCCAGGGTGGGATGGTGCCAGCGCGCAAGCGCCTCCAGCGCCACGCAGCGGCCGCTGGCCAGTTCCACGCGCGGCTGGTAGTGCAGCTCCAGCTCGGCACGCTCGGACAGCGCGGCAGCCAGCTCGGTGACCAGGAAGAATTCCTGCCGCTGGCGCTCGTCCTGGCGGTGGTCATACGCGGTCCAGCCGCGGGCCGTGCCCAGCGCGATCCACGAGGCGTTCATCGCCCGCCGCAGCGGGTCGCCGCCGCGCAGTTCGCCGGCCTCGATCTCGAGCAGGCCCACGCCCGGCTGCAGGGTGAGCGCGATGCCGAGGCAGTCGACCGGGTCGCGCAGCATGGCCACCAGCGCGTCCAGTTGCGCGGGCGTGGGCGCCTCCTGCGACCCCGGGAGCAGCACGGCCAGCCGGGTGGATGCCACCTGGTAGAGCTGCATGCCCGGCGTCATCCAGCCTTGCACCCGTTCGGCCGTCGCGTGCATCAGGGCATCGGCGTAGGCATGGCCCATGGCGCGCATGAAGGCGTTGAAGCGTGCCACCGGCGCGGTCTCGATCGCGACCAGCCAGGCGGTATCGGTTTCCCGTGACAACTGCGCGTGCAGGTCGGCGAAGAACGCATTGCGGTGCGGCAGCCGCGTGGAGGGATCGATGCGGTTGAGGTAGCAGCGCAGCGCCGCCCCGGTGGCGGCCAGCGCCGCCACGTCGCGCAGGGCGGCAAGCTCGCCGGCGCGCAGGGCGAGGCGCGGGCGGCGGTCGACCACGAACAGCGCGCCCAGCCGCTGGCCGTCCAGGCCGAACACCGGCTCGCTGGCGAAGAAGGCGACTTCGGCCTGTGCGGGGTCGATGCCGGCGGGCAGGAAACGGGCATCCTCGCGGGCGTCGGCTACCACCTCGGCGACGCCGTGACGTGCGGCTTCGCGACAGGCGGCCAGCAGCAAACCGTCCATGTGCGGCGCGTCGCCGTATCCGGGCGGGTTGTGCCAGAACGCGCTGCCGTCGCTCAGCAGCAGCGCCACCAGCGGCACGCCCAGCGCATTGGCCGCCAGCCGCGCCACGGCCTCGAAGCCGGGCAGGGCATGCTGCTCGGTCGTTCCCGCGAGCGTCGGTGCATGGTTGGTGTCGGGCCGCCCGTCGGGGAGCGGACCCTGCACGATATCCATCGTCCCCTCCCCCAGCTTGGCCGTGTGCTGCCAGCCGTCGCAGGCTACTGCGGCGGCGATGGGGTGGCAATCGCGGGGCGCGATTCAGTCGCCGCGGTGCGGCAGCGCCAGGTATTCCTCGCTCTGCATCTCGATCAGGCGCGACTCGGTGCGGCCGAATTCGGCGCGCAGGCGTTCGCCGTCGTACAGCTCGGTGATAGGCGCGGCGGCGGAGAGCACCAGCTTCACGTGGCGGTCGTAGAACTCGTCCACCAATTGCACGAAGCGCTTGGCGGCGTCCTCGCTGTAGACGGTGAATTGCGGCACGCCGGAGACGATGATCGCCGGGCCGGCCTTGGCCAGCGCGATGTAGTCGGCCACCGCGCGCGGCCCCTCGCACAGCGCGGCGAAGTCGAACCACAGGATGTTGTCGGCGCGTTTGCGGCAGGGGATCGCGCGGCCGTTGATTTCCAGCGTGCCGCCTTCGACCACTTCGCCGCGGGCGTGGTCGCGGAAGATGCGCTGCAGTGCGCGGTGCGCCTCCGGGCCCGGCGGCGTGTGGTACACCGCGGCCTGCGTCAGCGCGCGCAGGCGCCAGTCGCGCGAGGAGGCCATCTCGACCACGCGGCAGTGCCGCTCCAGCAGCGCGATCGCGGGCAGGAAGCGCGCGCGCTGCAGGCCGTCCCGGTACAGGTTTCCCGGCGCGGTGTTCGAGGTGGTGACCAGCGCCACGCCGCGCGCGGACAGGCACTCCAGCAGGCGGGCGAGGATCATCGCGTCGCCGATGTCGTTGACCAGGAACTCGTCCAGGCACAGCACGCGGCAGCGCGCGGCAAGGCCGGCGGCCACCTCGGCCAGCGGATCCTGCCGCTCGCCCAGTTCGCGCAGGCGCTCGTGCACCTCGCCCATGAAGCGGTGGAAATGCCGTCGCAGCGCCGCGCCGTGCGGCAGGCTGGCCACGAACAGGTCCATCAGGAAGGTCTTGCCGCGGCCCACCGTGCCCCACAGGTACAGGCCTTGCGGTGCCTCGGGCGCCTCGCTGGCAAGCAGCGACTTCAGCCGTCCGAACAGGCTGCCGTTGCCGTTCGCCGTGGCGCACAGCGCGGCGTGCAGGCGGTCGAGCTCGGGCAGCACCGCGAGCTGGGCGGGATCGGATTCCCAGCGGTGCGCGGCCACGCCTTCCTGGTAGCGCACGCCGGGTGCGGGCGAGAGGGTTTCACTCATGGGGGAATCAGGCGCGCGCCGCCGGCAGCCAATCGGCGATCGCGTGCTTCACTGCGCCGCGCAGGTCCATCAGCCGGCGATGGAAGAAGTGGCCGGTCTCGGGCATGCGGATCAGTTCCGGCGGTTGCTCCATGCCATCGATCCAGTCGAATACCGCCTGCGGTTCGACCACCTCGTCGGCCTCGCCCATCACCACCAGCCACGGGCAGGCGGGCAGCACGTCGTCCGCCATCGACCAGCGTCCCACCGGCGGCGCGATGCTGACCAGCGCGTCGGCCCCCAGCCGTACCGCGCTGCGGATCGTCACATAACTGCCGAACGAGAAGCCGGCCAGCCACAGCGCATCGGCGGGGCGCGCCCGGCGCAGCCAGGCCACCACGGCGGCGAGATCCTCGCTTTCGCCGTTGCCGTCGTCGTAGCTTCCCGCCGAGGCGCCGGTGCCGCGGAAGTTGAAGCGCAGCGTGTCCAGCCCCGACTCGCGCAATGCGCGCTCCACCATCGTCACCACCTTGTTGTGCATGGTGCCGCCCTGCACGGGATTGGGGTGGCAGACCACCGCCACGCCCTGGCGCGCCTCGTCGGGCGCGGCCACGTCGCTGATGCATTCCAGTGCGCCGACCGGGCCGGTGAGCGTGAAGGCGGATGCCTCGGCGGGGAAGCTCGCCGGGTCGGGGGGAAGTTCGGGGAGATTCATGCCGGCATTGTAGCGGAGGCGTTCCGCCTGCCTCCCCTCTCCCGTCAACGGGAGAGGGGGCGAACGAAAACGCCGCCCGAGGGCGGCGTTTGCCTTGCCCTGAGTGACGCGGGGCTTACTTGGCCTGGTCGACGATCCAGGTGACCGCCGCCTTCACCTGCGCGTCGGTGAGCGCGGGGTTGCCGCCCTTGGGCGGCATGAAGTTGCCGTCCGGGCCGTGGTAGCCGTCGGTGGCGTGCTTGATCAGGGTGTCCAGGCCCTCGGCGATGCGCGGCGCCCACATGGCCTTGTTGCCCACCTTGGGAGCGCCGGCGACGCCGGCGGTGTGGCAGCTGGTGCACAGGTTGTCGAAGATGGTCTTGCCATCGGTGGTGCCGCCGTAGGCGACCTGCGAGGCGGCGGCCTTCGCCGCGGCATCGGCGGCGGCCTGCATCGCGGCGCGGCCGGTGTTGCCTGCATACACCGCGCCGGCGGGCGCGAGGCGCGCGGCGACCTGTGACTGCACGTTCGGGTCGGTTTCCTTCGGTTCGTGGCCGTAGATCGCCAGGGCAAGCAGGATCAGCACCACGGTCAGCGCCGCCAGCCCGCCGATCAGCTTGGCGAACTGCTGCACGAAAGCCCGGTCGGAATTGTTCATGGAACCGCTCACGTGTGTACTCCAGGTCGGTGGATCGTCCGCAAGGCCCCTGCGGCACCCGGCGGGTGCCCGCACCTGCCGTGGCCGCGTAGCGATGCGGTGAAGTCCGGCTAGCGCAAGGCCCGGAGTATAGACGAAGCCGCCGGCAAGTTATCAGCCGGCGGCAGCGGCGATCTGTCGCGCCGTGGAACCACGGCGACTGCCGTTTGTCCAAGCGCGGCGGTGCGGCGGGAGCGCATCCCTGCCATCGGTCATGCTTCCCCCCTGTCGACTGGCATTGTTCCTTTTTCTTGCACTGCACCTATGCTTGGCACCAGTCAGCCGACCGCGAGCGCGTCGGCACGGGTTCCAACGGTGGCACGGATTTCATATCGGGAGTTTTCTGCATGTCGCGTTTTTGGAAGATCGTGCTGATCGTCGTCGCGGTGGTCGTGCTGGCCATCGTCGCCGTGCGCCTGCTGCACAAGCCCGGTGGTGCGGGACGGGGGCAGCCCGGTGGCATGGGCGGCAAGGACAATCCCCCGGTGCCTGTCACCGTGGTGCCGGTGGTGAAGCAGAACGTGCCGGTCTACCTCACCGCGCTGGGCACGGTGCAGGCACTCAACACCATCACGGTGAATCCGCAGGTGGGCGGCCAGCTGATCAACCTCGCCTTCACCGAGGGCCAGCCGGTGAAGAAGGGCCAGGTGCTGGCGCAGATCGATCCGCGCACCTTCCAGGCGAGCTACGACCAGGCGCTGGCCAAGCAGAAGCAGGACACCGCTTCGCTGGCCACCGCGCAGAGCACGCTCAAGCGCAACCAGGCGCTGGTGGCCAGCGGCTACGTGGCGGCGCTGGACATGGATACCTACCGCAACAACGTGAACCAGCTCGAGGCCGCGGTGGTGCAGGACAGGGCGGCGGCGGAAAGCGCCAAGGTGCAGCTCGACTACACCCAGATCCGTTCGCCTATCGACGGCGTCGCCGGCATCCGCGCGGTGGACCCGGGCAACGTGGTGACCACCAGCAGCACCATCGTCACGCTGACCCAACTGCACCCGATCTACGTGATGTTCACCCTGCCCGAGCAGAACCTGGACATGGTGCGCAAGGCGCAGATGGAGGCGCCGCTGCAGGTCGCCGCGCTCGATCGCGTGGACAAGCACCCGGTGGCCACCGGCGGCGTGCTCAAGGTGATCGACAACGAGATCGACGCCACCACGGGCACGTTCCGCCTGAAGTCCGAATTCCAGAACGCGGACAACGCGCTGTGGCCGGGCCAGTTCGTCAACGTGCGGTTGCAGGTGCGCGTGGATGACGGCGCGCTGGTCATCCCGGCCGAGGCGGTGCAGCGCGGCCCCGATGGCGACTATGTCTACCAGGTGCAGGGCGACAACACGGTCAAGATGCAGCCGGTGGTCGTCGCCGGCGAGGTGGGCGACAGCCACGTGATGATCGGCAGCGGCCTCAACGCGGGCGAGCAGGTCGTCACCGAGGGCCAGTTCCGCCTGAAGCCCGGCAGCAAGGTCAACCCGCTGAAGCCGGGCGAGGTGCCGCCGGCGCCGACCGCGGCGGACCTGCAGAAGGCCAAGGGCAAGGGCGGCGGTCGCCACGGCCACTGACGCAACTCCGGTGGCCGCCGCCCCGGCGACGGCCGCCTGACCCGGCCGCCACGGTGGCGGCGGGCCACGCATCACCTCCCGGCGGCCGCGGGCCCCGGTGAGCAGGACGCCATCCAGACAGCAGCACGGACACCCATGGGATTCTCGACGCTCTTCATTCGCCGCCCGATCGCCACCTCGCTGCTGATGGTGGCGATCCTGCTGCTCGGCATCCTGGGCTACCGCCAGTTGCCGGTGTCGGCGCTGCCCGAGATCGAGGCGCCCAGCCTGGTGGTGACCACCCAGTATCCGGGCGCCAGCGCCAGCACCATGGCGGTGCTGGTCACCACGCCGCTGGAGCGCCAGCTGGGCCAGATCTCCGGCCTCACCATGATGAGCTCGGACTCCTCCGCGGGCCTGTCCACCATCGTCATGCAGTTCGCCATGAACCGCGACATCGACGTGGCCGCGCAGGACGTGCAGGCGGCGATCAACCAGGCGCGCGGCGTGCTGCCCAGCAACCTGCCGTACCCGCCGGTGTACAACCGGGTGAACCCGGCCGACGCACCCATCCTCACGCTGTCGCTGCAGTCGGACAGCCGGCCGCTGCGCGACGTCAACGACTACGCCGACTCGATCCTGGCCCAGAAGCTGTCGCAGGTGCCGGGCGTGGGCCTGGTCTCGATCGCCGGCAACGTGCGCCCCGCGGTGCGCGTGCAGATGAACCCGGCGCAGCTGTCCAACCTGGGCCTCACGCTGGAGGACGTGCGCAGCGCGCTCACCCAGGCCAACGTCAACGCGCCCAAGGGCACGCTTAACGGCAAGACGCAGAGCTATTCGATCGGCACCAACGACCAGCTCGCCGACGCGGCCGACTACAAGAACACCATCATCGCGTACAAGAACAACGCGCCGGTGATGCTCGCCGACGTGGCCCAGGTGGTCGACGGCGTGGAGAACGACCAGCTCGCCGCGTGGTCGAACGGCAAGCCGGCGGTGCTGCTCGACGTCCGCCGCCAGCCCGGCGCGAACATCGTGCAGACCGTGCAGCAGATCCGCCAGATCCTGCCCGAGCTGCGCGCCGCGCTGCCGGCCGACGTGCACCTGGACGTGTTCGCCGACCGCACCATCACCATCCGCGCCTCGGTGGAGGACGTGCAGTTCACCCTGCTGCTGACCATCTTCCTGGTGGTGGCGGTGATCTTCGTGTTCCTGCGCCGGCTGTGGGCCACGGTGATCCCCTCGGTGGCGGTGCCGCTGTCGCTGCTCGGCACGTTCGGCGTGATGAGCTTCACCAGCATGTCGCTGGACAACCTCTCGCTGATGGCGCTCACCGTGGCCACCGGCTTCGTGGTGGACGATGCGATCGTGATGATCGAGAACATCGTGCGCTACATCGAGCAGGGCAAGAGTGGCAAGGAGGCGGCCGAGCTGGGCGCGAAGGAGATCGGCTTCACCGTGCTGTCGCTGACGGTGTCGCTGATCGCGGTGTTCCTGCCGCTGCTGCTGATGCCCGGCGTCACCGGCCGCCTGTTCCACGAATTCGCCTGGGTGCTGACCATCGCGGTGGCGATCTCGATGCTGGTGTCGCTGACGCTGACGCCGATGATGTGCGCCTACCTGCTGCGCCCCGACCAGCTGCCCGAGGGCGAGGACGCGCACGAGCGCCACCTCGCCGCCGGCAAGCGCACCGTGTGGTCGCGCATCGTGGGCGTGTACGAGCGCTCGCTGGACTGGGTGCTGGACCACCAGCGGCTGACGATCCTGGTGGCCGCCGCCACGGTGGCGCTGACCGTGTTCCTGTACATCACCATCCCGAAGGGCCTGCTGCCCGAGCAGGACACCGGCATGATCACCGGCGTGGTGCAGGCCGACCAGAACGTGGCGTTCCCCGCGATGGAACAGCGCACGCAGGCGGTTGCCGAGGCGCTGCGCAAGGATCCGGCGGTGGCCGGCGTGGCCGCGTTCATCGGCGCGGGCACGATCAACCCCACGCTCAACCAGGGCCAGCTCTCCATCGTGCTGAAGGACCGCAGCAAGCGCGACGGCCTGGGCAAGATCCTGCCGCGCCTGCAGCA
Source organism: Rhodanobacter geophilus (assembly GCF_040812275.1). NCBI lineage: Bacteria > Pseudomonadati > Pseudomonadota > Gammaproteobacteria > Lysobacterales > Rhodanobacteraceae > Rhodanobacter > Rhodanobacter geophilus. The sequence goes on along the minus strand of NZ_JBFOHL010000001.1, from coordinate 344,661 downwards.
GGCGGTGGCCGACATCCCCGGCGTGGCGCTGTACCTCAAGCCCGTGCAGGACGTGACGCTGGACAGCACCGTCGCCGCGACCGAGTACCAGTACGCGCTGTCGGACACCAACATCGACGAGCTGGCGAGCTACGCCAGCGAGATGACCCAGGCGCTGCGCCAGCGGCCCGAACTGGCCGACGTGGACAACAACCTCGCCGACCAGGGCAACGCGCTCAAGCTCACCATCGACCGCGAGAAGTCCAGCCGCCTCGGCGTGCCGGTGCAGACCATCGACGACACGCTGTACGACGCGTTCGGCCAGCGCCAGATCTCCACCATCTTCACCCAGCTCAACCAGTACCGCGTGGTGATGGAGGTGGCGCCGCAGTTCCGCACCACCACCGCGCTGCTCGACCAGATCACCGTGCGCGGCAACGGCAACGGCGCGCTCACCGGCAGCACCGCGACCAGCTTCGGCCAGGTGAAGTCCAGCAACTCGGCCACGCCTTCCGGCATCGGCAACACCGGCAACGTGGGCTTCACCATCGGCGCCGGCGGCGCCATCCCGCTGTCCTCGCTGGTCAGCGCCAAGGTCACCAGCGCGCCGCTGGTGATCAGCCACCAGCAGCAGCTGCCCGCGGTGACGGTGTCGTTCAACGTGGCGCCGGGCTATTCGCTGTCCGACGCGGTGGCGGCGATCCACCAGGCCGAGGCGCAGCTGAAGTTCCCGCCGCAGCTGCGCGGCGAGTTCATCGGCAAGGCGGCGGAGTTCTCCAACAGCCTGGGCGACGAAGTGCTGCTGCTGCTCGCCGCGATCGTGGTGATCTACATCGTGCTGGGCGTGCTGTACGAGAGCTACATCCACCCGCTGACGATCATCTCCACCCTGCCGCCGGCCGGCGTGGGCGCGCTGCTGGCGCTGATCCTGTTCGGCATGGACCTGTCGGTGGACGGCATCGTGGGCATCGTGCTGCTGATCGGCATCGTGAAGAAGAACGCGATCATGATGATCGACTTCGCGATCGAGGCGCAGCGCAAGGGCATGAATGCGCGCGACGCGATCCACCGCGCCTGCCTGCTGCGCTTCCGCCCGATCATGATGACCACCGCCGCGGCGATGCTGGGCGCGCTGCCGCTGGCGCTGGGCAGCGGCATCGGCGCGGAGCTGCGCCGGCCGCTGGGCGTGTCCATCGTTGGCGGCCTGCTGCTGTCGCAGCTGGTGACGCTGTACACCACGCCGGTGATCTACCTGTACATGGAGCGTTTCCAGGACTGGCTGCACGCACGCCACGAGCGTCGCGTGCTGGCCCGCGCACAGGCCGACGGCACGGCACATTGAATGGGCGGACTCCATCGGGCACCGCGCGGCGGTGTCGCATCCGGCGCGGCGAAACGATCAACCGTTTCGCCGCGCGCACGTTGAGCAGAACATGAATCGCAGCACTTCCATCCGCCTTTCCGCACCGTCGCGCCGCGAGCGCCAGGCATGAACATCTCCGGCATCTTCATCCGCCGTCCGATCGGCACCTCGCTGCTGGCGATCGGCGTGTTCGTGACCGGCATGATCTGCTACCTGCTGCTGGGCGTGTCGGCCTTGCCGGACATGCAGTTCCCGGCGATCTTCGTGCAGGCCAGCGAGGCCGGGGCGGACGCCTCGACCATGGCCTCCACCGTGGCCGCGCCGCTGGAGCGCCACCTGGGCCAGGTGCCGGGCATCCAGACGATGAACTCGCACAGCTCGGAGAGCAGCACCTTCGTCTTCATGATGTTCGACAACGGCGTGAACCTGGATTCCTCCGCGCGCGACGTGCAGGCCGCGATCAATGCCGCGATACCCGACCTGCCCGCGGGAGTGACGCCGAACTACCAGAAGGCCAACCCCAACGACGACCCGATCATCGCGATCGCGCTGACCTCGACCACGCAGTCGGCGGCGGACATGTACAACCTGGCCGACACCTTGCTGGCGCAGCGCCTGCGCCAGCTGAAGGGCGTCTCCTCGGTGGACATCGCCGGCGCCGCCACGCCGGCGATCCGCGTCGACGTGAACCTGCGCGCGCTGAATGCGATGGCGCTGTCGCCGGACCAGCTGCGCAACGCGCTCACCGCCGCCAACGTCACCTCGCCGGAGGGCTTCCTGTCCAACGGCAAGACCACCATGGCGGTCAGTTCCACCGCCCAGCTGCACACGGCGGGCGACTTCGCGAACCTGGTGATCGCGATGAAGAACGGCACGCCGGTGCGCCTGTCCGACGTCGCGCACGTCTATGCCGGCACCCAGGATGCGTACCAGGCGGCCTGGTTCCAGGGCCGGCCGGCGATCCTGATGTACGTCTTCAAGAAGTCCGACGCCAACGTGATCGCCACGGTGGACGAGGTGCGCGCCCAGCTGCCGCTGCTGCGCGACTACCTGCAGCCGGGCACGAAGATGACGCCGTTCTTCGACGACACGCCGACGATCCGCGCCTCGCTGCACGAAGTGCAGGCCACCCTGCTGATCTCGCTGATGATGGTGGTGCTGACGATGGCGCTGTTCCTGCGCCGGCTCGCGCCCACCCTGATCGCCGCGGTGGCGGTGCCGCTGTCGCTGGCCGGCGGCTTCGTGGCGATGTACATCCTCGGCTACACGCTGAACAACCTCACCCTGCTGGCGCTGGTGATCGCGATCGGCTTCGTGGTGGACGACGCGATCGTGGTGATCGAGAACATCATCCGCCACATCGACGCCGGCATGACGCGGATGGAGGCGACGCTGGCCGGTGCCCGGGAGATCGGCTTCACCATCGTCTCGATCACCGCCTCGCTCATCGCCGTGTTCATCCCGCTGCTGTTCGCCGGCGGCGTCACCGGCATGTTCATGCACGACTTCGCGGTGACCCTGGTGGCGGCGATCGTGATGTCGGCGCTGGTCTCGCTGACCCTGACCCCGGCGCTGTGCGGGCGCTTCCTCAACGGCCACGACCATCGCACCGGGCCGTCGCGGCTGGGGCGCATGCTGGACCGCTTCCACGCCGGCATGCTGTCGATCTACAGCCGCGCGCTGGCGTTCTCGCTGCGCCACACGCTGGCGTTCGCGCTGACCCCGCTGGTGCTGATCGGCATCACGTTCTTCCTGTTCGGCGTGGTGAAGAGCGGCCTGTTCCCGGCGCAGGACACCGGCCTGATCTGGGGCCGAGCCACCTCCAGCGCCACCGTCTCGTTCGGCCAGAGCGAGCAGCGCATGCAGCGGCTCACCCACATGCTGATGTCCGACCCGGACGTGGCCACCGTGGGCACCCGGCTTGGCACCAGCCGGCAGGGCGCCAGCGGCTCGTTCAACATCGACCTGAAGACCAGCGCGCAGGGCCGCAAGGACGACACCTTCGCGGTGCTGGCGCGGCTCACCGCCAAGGCGTCGAAGTACCCCGACCTCAACCTGCGCCTGCGCCCGCTGCAGGATCTGCCCAGCGCGGGCGGTGGCGGCACCAGCCAGGGCGCGCAGTACCAGATCGGCCTGCAGGGCAATGACCTGGCCGAACTGCAGGAGTGGCTGCCGAAGCTGGTGGCCGAACTGAAGAAGAACCCCAAGCTGCAGGACGTGGGCAGCGACGTGGACGAGGGCGGCCTGCGCCAGAACATCGTGATCGACCGCGCCACCGCGGCGCGGCTGGGCGTGTCGATCGGCACCATCGACGGCGCGCTGTACGACGCGTTCGGCCAGCGCCAGGTGTCCACCATCTACTCGGACATCAACCAGTACACGGTGGTGGTGAACGCGCTGCCGAACCAGACCGCCACACCGGAATCGATCAACCAGATCTACGTGCCGTCCAGCAGCGGCACGATGGTCCCGCTCACCGCGCTCGCGCACCAGGTGCCGGGGCTGGCGCCTTCGTCGATCACCCACCAGAACCAGTACACCACGATGGACCTGAGCTTCAACCTCGCTCCCGGCGTGAGCATGGGCGAGGCGATGGCGATCGTGCAGGCCACGGTCACCAACATGCGCATGCCGGGCGACATCAAGCTCAACGTCGGCGGCGACTTCCACCGCTTCCAGCAGATGCAGAGCGGCATGCTGTGGCTGGTGCTGGCGGCGGTGCTCACCGTCTACATCGTGCTGGGCATGCTGTACGAGAACCTGATCCACCCGGTGACGATCCTGTCCACCCTGCCGGCGGCGGGCGTGGGCGCGCTGATGGCGCTGTGGCTGACCGGTACCGAACTGTCGGTGGTGGCGCAGATCGCGCTGGTGCTGCTGATCGGCATCGTCAAGAAGAACGCGATCATGATGATCGACTTCGCCCTGGTGGCCGAGCGCGAGCATGGCAAGAGTCCGCTGGAGGCCGCGCACGAGGCCTGCCTGGTGCGCTTCCGCCCGATCATGATGACCACCATGGTGGCGATCCTCGCCGCGCTGCCGATCGCGATCGGCCTGGGCGAGGGCAGCGAGCTGCGCCGCCCGCTCGGCATCGCGCTGATCGGCGGCCTGCTGATCTCGCAGAGCCTGACCCTGCTCTCGACGCCGGCGCTGTACGTGGTGTTCTCCTGCCTCGGCGCGCGCTGGAAGGCGTGGCGCTCGCGCCACGCCGGGCGGCGGCGCGCGGCGCCGGTGCGGCTGCCAGGCTGAACGCGCGGCGGCTGTCCCCGCGCGCAAGCGCGCCAGTCCCCGTAAGATGACGGCCCGGCGTCCGCCGGGTTGCCATCAGGGGGCATGCGGCATGGTTCGGTTTCCGTCGCGCTTGACGCGCAGTGGCGTGCTGCGGGTGCTTGCCGCGCTGGCTTTCGCAGGCTGCGCCTGGGCGACGGTGTGGCCGGAGCCGGAGCCGCTGCAGAAGCTGTTCGTGCTGGTGCTGATGCTGCTCGCCGTCGGTACGCTGCTGTGCGCCACCGTGCGCCTCGCCTTCGCGCTGCTGCTGGGCGGCGGGCTGTTCTTCGCGCTGCGCTTCGTCTCCGGCCTCAAGGAGAACTACCTCGAAACGGCGCTGATGCCGGCGGATTTCGTCTACTACGCGCGCTCCAGCCTGATCGCCACGCTGCGCCATTACCCGCACCTGTACCTGCTGGCCGCGGGCGTGCTGCTGCTGGTGCCGCTGCTGCTGGTGCTGGCGTGGCGGCTGGACCGGCCGCTGCCGGTGCGGCGACGCGGCTGGGGCCGGACGGCCTGGCGCATCGGTGGCGTGTTGCTGTGCGCGGTGGCCTTCCGCGTGTGCCTGCTGCCGGAAGGGCCGTTCGCCGGGCTGCACAACCGCGACGTGTGGGACAAGCTTTCCGACGACGCCCAGCTCACCAACTTCTTCATCAACATCAACGACGGCGGCGTGACGATGCCGGCGATGTCGGATGACGCCACGGCGCAGCGCGAGTGGGGCGGCACCGCGAATGCCGTCGAAAAGCAGGGCAAGTCCGGCCCGCGGCCCGCGTCGTATCCCGACATCGTGCAGGTGCTGGAGGAAAGCACCTTCGACCCCTCGATCTATGCCGCCTGCGCCGTGCCGGGCTGCAAGTTCGCACTGTTCCAGCCCGACGCGCGCACGCGCGGCACCGGCCTGCTGCGCACGCATACCTGGGGCGGCGGCACCTGGGTCAGCGAGTTCGCCGTGCATACCGGCCTGCCGCAGGACATCTTCGGCAGCGGCGGCATGTACGCGCCCTTCGTGCTGGCGCCGCACGTGCACGACACATTGCCCGACCTGCTGCGCCGGCTGGGCTACCTCACCATCGCGATCTATCCCACCAACAGCGATTTCCTCAACGGCCGCGACGCGTACCGCGCCTACGGCTTCGACCATCTCTACGGCGCGGAGGAGCTGGGACTGGACGAGTGGGAGGAAACCGACGCGCAGATGTTCGCCGCGGCCAGGCGCGTCTACGACAAGGTGAAGAAGCCGGGCCAGCCGTTGTTCGTGATGATACTCACGATCAACCAGCACGGCCCGCACGACGACAATCCGATGGACAAGCTGCCGCTGCCCTGGCGCAACATGGTGCAGGGGCTGGGCAGCAAGGACGAAAGCGCGCTGGATTTCGACACCTACCTGTGGCGCCTGCACGACTCCGACGTGGCGATGCAGGGCCTGGAGCACGATTTCCTCGATCGCGACCAGCCCACTGTGCTGGTGCACTTCGGCGACCACCAGCCGTCCTTCGATGGCCTGATCCGCCCGCTCAAGCGCACGCTGCCGCCCGCACTGGTGCCGGATCGCGACTTCCTCACCTACTACATGGTCAAGAGCAACTTCGCCGGACCGGCATTGCCCAGCTATCCCGCGCTCGACATCGCCTTCCTGCCGACCATGGTGCTGCAGGCCGCGGGCCTGCCCGCCGATCCCTATTTCTCCGCCGCCACCGCCTTGCGCGAACGCTGCCAGGGCCGCTTCGACGACTGCCCGGACAAGGCGCTGCTGGCCTCCTACTACGCGTGGATCTTCCGGCAATTGCACGTGTATGAGTGAAGCGCATCGCGCCTCGGCTTCGCGCCGGCTTGCGATGGCCACGCTGCTGGCCGCGTGTGCCGCGGTCGCCGGCGCGCTGCTGGCTGCGCACTCTCCCGGTGGGCGGTGGCTGCACTGGTGCGCCAAGCCGCTGGCCACCGCGCTGATCTTCGTGCTGGCGTGGAACGCGCGCCCGGCGGTGTCGCCGCGCTATCGGCGCTTCGTGCTGGCGGGCATCGCCTGTTCGCTGGCGGGCGACGTGTTCCTGATGCTGCCCGGCGACTTGTTCGTGCCGGGGCTGCTGGCGTTCCTCGCCGGGCACGCGTGCTTCATCGTGGCCCTGCTGAGTGACAGCCGCTTCGCCTGGCCGGCGTGGCCGCTGTTCGCCTGCCTGGCGTATGGCGCGGCGAATCTCGCCCTGTTGTGGAGTGCGATCGCCGCGCCGTTGCGCGGGCCGGTGATCGTCTACGTGGCGCTGTTGTGCGGCATGGGCGGGCAGGCGGCGGCACGCGCGCTGCGCGGCGATGCCTCGGCGCGGCTGGCGGCGCGAGGCGCGCTCGTGTTCATGCTGAGCGACAGCGTGCTGGCCTGGGACCGCTTCCGCGGCCCGCTGCCGCTGGCCGGCCTGTGGGTGCTGGCGACGTATTATCCGGCCTTGTGGTGGATCGCCCGTTCGGTGCGCAAGGCATGAATACACAGGAACTCATCATCACCTGGGCCACGCCGGTGTTCTTCCTGCTGATCGGCATCGAGCTCGTGGTGGCGAGGCTGCGCGGGCGTGACGCCTATGCCGGCAACGACGCGATCAACAGCATCGGCCTGGGTGCGATCTCGCAGCTGGTGGCGGTATTCACCAAGCTGCTGACGATCGGCATCTACGCGTGGTGCGTGCGGCACTTCGCGCTGTTCAGGCTGCCGGCCGACAGCGTGCCGGTGTGGGCCGGCGCCTTGCTGGGCTACGACTTCTGCTACTACTGGCTGCACCGCATGGGCCACGAGGTGAACATCCTGTGGGCCGCCCACGTGGTGCACCACCAGAGCGAGCGCTACAACCTTTCCACCGCGCTGCGCCAGACCGGCAGCGGCGCGCTGCTGGGCTGGCTCTTCTACCTGCCGCTGGCGATCCTCGGCGTGCCGGTCGAGGTATTCGTGGTGGTGGCGCTGATCGACCTGCTGTACCAGTTCTGGGTGCATACCGAGCAGATCGGCCGGCTGGGCTGGTTCGACCGCGTGTTCTGCTCGCCGTCGAACCACCGTGCGCACCATGCGGTGAACGACCGTTACCTCGACCGCAACTACGGCGGCATCCTGATCCTGTGGGACCGCCTGTTCGGCAGCTTCGTGGAAGAGGACGACGACGACCCGCCGGTGTACGGCACGCGCTCGCCGCTGCGCAGCTGGAACCCGCTGTGGGCGAATGCCGAGGTGTACTGGCGCACCGCGCGGGACGCGTGGCACGCGCGGCGCTGGCGCGACAAGCTGCTGGTGTGGATCAAGCCGCCGGGCTGGCGGCCCGCCGACGTGGCGGCGCGCTTCCCCAGGCCGGACTTCGCGATGCCCGCCGGACGCTACGACCCGCCGATGGGCGCGGCGCTGCAGGCCTACGTGCTGCTGCAGTTCGCCCTGCTGCTGGGCATGGTCACCCAGTTCCTCGGCATGACGGGCAGCGCCGGCCTGCCGGTGCTGCTGCCCTACGCGGCCTACCAGGTGGCCGGCCTGTGCGTGCTCGGCGCGCTGATGGAGGGCCGGCGCTGGGCGTGGTGGGTCGAGGGACTGCGCGTGTTGCTCACCGCGGCACTGCCGGCAGCCAGCGGGCGCTGGTTCGGCGTCGGCCATCTGGATGGCCGCATCGCGCTGGCGATCGCGCTGGTATTCGGCGCCAGTGCCCTGGCGCTGCCGTGGCTGCGCGCCGCGGCGGCGCGGCCGGGCGCCCGGCCCGCGTGACCCTTGGCCATGACCCTTGCCCCATGACCGTTGCCCCATGACCCTTGGCGGCGATTCGCTATGATCCGCCGGTTGCCCGCAGGAATGAACCCATGCGTTTTCTGAGCCGAATGCTCCGCCACAAGTCTGTCGAACAGTTGCAGAGCGAAGCGGGCCAGCGCGGCGACTTCCGCCGCGTGCTGGGCCTGTGGCAGCTCACCGCGATCGGCATCGGCGGCATCATCGGGGTGGGCATCTTCGTGCTGGCCGGCCAGCAGGCGGCGATGAACGCCGGCCCGGCGGTGGCGCTGTCCTTCCTGATCGCGGGCGCGGGCAGCGCCTGCGCCGCGCTGTGCTACGCCGAGTTCGCCGGGCTGATCCCGGTGACCGGCAGCGCCTACACCTACGGCTACGCGGTGCTGGGCGAGTTCGTGGCCTGGATCATCGGCTGGGACCTGCTGCTGGAATACGCGCTGGTGGTCGCGGTGGTGGCGATCGGCTGGTCGGGCTACGTGCAGGTGCTGCTGGCCTCGGCCGGCGTGCACCTGCCGGAGTGGGCGCAGCAGAGCATGAGCGCGCAGACCATGCACTACTACCTGCAGCAGCTGTTCGGCGTGCACGGCGGCGTGGCCATCGCCGCGCCCAGCGATGGCCACCGCTTCAACGTGATCGCCGCCGGCGTGTCGCTGGCGGTGGCGCTGCTGCTCACCGTGCGCATGGAGTGGGGCGCGCGCTTCAACACCGCGATCGTGGCGATCAAGGTGCTCGGCGTGCTGCTGGTGATCGGCGTGGGCGCGTTCTACATCGACACGGCCAACTGGCACCCGTTCATCCCGGCGCGCGTGTTCGACGCGCAGGGCACGGGCCACTTCGGCTGGGCCGGCGTGCTCACCGGCGCCAGCGTGGTGTTCTTCGCGGTGTTCGGCTACGACACGCTGACCACCGCGGCGGAGGAGGCGAAGCATCCGCAGCGCGACCTGCCGCGCGCGGTGCTGCTGTCGCTGGCGGTGGCGATGGTGCTGTACATCGCGGTGTCGCTGGTGCTCACCGGCATCACCCACTACAGCAACCTCAACGGCGACGCCTCGGTGTCGCAGGCGTTCGAGGCGATCGGCCTGCACTGGGTGAGCATCGCGATCGCGGTGGCCGCGGTGGTGGGCGTCACCAGCGTGCTGTTCGCCTTCATGCTGGGCGCGGCGCGCATCTGGTTCGCGCTGGCGCGCGACGGCCTGCTGCCGGCGTGGTTCGCCAAGGTGAGCCCGCGCTTCGGCACGCCCGCCCGCCCGACGCTGATCCTGGGGGTGTTCACCGCCATCGTGGCCGGCCTGCTGCCGATCGGCGAGGTGGCCGAGCTGGTCAACATCGGCACGCTCAGCGCCTTCATCATCATCTGCACGGCGGTGCTGGTGCTGCGCATCCGCAAGCCGCAGCTGCCGCGCAGCTTCCGCATGCCGTGGATCGCCGTGCTGGCGCCGCTGGGCGTGGCGTTCTCGCTGCTGCTGATCTTCGGCCTGCCGTGGCCGGACGCGCACGGCTGGCAACGCATCGGTGGCCTGCCCGCGATCACCTTCGAGCGCTTCGTGGTCTGGATGGCGCTGGGCTGCCTGATCTATTTCGGCTACGGCATGCGGCACAGCCGGCTGGAGCGGGATCGCAAGTAGTTTCGCGCGCCGGCATGACCTCTGGCAGGCGGGCGGCCACGGGCGGCGGCCTACCATCGCCCGGTCATCCGTCGCTCGCCGCATACGACGAACGACGCATTCCTGCCGGCAACGCGGGCTTCCGCGCGGGCCGGTGCCTGCCGCCCGGAGCCACCCGTGAATCGTCCTGCCTTCCGTTCCAGCCTGATTGCCGCCGCGGTGATCGGGGCCCTTTCGCTGTCCGCCGCCGCCACGGCGCAGGACGCCCACCGCGCCGCGCCGCTCGACCAGCCCTACGCCGGCCAGCTCGCGGTGAACGTGGACCTCACCGATGCGGCCAAGCGGATGTTCCGCGTGCACGAGACGATCCCGGTGAAGCCGGGCGCGTTCACGCTGCTGTACCCGGAGTGGATCCCCGGCGAGCACGCGGCGTCCGGGCCGATCGAGAACGTGGCCGGCCTGGTGATCACCGCGAACGGCAAGCAGCTGCCGTGGCGGCGCGACCTGCGCGACATGTTCGCGATCAACCTGGACGTGCCCGAAGGCGTGGGCCAGCTTGACCTCGAGTTCCAGTTCCTCTCGCCGGCGCCGGGCGAGGGCAGCCTGTTCGGCGCCAGCGCCTCGTCCACGCCGAACCTGGTGGACGTGGAGTTCAACCAGGTGGCGTTCTACCCGGCCGGCTACTACTCGCGGCAGGTGACGATCCAGCCCACGGTGCAACTGCCCGCCGGCTGGAAGTTCGGCACCGCGATGGAGGTGGCCAGCCAGAGCGGGAACACCGTGCAGTTCAAGCCGGTGACGTTCAACAACCTGGTGGATTCGCCGCTGATCGCCGGCGAGTACTTCAACCGCGTGGACCTGGCGCCGGGCGCCAAGGTGCCGGTGCACCTCAACGTGGTGGGCGACGGCGCGAAGGACGTCAAGCTCACCGACAAGCAGCTAGAGCAGCAGCGCGCGGTGGTGAAGCAGACCAACCTGCTGTTCGGCGCGCACCACTACGGGCACTACGACTTCCTGCTCACGCTGTCCGACCACACCGGCCACTTCGGCCTGGAGCACCACCAGTCCAGCGACGACCGCCTGCCGGCCGACTTCTTCACCAACGACGACATGCACACGCTGGCGGCCAGCCTGATGCCGCACGAGTACGTGCACTCGTGGAACGGCAAGTTCCGCCGCCCGGCCGACCTGTGGACGCCGAACTTCAACGTGAAGATGCAGGACGACCTGCTGTGGGTGTACGAGGGCCTCACCGACTACTGGTGCAGCGTGCTCACCGCGCGCGCCGGCCTGTGGACCCCCGAGCAGTTCCGCGACACGATGGCGGACATCGACGCCTCGATGAGCGAGCGCACAGGCCGCGCCTGGCGCTCGCTGCAGGACACCGCCGACGCCGCGCCGCTCACCTACTACGGCGGCGGCGGCTGGGCCAACTGGCGCCGCGGCACCGACTTCTATCCCGAAGGCCAGCTGCTGTGGCTGGACGTGGACACCAAGATCCGCGAGCTGTCCGGCGGCAAGCACTCGCTGGACGACTTCGCGCGCGCCTTCTACGGCATGGACAACGGCAGCTACGTCACCAAGACCTACACCTTCGACGACGTGGTGAACACCTTGAACCAGGTGCAGCCGTTCGACTGGGCGAAGTTCCTGCGCACGCGGCTGGACTACACCGGTCCGGAACTCCCCGAGCAGGGCATCGCGCGCGGCGGCTGGAAGCTGGTCTACACCGACAAGCCCAATGCCGAGACCAAGGCGATGGAGAGCATCCGCCACGGCGTCAGCCTCGCCGCCTCGATCGGCCTGTCCGCGTCGAAGAGTGGCAACATCTACGACGTGCAGTGGAACGGCCCCGCGTTCAAGGCCGGGCTGGTGCCGGGCCTCAGCATCGTGGCGGTGGACGGCAAGGACTACTCGCCCGACGCGCTGAAGGACGCGATCACCGCCGCCAAGACCGGCAGCGCGCCGATCGAGCTGCTGGTGAAGAACGTCGACGTGTACAGCACGGTGAAGATCGACTACCACGGCGGCCTGCGCTATCCGCACCTGGTGCGCGCCGACGGCAAGGACCTGCTCGACGCCATCGCCACGCCGCGCAAGTGACGTCGCGCAACGTCGCGTGACGTCGTCCCGGCGCAGGCCGGGATCCAGTAGCGACAAGGCCTACCCGGGCCGTACCGTCACTGGATCGCGGCCTGCGCCGGGATGACAAGCTTCGGAGCGCCGCGAGTGCGGCGCTCCGGCCCGTAGACATGGCATGCGAGGGCAGGACGGGAGGGTGCGCCTTTGCCGCTCGGCACGGCACCACGGCTACGCGGCCTTGCTCTTCGTTCCGCACGCCGTCGCATGGTGCGCGCGTCATGACCTCTGGCAGGGGGAGCGTGGTGCACGACCGGTCTAGCATCGAAACCTTGCCCGCCGCCCATCTCGCCGCGCGGGCCGTTGCCCAAGGGAGAATCCATTGAAAGCCACTCGCCTCGCCTCCGCCATCGCCGCCAGCGCCTTCGGCCTGGTCAGTCTCAACGCACTCGCCGATGTGCCGCCGCCGCAGGACGTGGCCTACCCGGGCACGCTGCAGATCAGCGTGGACGCCACCGACCTCGCGCACCGCGTGTTCCGCGTGCACGAGGTGGTGCCCGCGCAGCCCGGCCCGCTGACCCTGCTGTACCCGCAGTGGCTGCCCGGCAACCACTCGCCCAGCGGCCCGATCGACAAGTTCGCCGGCCTGGTGGTGAAGGCGAACGGCAAGGTGGTCCCGTGGACGCGCGACCCGCTCAACGTCTTCGCCTTCCACGTCGAGGTGCCGCAGGGCGCCAGCAACGTGGAAGTGGACTTCCAGTACCTCACGCCGCAGAACAGCCGCGAAGGCCGCGTGGTGATGACGCCGGAAATGCTCGACCTGCAGTGGAACGCGAATTCGCTGTACCCGGCCGGCTACTACAGCCGCCAGATCAAGACCGAGGCCAGCGTGACCTTCCCCGCCGGCTGGCAGTTCGGCAGCGCGCTGGAAGTGGCCTCGCGCGACGGCGACACCGTGCACTTCAAGCCCACCACCTTCAACACCCTGGTGGACTCGCCGATCTACGCCGGCAAGTACTTCAAGCGCCTCGACCTCGACCCGGGCGCCAAGACGTCGGTGCACATGGACATCGTGGCCGACGAGCCGAAGGACCTTGAGATCAAGCCCGAGCAGGTCAAGCCGTTCCGCGAGCTGGTGCAGCAGATGTACAAGCTGTACGGCGCGCACCACTACAAGCACTACGACTTCCTCGTCTCGCTCAGCGGCAAGATGGGCGGCGAAGGCCTCGAACACCACCAGTCCAGCGAAGACGGCACGGTGGCCGACTTCTTCACCGCGTGGGACAAGAACGCGCTGGGCCGCGACCTGTTCTCGCACGAGTTCAACCACTCGTGGGACGGCAAGTACCGCCGCCCGGCCGACCTGTGGACGCCGAACTTCAACGTGCCGATGCAGGACTCGCTGCTGTGGGTGTACGAGGGCCAGACCCAGTTCTGGGGCCAGGTGATGGCCTCGCGCTCGGGCCTGTGGAACGCCGATCAGGCGCACGACATGTGGGCCTTCGTGGCCGCCACCTACGACAAGGGCCGCCCCGGCCTCGCCAGCTGGCGCAACGTGCAGGACACCACCAACGACCCGATCATCGCCCAGCGCGCGCCGCTGCCGTACCGCAACTACCAGAGCAGCGAGGACTACTACTCGGCCGGCCAGCTGATCTGGCTGGACGTGGACGGCAAGCTGCGTGATCTCAGCCACGGCAAGAAGAGCATCGACGACTTCGCCAAGGCCTTCTTCGGCATGGACAACGGCAGCTTCGTCACCAACACCTACACCTTCGACGACGTGGTGAAGACGCTCAACGACATCCAGCCCTACGACTGGGCGAAGTACCTGCGCACCCGCCTCGACGGCCACGGCCCGCTGACCGGCGGCTTCGAGGCGCACGGCTGGAAGCTGGTCTACACCGACAAGCCCAGCGCCGCGGTGAAGGCCTTCGAGGCGCGCCGCCACTTCGCCGACCTCACCTACTCGCTCGGCCTGTCGGTGGGCAAGGGCGGCCAGATCGGCGACGTGCTGTGGGACGGCCCCGCGTTCAAGGCCGGCCTGTCGCCGGGCATGACCGTCGTCGCCGTCAACGGCCACGACTACGACCCCGACGCGCTGAAGGACGCCGTCACCGCCGCCGCGACGGACAAGAGCCAGCCGATCGAGCTGCTGGTGAAGAACTTCGACGAGTACAAGACCATCCGCATCGACTACCACGATGGCCTGAAGTACCCGCACCTGGTGCGCGACACCAGCAAGCCCGACACGCTCAGCACGCTGTTCAAGGCCCGCTGATCGCGCGGCTTCCTCCCCTCTCCCGCCTGCGGGAGAGGGGCTGGGGGAGAGGGCGCAACCTCGCGAGAGGTCACCAGCAAGTCCGGATCGCCCGCATGGGCGATCCCCACCATCTCCGCTATACTGCCCGTCCGCCGCGGACCGCAACGGTCCCGCGCGGCCATGCAATACCACGCGCCCGTAGCTCAGCCGGATAGAGTAGTGGCTTCCGAAGCCATTGGTCGGGGGTTCGAATCCCTCCGGGCGCGCCAATTTCCTTCGCTTCCATTCGCTGCATGCGAATCGGCAGTTGCCACGCGCCGGTCGGGCTGCGACCCTCGCCGGGGCGCTACGGGGGATGGAACGCATGACACCAGAAGCACGGGCCCGACAGCAGATCGACGCCAAACTCGAGGCTGCCGGCTGGGTCGTCCAGGACATGAAGCAGCTGAACCTCGGCGCCGCGCCGGGCGTGGCGGTGCGCGAATATCCCACCGACACCGGTCCGGCCGACTATCTGATGTTCGTAGATCGCAACCCCGTTGGCGTGATCGAGGCAAAGCGCGACGAGGCCGGGCAAAACCTGACCGCGCACGAAGCCCAGACCGAGCGCTACGCCAGCGCCAGGCTGAAGTGGCGCAAGGACAGCCCGCCCCTGCGCTTCCTTTATGAAGGCACCGGCCAGATCATCCACTTCGCCGACGGCGCCGATCCACACCCGCGTGCCCGTGAGCTGTTCCACTTCTTCCAGCCGCAGACGCTTGCCACTTGGGTGACCCGACCGGACACCCTGCGCCGCCGGCTTGCCGAGCAGATGCCGCCGCTGCCCGAACGCAACCTGCGCGCCTGCCAGGTCAGCGCCGTCACCGGCCTGGAGAAATCGCTGGCACTGGCCAAGCCGCGCGCGCTGGTGCACATGGCCACCGGCGCCGGCAAGACCTTCACCGCCATCACCTCGGTCTACCGCCTGCTCAAGTTCGGCGGTGCCAGGCGCATCCTGTTCCTGGTCGACACCCGCAACCTGGGCAAGCAGGCGCACCAGGAGTTCATGGCCTACACGCCGCCGGACGACGGCCGCAAGTTCACCGAGCTTTACAACGTGCAGCGGCTGTCCAGCAGCCACATCGATCCGCACACGCAGGTGTGCATCAGCACCATCCAGCGCATGTATTCCATCCTCTCGGGCGAATCGATCGACGACTCGGCCGAGGACATCTCGCTCGCCGAGCTGCCGCCCGGCACCCGGCCCGCGCGGGAGGTCCGCTACAACGCCGCGGTGCCGATCGAGACGTTCGACTTCATCGTCATCGACGAGTGCCACCGCAGCATCTACAACCTGTGGAAGCAGGTGCTGGATTACTTCGACGCGTTCCTGATCGGCCTCACCGCCACGCCGGACAACCGCACCTACGGCTTCTTCAACCAGAACGTGGTGGCCGAATACAGCTACGAGCAATCCGTGCTCGACGGCGTCAACGTCGGCTACGACGTCTACGAGATCGAAACTGAGATCACCCGCGCCGGCGCCGAACTGAAGGCGAAGGAATGGGTCGACCACCGCGATCGCCAGACCCGCGCCAAGCGCTGGGCGCAGACCGAGGACGACGTCACCTACGCCAATACCGACCTCGACCGCTCGGTGGTCAATCCCAACCAGATCCGCCAGGTGATCGAGGAAATGAAGGCCGCGGCGGAAACCCGCATCTATCCGCACCGCGCCGAAGTGCCCAAGACCCTGATCTTCGCCAAGACCGACAGCCACGCCGACGACATCATCCGGATCGTGCGCGAGGTCTACGGCGAGGGCAACGCGTTCTGCAAGAAAGTTACCTACAAGGCCGACGAAGACCCGGACACCATCCTGTCCAACTTCCGCAACGAGTATTACCCGCGCATCGCCGTTACCGTCGACATGATCGCCACCGGCACCGACGTGAAACCGCTGGAAGTGCTGCTGTTCATGCGCGACGTGCGCAGCCGCGGCTACTACGAGCAGATGAAGGGCCGTGGCGTGCGCAGCCTCGACGCCGAATCGCTGAAGAAGGTCAGCAACAGCGCAAACAGTGCCAAGACCCACTTCGTGCTGATCGACGCCGTCGGCGTGGAAAAGTCGCTGAAGACCGAAAGCCGTCCGCTGGAAAAGAAACCCGGCGCCACGCTCGACCAGCTGCTGAAAAGCATGGCCGTCGGCGGCGCCGACGACGACACGGTGCTCAGCCTCGGCAACCGGCTGGTGCGCCTGGCCAAGCAACTGGACGACAAAGCGCTGGCGCGGATCAAGCAGACCTCTGGCGGCATCGCGCTCAACGACCTCGCCCGTGGACTGGTCAGCGCGCTCGATCCGGACCTCGTCGTGGCCGATGCGCTGGATACCGCCAAAGCCGCCGGCATCACCCGCAGCGCCGATACGCTTACCGCCGACGAACTCGATGCCGCCCGCCACCAGCGCGTGCTGGGCGCCTGCCAGCCGTTCGACGATCCCAGGCTGCGCGACCTGATCGAATCCGCCCGCCGCGAGCGCGAGCAGCTGATCGACCACATCAACCCCGACCAGGTCACCTTCAGCGGCTTCAGCGCGCAGGCCGAGGCGCAGGCCACGGCCACCGTGCAGGCCTTCGCCGATTACCTGCGCGAGCACCGCAACGAGATCGCCGCGCTGGATTTCTTCTACCAGCAGCCCTACCAGCGCCGCCAGCTCACCTTCGCCATGATCGAAGACCTGCACGACGCGCTGTCGCGCCCGCCGCTGATGCTCACCACCGAGCGGCTGTGGAGCGCCTACGCCCGCGTGCAGGCCAGCAAGGTCAAGGGCGCCGACACGCGCCGCCAGCTCACCGATCTGGTGGCGCTGGTGCGCTTCGCGCTGGGGCTGGACGACGAACTGCGCCCGTTCGCCGACAGCGTCGACAAACGCTTCCAGGAGTGGATCTTCCGTCACAATGCACAACGTGCCACGGCGTTCACCCCGGAACAGACCGAGTGGCTGCGGCTGATCAAGGATCACATCGCGTCCAGTTGCTCGATCAGCCGCGACGATTTCGACTACGCGCAGCTGGCCGGCAAGGGCGGACTGCAGAAGGCGTGGAACGTGTTTGGCGAGCAGATCGATGGGCTGCTTAAGGAAATGAATGAGGAACTTGTGGCTTGAAGCAGGTAGCAAGAAAAAAAGTCGCCGCATCAATAGGTCGTGGTAGCGACACCATTCACGCATCCAACCATATATCGGATGGCGCCGGCTCTTATCTCGACCACTTAACCACCGAACTGGTCGAAGTCAGCATCGCGGACGTTGTGGATAGCAGTATCGATTCAAGCGGACCCGTCGATGACTTTATCTACCTCGATATTGGCAGTGTAGATCGTGAAAGGAAGACCTTCGTCGAGCGCAAGTTGATCCCTCTCGCAGAGGCTCCGAGTCGTGCGCGGCAGAAGGTTCAAGCTGGTGACGTGCTTGTTTCAATGACGCGGCCAAACTTGAACGCCGTTGCGCAGGTCACACAAGAGCTGCATGGATCTATCGCTTCGACCGGCTTCCATGTGCTGCGTTCACCATGGATTGAAACCGGCTTTCTCTACTACCTCGTGCAAACGGATGACTTTGTCGATGCAATGTGCGGCGTCGTGCAGGGCGCGTTATATCCGGCAGTACGTCCAAGAGACATCGAAGGTTTCAAGTTCTACCTGCCACCGCGCGCCGAACAAACCCGCATCGTCGAAAAACTCCAAGAGCTTCTGTCCGACCTCGATGCCGGCGTGGCCGAGCTGAAGGCCGCGCAGCGCAAGCTGGCGCAATACCGCCAGTCGCTGCTGAAGGCGGCGGTGGAAGGCACACTGACCGCCGACTGGCGCGTCGCCCGCGCGTCATCCAACGAATCGCAGGAGTCCGGCGCCGACCTGCTGCAACGCATCCTCACCGAACGCCGCACCCGGTGGGAAACCAGGCATCTCGCCAACTTCGCCGAGCAGGGCAAGCCCCCACCCAAAGGCTGGCAAGCCAAATACCCCGAACCCGTCGCCGCCGACACTACCGATTTGCCCGAATTGCCAAAGGGATGGGTGTGGGCGAGTCTGGATGCATTGATCAAGGAAGGGCCGCAGAACGGGCTTTACTTGCCCTCCAGTCTTTACGGACGAGGAATTCCCATTCTTCGCATCGACGACTACCAAATTGGTTGGTACCGGGAGCGCGACGCACTCAGTCGAGTGCAAGCCGATGCTTCAATTTCCGACGCATACGAGCTGAAGTCAGGCGACATTGTGATCAATCGCGTGAACAGCATGACTCATCTCGGGAAGTGCCTTGAGGTGCCGGCATCGTTGGATGCGGCATTGTTCGAGTCGAACATGATGCGCATGCGGCTCCATGGAAGTGTAAGCACCAGCTATGTCGCCTTCTACCTGGGATCGGTGGCGGGGCGCGCGCGGCTAACCAAGGACGCGAAGTGGGCGGTAAACCAGGCGAGCATCAATCAACAAGATGTTCGACGCACGCCGGTGCCTTTGCCCTCTTTCGAGGAGCAAATCGCCATCGTCGAACAGTTGGATTTGCATCACGAAGCCATCGACGCACAGCTGGCGGCGGTTGATGGATCACTTCAACAATCCGCAGCCCAACGCAAGAACATCCTCAAAGCCGCCTTCGCCGGCCAGCTGGTGCCGCAAGACCCTGACGACGAACCCGCCAGCGTGCTGCTGGAACGCATCCGCGCGGCGAAGGTGGAACATGCGGGCAAGGCCAAGCCAGTGGCGAAACGAGGTCGGAAGGCGTAGCGTTTACTTAGGAAATGACATGTTCGCCTGCCGTGCCGAGTCGGGTATGGGCAAGTCGTCGATACCCTTCACATCGAGAGACAATGCTTTCCCGATACGCTGCAGGTCAGCGTCGTCGCTGTAGATGCGGGTGACATTGCGCGACAGCGCGATAGCCGCGATTTGCCAGTCGAACTTGAACTTGGTGCGCGTGATCTGCTTGCGCGTGGTGTCGTCCCAATGGTCGGCCAGCAACAGCGCGCATTCGGTGGCCGCTCGCTGGTCGAAGGGTTCGATGCTGAAGGAGCGGCTTGCCGAGAGTTTTGCCAGCAGTTCGTCGCGTGCCTTGCCTGCTCGCACCAGATACTCGGTCAGACTGGGCGTGGGGATGATGATCTTGGTTCTGGCGTACTGTTCCAGCAGGCCGTCCAGCTTGGCGCGGCGGTCACCTTTGATGCGGGGATTGAACAGGTCGATCAGGATGTTGGCATCGAAGGCGACCGGCATCAGTCGGCCCTCAACTCGTGCCATGCGGCCTGGGTGTCTTCCAGTTCATTCCAGCCGTTGTTCGCGATGGCCTGGATGTCCCGCACTTGCTGTTCCAGCGGTGTTTCATCCAACCGCTCGAAGCTCTGGATGTCGAACTCTTCCAGCGTCCAGCGGGCGTCGTCACCGCGCCGCCACTTGCCTTTGCCCGCTACACGCACATATGTGTCAAACAGGGGCGCAAGCTGGCGGGCAATGTCGCGACGGGCATTGCACTTGAGCAAGGCACCGTCATCGGCCTTCAGCCAGATGGGCACGCTGTCGTCCACGCCCTTCACGCCAACCACCACGCCATCCAGCGTCCCGCTTTCGTGCACGATCGCTTCCTGCGCGAGCGGCGTGCGAATGCCCGCAAATTGAGCCAGCGCAACCTTGCCACCCTTGCGCATCAATCGCGCACTGGCGCCGTCGCGGCGCAGGTAGCGGTTGATGTTCGTCCACTGTGCGGCCATGTCCGCAGGCATGTCGGTCGTACCGAGCAATTGCAGGCGCTTTTCGATGCGAGGCGCAGCTTTCTGGCTGGCAGCGAACTCCAGCACGGCACTGCCCTTGCGCACCTGGTGGAAGTACACGTCTTCCGTGGCGCCAAAGATACCGCGCAAAGCATCCACGTAGTCCACGAAACGGCTCAGACGCAGGGTTTCCGGCGTCAGGGCGTCAATGCGGAAATCATAGTTGGCGGTGGTCGGTTTCATGGTTTTCGCCGGAGGAACGATCCGGTTGCAGGCCGCGAGTCGAGCCCAGTGCCATTCAGGACGAGCGCCCGGCTGTGGCGGCTATCGGCCTCGCATTTGAATGCTGGCAAAGTGTAGCCTAACGCGCTGACTGAACACGAATCCCCCAGGAACATCTCATCAAAATAGAACCCCCGCGTGCATCTTTCGATGCAGTGGCGAGGGCCGTGTTGGCGTGGACTGTATGGGCCGGCTGTCGGCCGGGTCAACTGACAAATGATTCTGAATGAACGGTCAAGGAATCCTTGATCGTTCCTGCTGAAGCGAGGCCCGACTTGCAAGGATTCCTTACAAGTTGATCCGATGGAGAGCTGCATGAACAGCAACACCCTCGTCCAGAAGATCTGGAACTTCTGCCACACGCTGCGCGACGACGGCGTGGGCTATGGCGACTATCTGGAGCAGCTGACCTACCTGTTGTTCCTCAAGCTGGCGCACGAGTATTCATTGCCGCCACATAACCGCGACACCCACGTGCCGCGCAGTTGCGACTGGGCCAGCCTGCGCGACAAGACCGGTGAGCCGCTGGAGGCGCACTACCTCAAGCTGCTGCACAAGCTGGGCGAGGAGCCGGGCATGCTCGGCGCGATCTTCTTCAAGGCGCAGAACAAGATCCAGGACCCGGCCAAGCTGGCGCGGCTGGTGCAGATGATCGACGCGGAGAACTGGCTCAGCCTGGAAACCGACGTCAAGGGCGACCTCTACGAAGGCCTGCTGCAGAAGAACGCCGAGGACACCAAGAGCGGCGCCGGCCAGTACTTCACCCCGCGCCCGCTGATCCAGGCGATGGTGGAATGCATGCAGCCGGAGCCAAAGAAGACGGTGGCCGATCCGGCCTGCGGCACCGGCGGCTTTTTCCTCGGCGTGCATGAATGGCTGAACCAGCGCAAGTTGAACAAGGCCGAGGCACACTTCCTGCGGCATGACACCTTCCACGGCAACGAGATCGTGCCGGGCACGCGGCGCATGTGCCTGATGAACCTGTTCCTGCACAACATCGGCGCGCTCGACGGTGCGCCGATGGTGGAGCGCTCCGATGCGCTGATCTCCGAACCGATCAAGAGGTTCGACTACGTGCTGGCCAACCCGCCCTTCGGCAAGAAGAGCAGCATGACCATCACCAATGAGGACGGTGACGAAGACCGCGACGCGCTGACCTACGAGCGCCAGGACTTCTGGCAGACCACCTCGAACAAGCAGCTCAACTTCCTGCAGCACATCGTCTCGATGCTCAAGACCACCGGCCAGGCCGCCGTGGTGCTGCCGGACAACGTGCTGTTCGAGGGCGGTGCCGGCGAGAAGATCCGCAGGAAGCTTCTGGAAACCTGCGACGTGCACACCTTGCTGCGCCTGCCCACCGGCATCTTCTACGCGCAGGGCGTGAAGGCCAACGTGGTGTTTTTCGACGCCAGGCCCAAGGACGGCAAGGTGTACACCAAGGGCGTGTGGATCTACGACCTGCGCACCAACAAGCACTTCACCCTGAAGACCCGCCCGCTCAAGCGCGACGACCTGCAGGACTTCATCGACTGCTACCACCCGGCCAACCGGCAGAAGCGCAAAGAGACGGAGCGGTTCAAGTATTTCGACTACAAGACACTCATTACCCGCGACAAGGCCAGCCTCGACATCTTCTGGCTCAAGGACGAAAGCCTCGACAACCTCGACGACCTGCCCGCACCGGACGTGCTGGCGCAGGAGATCATCGAACACCTGGAAACGGCACTGGCGCACTTCCGCGAGGTGGCGGGTTCCCTGCCCGGATCTTCGGGGCAGGCTGTCTAGTGGCGACGGATGGTTGCGCATGGCGCCCGTGATCGAAAAGCCGCTTGCCGCACGGGTACAGGTGATCGCCCATCGCGGCGCCAGCGCGTGGCTGCCGGAGCACACCTTGGCGGCGTATGCGCGGGCGATCGCCGACGGCGCGGATTTCATCGAGCCGGACCTGGTGATGACGCGCGACGGCGTGCTGGTGGCGCGGCACGAGAACGAGATTTCCGGCACCACCGACGTGGCCATGCATGCCGAGTTCGCCGCGCGGCGCACGGTGAAGCACATCGATGGCGTCGAGGTGGCGGGCTGGTTCGTCGAGGACTTCACGCTGGCGGAGTTGAAGGTGCTGCGCGCGCGCGAACGGCTGCCCGGGCTGCGCGGCGTGCGCCACGACGGCCTGTATCCCATCGCCACGCTGGACGAGATCGTCGCGCTGGCCGCGTGCGAGTCGGCGGCGCGCGGCCGCGTGGTGGGCCTGATTCCGGAGATCAAGCACGGCACGTATTTCCGCGACATCGGCCTGCCGATGGAGGATGCGTTGCTGGATGCGCTGGCGACGGATGCGTACATGCGCGCGGCGCCGGTGGAGATCCAGTCGTTCGAGAGGGGCAACCTGCGATACCTCGATGGCGAGCGCCGGCGGCGCGGCATGGCGAACGTGCGCCTGCTGCAGCTGATCGGCGAGCCACACGAGCAGCCGTATGACGTGGCCGCCGCGGGCGGCACGCTGAATTACGCGGAGATGACGACGCCGCGGAACTTGCGCGGCATCGCCGGCTACGCGGATGCGATCGGCCCGCCCGCGCGCATGGTGGTGCCGCTCGCGCCGGACGGTGGGCTGGCCGCGCCTGGCACGCTGGTGCGCGATGCGCACGCGGCCGGGCTGGAAGTGCATGCCTATACCTTCCGCCCCGAGAACGCCTTCCTGCCGCCGGCGTTGCGCGCGGGCGACGATGCACGGCGCAACGAGGCCGGCAGCCTCGCGGAGATCCGCGCCTGCCTCGCCGCGGGCATGGATGCGTTCTTCACCGATGATCCCGCCGTCGGCCGCAAGGCGGTGGACGAGGCATGACCACCGGCGACTGAAACCGTACCGTCATCCCGCGCCTTTACGGTGCGGGGATGATGCTCGCCCGTTCGCATGCCGCTGGATCAATGGCCGCAGCCTGCATGGCCGGGCAGGCGGCATGAGCCGCTCGCGGCGGGATTTCCTGCGTGCCGCCGGCAGCCTGCTCGGCGCGGGCCTGCTGGCCGATGTGTTGCCATCGCCGGGCGTGGCGACCGACGCGATGCCGGGCATGCAGATGCGCACCGCCGCGGCGCGGCTGGCGGCGCCGAAACAGCCGCTGCTGAATCCGGCCAGGCTGGCGCCCTTCGTCGATCCGTTGCCGCGGCCCGCGCGAGCGCGTCCCGTCGGGCGCCGCGAGCATCCGGCCTGGCCCGGGCGCCTGCTGCCGTGCTATCGCATGGAGATGCGCGCGTTCGCGGCGCGCCTGCACCGCGACCTGCCGCCCACGCCGCAGTGGGGCTACGCGGGCAGCTCGCCGGGGCCCACGATCGAGGTGGAGCGCGACGAGGCGGTGCTGGTGGAGTGGGCGAACGCGCTGCCGGCGCGACACTTCCTGCCGATCGACCACACGATCCACGGCGCCGAGCGCGACAAGCCCGAGGTGCGCGCGGTGACGCACGTGCACGGCGCGCGCGTGCCGGCGGACAGCGACGGCTGGCCCGAGGACTGGTACGTCCCCGGCCGTTCCGCGCTCGGCCGCTATCCGAACGCGCAGGACGCGGCGACGCTGTGGTACCACGACCACGCGATGGGCATTACCCGGCTCAACATCTACGCCGGCCTGTACGGCGCGTGGCTGGTGCGCGATGCGCAGGAGCGTGCGCTGGGCCTGCCCACGGACGAATGCGACCTGCCGCTGTTCCTGTGCGACCGCCTGATCGGCCGCGACGGCCAACTGTATTACCCGGTGTCCGACGATCCCGCGGCGCCCTGGGTGATGCAGTGCCAGGGCAATGCCGTGCTGTGCAACGGCAAGCTGTTTCCGTATCTCGACGTGGAGCCGCGCCGTTACCGCCTGCGCCTGCTCAACGTGGCGAACAGCAGCTTCTTCGAGCTGGCGCTGACGCACGGACTGGTGTTCCGGCAGGTCGGCAGCGACCAGGGGCTGCTGCCGGCGCCGGTGGAGCATAGTCGCATCACGCTGTATCCCGCCGAGCGTGCCGACGTGGTGGTCGATTTCGCCGGCCTGGCGCGGCAGCGGGTGCAGCTGCAGCTGCAGCTGCATGGCGGCGGCATCCTGGAATTCCGCGTGGGCGAGCGCGGCCGCCACGATGATTCGGCGCTGCCGGCACGGCTGCGGCCGGTGCCGCGCCTCGATGTCGCCGCGGCGCGCGATCGCGTGCTGACCCTGGGCGAGGTGGACGATGCCGGCGGCAACGCGCTGCGCATGCTGCTCGACGGCAAGCGCTGGTCCGACCCGGTCTCCGAACGGCCGCATGCGGGTGCGGTGGAGACCTGGAGTTTCGTCAACCTCAGCGGCGACGCGCATCCGGTCCACCTGCACCTGGTGCGCTTCCAGGTGCTCGAACGGCGGCCGTTCGACCTGTTCGCATGGAATGCGCGGCGCGAGCTGAAGTACACCGGCCCGGCGCAGCCGCCGCCACCGCACGAGGCGGGCTGGAAGGACACCGTGCGCGCCGATCCGGGCATGGTCACCCGCATCGCGGTGCGCTTCGAGGGCGAGCCCGGGCGCTACGTGTGGCACTGCCACCTGCTCGAACACGAGGACAACGAGATGATGCGGCCGTACGAGTTGCTGCCTGCCTGAGAACCTGTCGCGGCACTGTCATCGTGGCCGCCACCGCTGTCTTGCGTGTGCCAACGGATGGTCACTTCAGCGGCCCACACTCCACGCAGGTTCGCGCCGCGCCACGCTGCGCGCGCGGGCCGGCATCAGGGGGGTCATCGATCAGGGAGTATCCGCATGTTCACGATCTTCGGTCGTACCCGATGGAAAACACTGGCCGTGGGGGCGTTCGTCAGCGGCTTCGCCGGCCTGGCCGGCGCGCAGACCGCCGGCACGCAGTCGCAGGACGCGCCGTTCCGCTCCACCGTGCACAACACCAGTCACAGTCCGGCGCAGGGCCTGCCCGGCGGCATCATCACCCTGCATCGCCCCGACGACGGCGACGATCGCAGCAACAGCACGTACACGCCGATCAAGCACGTCATCCTGCTGATCGGCGAGAACCGCACCTTCGACCACGTGTTCGCCACCTACACGCCGCCGCGCGGGCAGCAGGTGCGCAACCTGCTGTCCGAAGGCATCGTCAACGCCGACGGCACGCCGGGCCCGCAGGTGGCGAAGGCGCAGCAGTGGCAGGCGCAGAGCACCGGCAAGTTCGCGCTGGCGCCGCAGCACACCGCGCCGTATGCCACGCTGCCGGCGATGAACACCGGCGGTGCGCCCACCCAGGCGCTGTTCGCCTCGGCCCAGCAGGCACAGGCCTTCGAGCCGGGCCTGCCGGACGATGCCTACGGCGAACTCGCCGCCGGTGGCACCGGCCTGCCTAGCGACGTGGTCGACACGCGCTTTCCCGCGCAGTTGCCGAATGCGCCGGTCGACATGCACGCCTCGCTGAGCTACGACGCCTACGCCAACAGCCCCGTGCACCGCTTCTTCCAGATGTGGCAGCAGCTCGACTGCAGTGCCGCGGCGGCGACGAAGGACAACCCCAGCGGCTGCCGCAACGACCTGTTCCCCTGGGTGGAGACCACCATCGGCGCGGGCAACAACGGCCAGCCGCAGCCGGCGAACTTCACCGACGAGACCACCGGCGAGGGTTCCACGGCGATGCAGTTCCTCAACGTCGCCCGCGGCGACGCGCCGTACTTCGCCGAGCTGGCGAAAACCTACACGCTGAGCGACAACTTCCACCAGTCGGTGATGGGCGGCACCGGCGCCAACCACATCATGCTCGGCTATGGCGACCTCATCTGGTACGCCGACGCCCAGGGCCGGCCGACGGTGCCGCCGGCGAACCAGATCGAGAACCCCGACGCGCAGCCGGGCACCAACAACTGGTACGTGCAGGACGGCTACGGCGGCGGCTCCTACGTCAATTGCGCCGACGACAGCCAGCCGGGCGTGGCGCAGATCAAGAACTACCTGCACGCGCTGCACTACCCGAGCTTCCGCGGCGGCGACTGCAAGGCCGGCGCCTACTACCTGGTCAACAACTACAACCCGGGCTACCTCGGCGACGGCACGCCCGCGCCGCTGGGCGCCAGCCAGTTCACCATCCCGCCGACCCGGCAGGACAACCTGGCCCTGCTGCTGAACCGCCACCACGTGAGCTGGAAGTACTACGGCGAGGGCTGGGACGGCGGCAAGGAGGACGGCGAGGGCGGCAGCTACTGCAACATCTGCAACCCGTTCCTGTACTCCGAGCAGGTGATGACCAACCCGAAGCTGCGCGCGCGCAACCAGGACATCAACGACCTCTACAACGACATCGGCAACGGCACCCTGCCGGCGGTCTCCATCGCCAAGCCCGACGGCCTGCTGGACGGCCATCCCGCCTCGTCCAAGCTCGACCTGTTCGAGGGCTACGTGCAGAAGATCGTGGAGATGGTCAAGGCCAACCCGACGCTGTGGAACGACACCGCGATCATGGTGACCTTCGACGAAGGCGGCGGCTACTACGACTCCGGCTACGTGCAGCCGATCGACTTCTTCGGCGACGGCACGCGCATCCCGCTGCTGGTGATCTCGAAGTACTCCGAGGGCGGCCACGTGGTGCACACCTACTACGATCACGTCTCCTTCGACAAATTCGTCGAGGCGAACTGGGGGCTGCACGAGCGCATCTCGGCGCGCAGCCGCGACAACCTGCCGAATCCGGTCAGCGCCACCGGCAATCCCTATGTTCCGCTCAACGCGCCGGCGATCGGCAACCTGATGGACATGTTCGATTTCCGCCTGGCGCATGAGCCGGGCCACGGACACGACGACGAGGCGCTGCAGGATTGAGCGCAGGCAACAGGCCCGCGGGCGAACCGGCATGCCGGACGCCCGCGGGCCGCACGATGGAGGAGCAAGCATGACTGCATCGGTCCGCGGGACGGTGCGCCGGATGCAGGTGGCGGTCCGGCGCTTCGGCCTGCCCGTGCTGCTGTCCGGCGTGGCATGTGTCGCCGTCACCCGGGCCGATCCCGCCGACTTCCAGGCGATGCCCGGCCTGTGGCGGGTCGTGTTGCGCGTGGTCAGCAACGGCCATGCCGGGCCAGCCAGGGTGGAATGGCACTGCGTGAACGAAGGAGACGATCCCTGGGCACGCTTCGCCGCGTTGCCCATGCCCGCGCCGCAGTGCCGGCGCAGCGACCAGCATCGCAGCAGCACGGCGCTGGACTGGACGCTCAGCTGCGCCGGCATGCCGGTGCCCAGCGGGCGCGGCCGGGTGGAGTTCGACACGCCCGAGCACTACACCGCCAGCATCAGCCTGCAAGGGCGCGGCGAGGTGCTGCAGGTGGAAGGCGTGCGCCGCGCCGCCTGCACCGGGCCCAGCGACTGAGGCGGCGGGCGCCGGATCAGCGCTTGCCGATCTCGAAGTCGCGGCGGGCGACGGACTTGCCGTTCAGCGAGATTTCCACGCTGTACTTGCCCGCCGGCCAGCGGCTGGGGTTCTGCACCTTGAACGTGGTGACGGCGGGGCCGTTGGCGGCGACGGTCTGGCGCAGCTCGTTGACCAGCACGCCCTGGCCTTCCAGGTAGCGCCAGCGCGCGCCCAGCGTGGCGCCGGCGGTGCGGCCGATGGTGGCGACGCTGGCGTAGATCACCGGCGTGTCGGCGGCGAAGCGGGTGGCCGGCGCGGTCACGGTATAGCCGGCGTCGATCGCACTGCCCACGGTGAGGGTGGCGACACGGAAGCTGTCATCGCTCGCGCTGGAGGGTTTGGCCGTGCCAGTGGCCGGTGCCGTGGCGGCGTTGGCCGGTGCGGCATGGGCCGGCTTGCCCGTGTGTGCCGCTGCGGGCGCCGCACCGGATGCGGTGGCGATCGGATTGACCGGCGCGTTGTCGTGCCGGTGGCAGGCGCACAGCAGCAGGCCGGCGCAGCACAGGACGAATGGATGGGCGAGGCGGTGCATGGCGGTATCCCGTGGTCGCAGTGCCGCGCGGACGCGATGCTTGGGCGATTCGAGTCGGACCGAGGCTAGTACGCGCGGTCTGAAGCTCCGATTACCGCAAGAGCTTGTCCGGCGTCTTCCCGTGGTCCGCGCCGGCGGCTATTGCCGCGCACCGCGGCGGTTGTCGGGGATGTGGTCCGGCGCGGGCGGCACGCTGCTGCGGAACGGGTTGATGTCCAGCCCGCCGCGGCGGGTGTAGCGCGCGTACACGCTCAGCCGTTCGGGCGCGCAGCGCGCCGTGATGTCCATGAAGATGCGCTCCACGCACTGCTCGTGGAATTCGCTGTGGGTGCGGAACGAGACGAGGTAGCGCAGCAGGCCCTCGCGGTCGATCGGCGCGCCGCGATAGGCGACCTGCACGCTGCCCCAGTCGGGCTGGCCGGTGACCGGGCAGTTGGAGCGCAGCAGGTCGGAGACCAGGGTTTCCTCGACCACCGCGGCGCTGGCGTCGGCGTGCAGGTAGTCGGCCTTGGGCGGCCCGTAGTCGGCCATGGCGACGGGCAGGGCGTCGATGGATTCGCCGGCGAGGTCGGCGAAGGGATGCGCCGCGGCGCGCGCCGGATGCAGGATCACCTCCACCACGGCGCCGGCCGCGGCGCCGAGATCCCGCTGCAGCAGG
The DNA here is from genome assembly GCF_040812275.1 of Rhodanobacter geophilus. Lineage (NCBI taxonomy): Bacteria > Pseudomonadati > Pseudomonadota > Gammaproteobacteria > Lysobacterales > Rhodanobacteraceae > Rhodanobacter > Rhodanobacter geophilus. The sequence continues at coordinate 315,747 of NZ_JBFOHL010000001.1, read as the reverse complement.
GTGCGCAGCGCCGCCGCGTCCGCCAGCGGTTCCTGCGCGAAGCCGTTCAAGTACAGCTTGAACGACTTCGACTCGATGATGTTCGGCGTGGTCGCCGGCACGTGGAACTCGGCCAGCGCCACCTGCGGCTTGCCGTGCAGGTCCAGCCAGGACAGCTCGTAGGCGTTCCAGATGTCCGTGCCGTGGAACGGCAGCGGCATGCCCACGCCCAGTTCGGCGCGCTTGGCGGCGCGGGGGATGGGGAACAGCAGCCCGGGATCGTAGCGGTCGGCGTAGACGGTGGCCTTGCCGAGGGGGGAGTGGTCGGGCGTGCTCATGCGTCCATTCTAGCGGGGCGGCCCGACCAGTACTTCTGGCCTATCCGCCTGCGCGGCCCGGTTCCTATAGTGGACGGGCCCGTCCCCCGCCCGAAGGCATCCGATGAAGAACCCGATTTCGGCCCGCCGCAGCGCGGTTGCCCTGTTCGCGCTGGCCGCCGCCCTGAGTGCGCCGGCCTTTGCCCAGGACACCGGTTCCGGCTTCGACCCGCAGGCGCTGTTCGCGCCGCTCTCCCTGCCGCATCCGGCCAACGCGTTCCGCGACAGCGCCGGCAAGCCCGGTCCCGCGTTCTGGCAGAACCGCGCCGACTACGACATCAAGGCGCGCATCGACCCGGCCACGCACAGCCTGGCCGGCGAGGAAACCATCACCTACACCAACCACAGTCCCGACGCGCTCGACGCGCTGTGGCTGCAGCTCGACCAGAACATCTACAAGCCCGATTCGCGCGGCGCGCTCACTTCGCCGTGGCCGAAGGAACCTGGACAGGGCACCGACGGCTACCAGCTCGACGCGGTGGAAGTGGACGGCAAGCCGGTGCACTACCTGGTGGACGACACGCGCCTGCGCGTGGACCTGCCCGCGGCGCTGAAGGCGAAGGGCGGGCAGTTGAGGCTGCACGTCCGCTACCACTACACCGTGCCCGGCACGTGGGGCGGGCGCACCGCGGTGACGCCGAGCAAGAACGGCGACATCTACGAGATCGCGCAGTGGTTCCCGCGCATGGCGGTGTACGACGACGTGCACGGCTGGGACACGCTGCCCTACGTGGGCCAGGAGTTCTACCTCGAATACGGCAACATCGACTACGCGGTGACGGTGCCGTGGAACTGGATCGTGGAAGGCTCCGGCCAGCTCATGAACCCCGACCAGGTGCTCACCGCCACCGAGCGCGAGCGCCTTGCGCAAGCGGCGAAGAGCGACCGCACCGTGTACATCCGCAAACCGGAGGAAGTGAACGATCCTTCCTCCCGCCCCACCCGCAGCGGCACGCTGACCTGGCGCTTCCACATGGAGCACACCCGCGACGTGGCCTTCGCCGCCTCGCCCGCCTTCGTGTGGGACGCCGCGCGGATCAACCTGCCCGGCGGCAAGCACGCGATGGCGATGTCGATCTATCCGGTCGAGGGCGTGGGCGCGGACAAGTGGAACCGCTCCACCGAATACATCAAGGGCGCGGTCGAGCACTTCTCGGCGAAGTGGTACCCGTACCCGTGGCCGAACGCGATCAACCTCGGCGGCCACGGCGCCGGCATGGAATACCCCGGCATCGTGTTCGACGGCTACCAGGACCACGGCAAGCCGCTGTTCTGGATCAGCGCGCACGAGATCGGCCACACCTGGTTCCCGATGGTGGTCGGCTCCAACGAGCGCCGCCACGCGTTCATGGACGAGGGCTTCAACACCTTCATCGACGTCTACGCGTCGGACGCCTTCAACCACGGCGAATACGGTCCCAAGCGCGACGGCGAATACGCGCCGCACGGCGGCAACCCGGTGGACGAGATCCTGCCGCTGCTGGCCGACCCTGAGGCACCCACGCTGATGGCGCATGCCGATGAGATCAGCGAGAAGTACCGCCACTCGGTCACCTACTTCAAGGGCGCGCTGGGCCTGGTGCTGCTGCGCGAGCAGATCCTCGGCCCCGACCGCTTCGACCCCGCGTTCCGCGCCTACATCCGCACCTGGGCGTACCACCATCCCACGCCTTCGGACTTCTTCCGCTTCATGGACAGCGCCGCGGGCGAGGACCTGTCGTGGTGGTGGCGTGGCTGGTACTTCCACAACTGGCAGCTGGACATGGGCGTCAGCGGCGCCAGCTACGTGGACAGCGACCCGGCCAAGGGTGTCACGGTGAACCTGGTCAGCAGGCAGAAGCTGGTGATGCCCGCCACGTTGCGGGTGGATTTCAGCGACGGCACGCATCGCGACATCCGCCTGCCGGTGGAAACCTGGCGCTTCAGCGCCACGCCGAAGGTGACGCTGGGCACCGGCAAGCGCATCGCGAAGCTGGAACTCGATCCCGACCACAAGCTGCCCGACGCGGATCGCTCCAACAACAGCTACACGATGCACTGACGCCTCGAAGCCCCTCTCCCGCTGGCGGGAGAGGGGTTGGGGAGAGGGCACCCTCTCCCGGAGGGCGAAGGATTCACCCTGCAGCGTCCGGCGTGGACCGCCTCAGCCGTTGATGTGCGTCATGCTCGCCGCCGCATAGCGCGCGCCGGCCACCGCGTCCGGCGGAAACACCGCATCGATGGCGACGAGATCGTCGGCCGACAACGCCACGTCCAGCGCGCCCAGGTTCTCGTCCAGCCGCGAGCGCTGCTTGGTGCCGGGAATCGCCAGCACGTCCTTGCCCTGCGCCAGCACCCAGGCCAGCGCCAGCTGCGCGGGCGAGCAGCCCTTGTCGGCGGCGAGCGTCTTCACCTTGTCCACCAGGGCCAGGTTGCGCGCGAAGTTCGCGCCCTGGAAACGCGGGCTGGAACGGCGGTAGTCGTCGGCCTCGAAGTCGTCGGGCGAACGGATCGCGCCGGTGAGGAAGCCGCGCCCCAGCGGCGAATAGGCGACGAAGGCGATGCCCAGCCGGCGGCAGGCGTCGAGCACGCCGTTGTCCTCGGGGTCGCGCGTCCACAGCGAGTATTCGCTCTGCAGCGCGGCGATGGGATGCACCTTGCCGGCGCGTTCCAGCGTGGCGGCGGAGGCCTCGGACAGGCCGAGGTGGCGCACCTTGCCGGCCTGCACCAGCTCGGCCATCGCGCCCACGGTTTCCTCGATCGGCACGGTCGGGTCCACGCGGTGCTGGTAGTACAGGTCGATGGTCTCGATGCCGAGCCGCTTCAGGCTGCCTTCGCAGGCGGCGCGCACGTATTCGGGGCGGCCATTGACGCCACGCGCCTGCGGGTTGGCCGGGTCGCGCACGATGCCGAACTTGGTGGCGACGAAGGCCTCGTCGCGGCGCCCCTTGATCGCCTTGCCCACCAGCTCCTCGTTGACGTGCGGGCCGTACATGTCGGCGGTGTCGAGCAGGGTCACGCCGCGGTCCAGCGCGTGGCGGATGGTGGCGATGGATTCGGCGTCGTCGCGGTGGCCGTAGAAATCGCTCATGCCCATGCAGCCGAGGCCGAGGGCGGAGACGTGCGGGCCGTTGTTGCCGAGTGTGCGGGTTTGCATGACGGTGCTCCGTGGGAAAAGGTCGGGGAGTGAGGCCGGCGCCATCCTGCGCCATGGCCGTTGTGGGATAAATACCCAATAATCGCCAAGACCATTCCGTTTTGGACAACAATCCATGGATCGCCTGGACATGATGCGGTTGTACGCGCGGATCGTCGAGCTGGGCAGTTTCACCGCCGCCGCCAACGATCTCGATCTGCCGCGCGCCACCGTCACCCACGCCATCAAGAAGCTCGAGGCGCGGCTGGGCGCGCAGCTGCTGCAGCGGACCACGCGCTGCCAGCGCGTCACCCGCGACGGCCAGGCGTATTACGCGCATTGCGTACGCCTGCTCGCCGACCTCGACGAGGTGGAGGCGGATTTCCGCGACGCCGCGCTGAAGCCGCAGGGCCGCCTGCGCATCGACCTGCCGGCCACGCTGGCGCGGCAACTGGTGATCCCCGCGCTGCCGGAGTTCTGTGCGCGCTTCCCGCAGATCGAACTGGATATCGGCACCAGCGACCGTTTCGTGGACCTGCTGCGCGAAGGCGTGGATTGCGTGCTGCGCGTGGGCGAGCTGCCGGACTCGGGCCTGGTCGGGCGGCGCGTGGCCACGCTGGCCCAGGCCACGGTGGCCAGCGCCGCCTACCTGCGTCGCCACGGCAAGCCCGCCACGCTGGCCGATCTGCAGCAGGGGCATTTCGCGGTGAACTGGGCCTCGCCCACCACGCGCCGGGCGGAGCCTTCGCTGGAATTCGTCGTCAACCGTCGCCGTCGCGCGGTGAGCCTGCCCGCGCGCATCACGGTCAGCGGCGTGGACGCCTACCTCGCCTGCTGCGAGGCGGGCCTGGGCATCGCGCAATTCCCGCGTTACCGCATCGTCGACGCGCTGGCCAAGGGCACGTTGCGCGAGGTTCTTCCGGCCCTGCCGCCGCCCACGCTGCCGATGCATGTGCTGTACGCGCCGCAGCGGCAGATGCCGGCGCGGCTGCGCGTGTTCGTGGACTGGCTGGTGGAATTGATGGGGCGGCAGGCTTGAGGCGCACCGGAGCGCACCCCGTGCGCGAATGCGCCAGGCTTCGATCGGCGCGCATCCGCGCACGGGGCGTGCTCCGGCGGGCGTGTCACGACGTGCGCGGCATGACCGGGCGCGGTGCGCTGGTGCCCATCGTCTCGCTGCTGAGCGGTGCGCCGGCGGCGAGCAGGGCGGCGCGCTGTTCGGCCAGCGGCAGGCGCAGCGTGCAGTCCTCGTAGCGGGCCAGCTTCCGCAGGGCCGGCTGCGACAGCACCAGGGCCACCAGCGCGGCGGTACGCGGCCAGCGCGCCGCGTCGATCTCGTGGCGCACGAAGGCGGCGGTGCGGAAATAGCTGGCGATGCTGAGGTCGGCGATCGACAGCGCGCCGAAGATGAAGCCGTCTTCCGGCAACTGGGTTTCCAGGTAGTCGGTCGCGGCGGGGATCTCCACCTCCAGCGCCTGCGCCACGACCGCCTCGTCGGGCGCCTCGCCGAACACGCGGCGGCGGATCGAGCGCTGGTAGAACAGCCGCCAGATCAGCCCGTCTGCCAGCCGCGTGTCGGCGTATTCCTCCAGCCAGCGCGCGCGGGCGCGGTCGGCGATGTCGCGCGGGTAGAGCGATGGCATGGGGTGCCTGTCTTCCAGGTACTGGCAGATCACCGAGGAGTCGTTCAGCACCAGCCCGTCGTCGAGCAGCACCGGCACGCGCCGCAGCGGGCTCAGTCGCGCGAAGTCCGCGTTGCCCACGAACGGCAGCATCGGGTCGATCTCGTAGTCCAGCTCCTTCAGCTCAAGGCAGGCCAGCACCTTGCGCACGTAGGGCGAGAGGTAGCTGCCGATCACTTTGCGTTGCGCAGGCATGTGGCAGGTCCCGTGACAACCATGCTGGGAAAAATCCTACACGAATGCAGCGAATCGCCCTCTTCGTCAGCGGGGAGGGCAGCCCTAGCATCCCCGCCGATTCCGCCGCGCATCGCCCGGCGCAATCCCGCCAGGCCACAGGGACCGATTCGACCAGTCGCGGCTTCCGGGGCGTGTCCGGCTTCGGGCGGGCCGCTTCGCCTCGGCGACCACCCAACCCACAAGGAAACCGTCCGTGAAGATCAGGCCGCTCGTGTTCATGTCGTCCCTGGGGCTGCTCGCGGCCCATGCGCCGCTGGCGCTCGGTGCCGGTGCCCCGAAGGACGAGGCCGCCGTCGTGGGCACGCCCGCGCCAGGCAGCAGGTTCGCCAGGATCCAGGTCGGCATGTATTCCAAGGAGGTCACGGACCTGATCGGGCAGCCCACCGACCAGAAGACCTACGTGACCGGCAAGGCCTGGATCCCCTTCCATTTCGGCAGCGACAATTCCCGCACGGAGTTCCACTACTAAGGGCGAGGGCGTGCTGACCTTTGCCAATGGCGGCGTGGGCAACGTGGGCTCGATGAAACTCATCAGGATCACGGTCAACACCGCCGAGTCCGGCTACATCCACTGACCCGGTGACAAACCCGCGCTGCCGCCCGGCCCGTGCCGGGCGGCAGCGCCATTCCCCTTGCGGCAGGGCGGGTATCAGCCTGCGGCGGGCAGCGCCGGCACCGCGGTAGGCGTGCCGTTGGAATCCAGCGCGATCATCACGAAGCGGCCGGTGGTGCAGACGCGGCGGTCGCCGCTGAGCGGATCCTCGGCGGTCATCTCCACCTCCACCTGCATCGAGCTGCGGCCGGTGCCCACGATGCGGGCCACCAGTTCCACCAGCTGGCCCTCGCGCACCGGCACGCGGAAGTTCACCTCTTCCGAGCGCGCGGTGACCACGATGCGTCGCGCGTGGCGCGAGGCCACGATGAAAGCCGCCTTGTCCATCCACGCCAGCGCCTGGCCGCCGAACAGCGTGCCGAGATGGTTGGTGTGGTCGGGAAAGACCATTTCCAGCAGACGGGCTTCGGGCAGGGCGGTGGTCATCGGCGGGTCCGGGGCAAGGGAAGTCCGCCATTCTCCCGCAGGAATCCTCGCGGCCGGGCGATCGGCGATGCCGATGTTGCGCCGCCAGATGACAGATTGTCGCAGCCATGGGCTAACTGGCACCCGGCCGTTCCGCCGTGGGACGGCAGCGGAGGTCGGGCGTCACCGTCATGGCTCGCATATACGCCGACAACGTCGTGTTCCTGCTGCGCCCGGGCGAGGCGGCGCGGCGACGTGTCGAGCGCATGCCGGACCCGCGGGCCCTGCCGGCCGGTGAGACCGTCGCGGCATGCCGGCGCACGGCCACGGGCGCGAATGCCCCGCTGGGCTACAGCCACACCGTGGCGCCGCGGCCGGCCGTCAACGGCGAGATCCGGCAGCAAGCCGGAGCCGGCTCCCGTCGCGCCCCGCTGCGCTGGGTGCTGCTGCTGGCCGTGGCTTGCGTGCTGCCGGTGGCCGTGGGCACCTGGCGGGCCGTGGCCCGCCAGGCCACGCTGCAGCATGTCGCCACCGCCACCGGCGAGCAGCGCATGCTGCCGCTGCCGGACGGCGGCACGGCATTGCTGGACACGGAGACCGCGGTCAGCATGAGCGCCGGGGAGCGGCACGAACTGGGGCTGGAACGTGGCCGCGCGCAGTTCGACCTGGCATCCGCGGTGTCGCAAGCATTCACCGTGCATGCCGGCGATGGCGTCATCGGCGCGGCGGGTGGCCGCTTCCAGGTCAGCCGGCTGGGCGGCGAGGTTCGCGTGGTCGCGCTGGCCGGCACGGTGTCGGTGAGCCTGCCGGCCAGCAGCGAGCAGGTGACGTTGCGGCCCGGCGAGCAGGTCGATTATGGCTACGGTCGCCTCGGCGGGGTGCAACCGGCGGACCTGGCTGCTGCACGCGGCTGGCCTCGCGGCGAGCTGGTGTTCCACCATCGCAGCCTCGCCGAGCTGGTGGCGGCGATGAACCGCTATTCGGACATCCGCTTGAGCTTCGGCGACGATGCCTTGCGCAACCTGCCGATCAACGGTGTCTTCGATGCGGGCGATCCGGCCGCGCTGGCGCAGGCGCTGCAACGCAGCCGCCTGCTGCGGGCCGTCCAGGTATCGCCGTACGAGATCGTGCTGCAGCGCGCGGCACGCTGAGCCGCTCCGCCCCTGGCCTTGCATCTTCGTGCCCAGTGCGGGCCGTTGCCGCCTCAACCTTTGGCAGGGGTGCCCGCGCCGGCAAGGCGCTAGCATCGGGCGTTGATGCGTTCGCGCGGCGGGCGCCGGTTTCGTTCCCACGAGGGGTGGCAAGATGAGTTCGACGATAGTCAAGACGCGCCTGGCCGGCGCGCTGGCAGTGGGCCTGCTGGTGTGCACCACCGGCGCGATGGCGCAGGGACGCACGCTCACCGCGCAGGATTACGCGCAAGCGGAACGCTTCATGTCCTACAACACCGCGCCGCTGGTCGATCACGACGTGCAGCGGGTGAAGTGGCTGGACGACACCCGCTTCTGGTACGTCGACCACGACGCCAGCGGCGACCACGTGATGGTGATGGACACCGCCACCGGCAACGCCGCGCCGGCGTTCGACCAGACCAGGCTGGCCGCCGCACTGTCCAAGGCGACCGGCAAGCCGGTGCCGGCGGACAAGGTGCCGGCGCGCGGTTTCGATTTCAGCGTGCAGAAGGACGGCCGCTACGACATCGACCTGATGGGCAAGCACTACCTGTGCGACCTCAAGGGCGCGGGCGAGTGCACGGCCAGGTCCGCGGTGAAGACCGGCCATGAGCCGGGCATCGTTTCGCCCGACAAGACCAAGGAAGCCTTCATCCGCGACTGGAACCTGTGGGTGCGCGACCTCGCCACCGGCAAGGAGACCCAGCTCACCACCGACGGCGTGAAGGATTTCGGCTACGCCACCGACAACGCCGGCTGGATCCATACCGATCGCGCTGTGGTGAACTGGTCGCCCGACTCGAAGAAGATCGCCACCTACCAGCAGGACCAGCGCGGCGTGGGCGAGATGTACACCGTGAAGACCCAGGTGGGCCATCCGGTGCTGGACGCCTGGAAGTACCCGCTGCCGGGCGACGACAAGGTGTTCATGATCGAGCCGGTGGTGATCGACGTGGCCAGCCGCAAGGTGGTGCGCCTGAAGATCGAGCCGCAGCAGCGCCTGTCCAGCCTGTGCGACGACATCAGCTGCAACAGCGACGGCCACTGGAGCGACCTGAAGTGGGCGCCGGACAGCCGCACGCTGGCGATGGTCAACAGCTCGCGCGACCGCAAGCACGAGTGGTACCGCGTGGCCGACGCCGACACGGGTGCCGTGCGCACCGCCTTCGAGGAAAGCGTCAAGGATTACTACGAAAGCGGCCACGGCGAGGTGAACTGGCAATACCTGCCCAAGGCGCATGAGGCCATCTGGCCGTCCGAACGCAACGACTGGAACAACCTGTATCTGTACGACCTCAAGACCGGCAAGGTGAAGCATGCCGTCACCAGCGGCGAGGGCAACGTGGCCGAAGTGCTGCATGTCGATCGCCAGTCGCGCGCACTGTGGTTCGTCGGCGTGGGCAAGGTGCCGGGCGTGGACCCGTACTACCGGCAGTTCTGGAAGGTGGGCCTGGACGGCGGCAAGCCGGTACTGCTCACGCCGGAGAACGCCGACCACACCATCAGCATGTCGCCCGACGGCAAGACCTTCGTGGACAGCTGGTCCACGCCGACCACGCCGCCGGTCACCGTGCTGCGTTCGGCCGATGACGGCCACGTCATCGCCACCGTGGCGAAGGCCGACATCAGCCGCCTGAAGGCCGCCGGCTGGGTGCCGCCGATCCCGTTCACGGTGAAGGCGCGCGACGGCAAGACGGATCTGTACGGTGTGATGTTCAAGCCCACCAACTTCGATCCGAACAGGAAGTACCCGGTCATCGACTACGTCTATCCGGGCCCGCAGACCGGCTCGGTGCGCGGCCGCAGCTTCAATCCCTCGCGCGGCGACAACCAGGCGATGGCCGAGCTGGGCTTCATCGTGGTCGCGCTCGACGGCATGGGCACGCCGTGGCGTTCCACCACGTTCCACCACACCTGGTACGGCAACATGGGCGACAACACGCTGCCCGACCAGGTCAAGGGCATCCAGGAACTGGCGCAGCGCTATCCGTGGATCGACGTGAATCGCGTCGGCATCTGGGGCCACTCCGGCGGCGGCAACACCACGGCCGACGCGATGCTCCGCTACCCCGACTTCTTCAAGGTCGGCTGGGCCGAGAGCGGCAACCACGACAACCGCAACTACGAGAACGACTGGGGCGAGAAGTACCAGGGCCTGCTGGTGACGAACAAGGACGGCACCACCAACTACGACAACCAGGCCAACGAGGACATGGCGAAGAACCTCAAGGGCCACCTGATGCTGGTGCACGGCACGATCGACGACAACGTGCCGGTGGGCGAGACCTATCTGGTGGCGCAGGCGCTGATCAAGGCCAACAAGGACTTCGACATGCTGATCATCCCCAACGTGCACCACGGCTACGCGGCTTCCACGCCGTACGCCACGCGCCGGCGCTGGGACTACTTCGTGCAATACCTCGCCGGCGACACGCCGCCGAAGGAGTACGAGCTGAAGAAGTGGCCGTGGTTCTGAAAGCGGCCGGTTGGGTGGCGTCAACAAAAAGGCCGGGGCGCGAGCCCCGGCCTTTTTGCATTTCGCGGCATGCGGATGCGATCGGCTCAGTCTTGCCAGGCGGTCATCGGGGCTTGCTGTCCTTGGCCAGCGTTTCGTCGATCAGCCGATCCATGTCGCCATCCGCTTTGCGGGTGACGGCCTGTTCCTGCTTGTCCAGGATCGCCTGCTGCTTTTCGAGGGCCGCCTGCTGCGCATCCAGATCGCGCTGATGCTGTCGTGCGTGCGCCTGTATTTCGGCCTGCCTGGCATCAATGGCGAGACGTTGGGCCTGGATGGCTTGCTGTTGCGCCTCGGCTTCCTGGCGAGCGCTGTCTGCGGCGGCCTTCTGCGCGTCGGTGCCACGGGCCTGTGCATCGGCTTCAAGAGATGCCCGCGCGGCGGCGAGGCTGGCTTGCGAGCGCGCCAACTCCGCCTGGGCGCGAGCCAGTGCTGCCGAGTGTCTTGCAATGTCGGCGTCCTGCATGGCAGCCGCGCGTTGCTTCGCGGCGAGTCCCATTTGCTGCTGCGAAAGCGTTGCGAGTGGCAACCAGATCTGCTTCGCGCGTTCGATGGCGGCCATGTCGCGGATGACATAGGTCTTGTCACCGCGGCGGAGCCATAGCAGCGGGCCACCGGTCTTGGGCAGATGCTTGATGGCCGCGGCATCGGCCTCGGTGCCGCGAATCGTGAGATGGCTGCCGTCGAACAACGCGAAGCCATGCTGCATGCGGGACTCGATGTCGATGTTCACGCTGCTGGCGTGAAAGCCGAAGTTGGGTGCGGGTGGCGGCAGTGGGGGTGCCGGCGGGGGCGGGGGCGGCAGCGGTGCCGTCGCTGCATCGGGCTCAGGTGGCGCGGGAGGGGCCGGTGGCGGCGGCGGTGGTGGAGGCGGCAGCGCGATGGAACTGGCCGACGCGGGCGTGGCGACAGTGGTGGCGTGGTCGCCTGCCACCACGCGATACGGCAGCACGCCGATCAGCGCGACGAGCGCGACGAGCAGCCAGCCGCACACGCGCGGCATGGCCGCGGGGGTCTGTTGCAGCATGGTCAGCCGCCTCTTCAGGTTGTGGAAGCTGGGGGACGCGCCAGCCAGGCCGGCGTGCAGCGGGTGCACCACGCCCAGTTGCAGCAGCAGGCGGCCGTAATCCTGCGGTGCGGCGCGTTGCAGTTCGATGGCCTGCGCATCGCAGGCGGCTTCGCGGTTGAGCGCGTATTCGCGCATCGCCCAGCGCAGCAGCGGATGGAAGCAGAACAGCCGCGCAGCCAGTGCGGGAATCCAGCCCAGCAGCAGGTCGCCCCGCTTCACGTGCGCCAGTTCGTGGGCCAGCGCCAGCGCGGCTTCCTCGCTCCCCAGCGTGGCGTGTGCCGGCCACAGCACCACCGGGCGCCAGCCGCCACTGACCTGGGGCGAGGAGATGCGGGGCGAGACCCGCACGACGGGCGTGCGACGCAGGCCGAGCATGCGTGCCTGCCGTGCGCAGCGCTTCGACAGCTCGGCATCCGTCGCCGCCCGCGCGGCGTGGCGCAGGCGGTGCGCACGGATGTACTCGCGGATCAATGCGGGCAGCTGGGCCAGCAGCAGGATCAGCCATGCGGCGACCAGGGACGTGCGCCAGTGCGTGGCCAATCCGCCTGGCACGGTGTCGCCGGAAACCGTGACAGCCGGTGCCGGCGCCGCGTCCGCATGGCTGGCGTTCGCGACGATGAGGGAGGCGGGAGCCATGTCGGCAGCGGACCCGTAACGTTGCGCCGTGGCGGCAGCGGGAATCGCCACGGCGGACGCCGGCGCCAGCAAGGGCAGGCGGATCGGCGCCTGCCAGCACAGCCCCAGCAGCGCCTGCAGACCCACCAGCCACCACAACGCGCAGCGCGCGGCGGCAGGCAGGCGCGGCAGGATGCGGATGAGCAGGGCCACCGCGCCCACCAGCAGGGCGGCCTGCAGCGAGGTCCAGGCGAGGCGTTCGAGCAGCAGGGCAGACAGGTGGTCGAGCGTGGCCATGTCATTTCTCCTTGCGCGCGCTGCCGAGCTGCTTCACCAGCGCCCGCAGCTCGACCAGCTCGTCGTCGCTGACCTCGCCACGTTCGGCCATCCATGCCACGAACGGCGAGACCGAGCCGCTCAGCGTCTTTTCGACGAACTGGCCCACCGCGCTGCGCATCGCCTCGCCGGGGCCGGTGGCGGTGCTGTAGCGGTAGACGCCGCCCGCCTGGCGGCGCCTGAGGTAACCCTTGCCGCGCAGGCGTTCCATCATCGTCAGCACGGTGGAGCGGGCGAGGCCCTGCGTTTCGCCGAAGCCGGCGGCCACCTCGCCCACCGAGGCGGGCTCGTGTTCGGCGAGGTAACGCAGCAGGGCGAGTTCCTGGTCGCCGATGGAGGGTCTGGGCATGCGGGCGCGCCTGTTTTGACTACACGTGTCGTCACGCTACGCCTGGCGACACGTGTAGTCAAGTGGGTGCGGCGCCTCGCTTGCGGGACTTGCCGCCGCCTCAGGCGAGCACCGAGGCGGCATCCACGATGAAGTGCGCGATGATGCCGACCCACAGGTTGCGCCGCCACAGATACAGCAGGGAGAAAGCCAGGCCGCCGGTGGCGACGATCAGCTCGTGGCTCCAGCCCCAGTAGGCCACGTGGTCGATGGTGAACACGGCGAGGGAGAGCAGCAGCGCGACGATGCGGCTGCCGCTCAGCTCCTCGATCCGCTGCATCGCATAGCCGCGGAACAGCACTTCCTCGGAAACCGCGGCGCGCACGGTCGAGATGAAGCGCCACCAGAAAGGGGTGGCCATCAGGGCGCCGCCGTTCGCCGTCGTGGCTGCCGAGTCGCTCAGGTGCAGCGCAGGGAGTATGAGGAAATACATCGTGCCCAGCACGGCCAACACCGTCACGCCGGCCGCCACGCCGATCAGCGTGTTGCCGATGCCTGGCTTGCGGAAACCGATCGACGACAGCGGCCGCCGCTCGACCTTGCGCACGTAGAGCAACATCGCCGCGATGCAGATCCACCAGATCGCCTCGTTGCCGAGCAGGTGGCCGACGCCCGCGAACTCGTGGTCCCAGTTGCTGAACGGAAGACTGGCGACGCCGAGCGCGAGCAGCAGCCCGGCCAGGGTGACGAGCCAGGTGCGCCGGTCGGTCGCCTTGAAGCCGGTGGCCAGGGTTTGCATGGATGCCTCCGCGTGGCTGCGGTATGGGTCAGGCGTCTGCCCGCGTCGCACGTGCGTCGCCGACGATGCGGATGAAGCGGTCGATGGCCTGCGTCGTCCGCTTGCGGTCGCCGGTGCTCATCAGTTCGATGAACAGGCCGTCGAAGACCGCGACGCAAAGCGTGGCGAAGGCCGGGTCGCGCTCTTGTGCGGGAAGCAGCGCGAGCACCAGTCCCGACCAGTTCGCGGCATTGCGCTGCAGGTATTGCGCATAGGCGTCCGGGTTCTGGACGGCCAGGACCTGCAGTTCGTAGAGCAGCTTCAGGTAGGGGAAATTTTTCGGCGCGAGCGCCCAGTCCCAGAGCAGTTTCAGCGGCGGCTTCGCGGGACCCTTCGCGGGCGGACGCTGCAGCAACCGCGAGAAGGATTGCCGCAGTTGCGCCTGCATGGCTTCGAGGACTTCGACGAGCAGTCCCTCTTTCGATCCGAAGTGGTAGATCAGCAGGCGCGCGCTGGTGCCGGTGGCTGCGGCTAGCGGGCGCAGCGAGAGATCGGCCAGCCCGCGCTCCAGCAGGCAGGCGATGAGGGATTCGACCAGTGCTTCTTTCCGTGTCTGCATGTAACGGACGTTACATGTAACGTTCGTTACAGGTCAAGCGGGCGCGCCGGCGCCTAGAACGCCATGTCGAACGCCACCTCGCCCTCCACGCCGACCTGGTAGGCCGAGACGCGGCGCTCGAAGAAGTTGGTGACTTCCTGCACGTCCTGCAGGTCCATGAAGTCGAACGGATTCTTCGCGCCGTACTTCTTCGGCAGGTCGAGCTGGGCCAGGCGCTGGTCGGCCACGTATTCCAGGTACTGGCGCATGTCCTTCGCCGACAGGCCCACCACGCCGCCGGAGAGCACGTCCTCGGCGAACTGCGTCTCGCAGGCGATGGCGTCCTCCAGCATTTCCTCCACCTGCATGCGCATCTGCTCGTCGAACAGCCCAGGCTCCTCCGCGCGCACGGTGCGCACCACCTCGAAGGCGAACGCCATGTGGCAGCTCTCGTCGCGGAACACCCAGTTGGTGCCGGAGGCGAGGCCGTGCAGCAGCCCGCGCGAGCGGAAGTAGTACACGTAGGCGAACGCGGCGAAGAAGAACAGGCCCTCGATGCAGGCGGCGAAGCAGATCAGGTTGAGCAGGAACTGGCGGCGCTGCTCGCGCGTCTGCAGCTTCTGCAGGCCCTGGATGGAATCGATCCACTTGAAGCAGAACTCGCCCTTGGCGCGGATCGACGGGATGTTCTCGATCGCCGCGAAGGCCTTGGCGCGTTCGCCCTGGTCGGGGATGTAGGTGTCCAGCAGGGTGAGGTAGAACTGCACGTGCAGCGCTTCCTCGTACAGCTGGCGCGACAGGTACATGCGCGCTTCGGGCGCGTTGATGTGCTGGTACAGGTTCAGCACCAGGTTGTTCGACACGATGGTGTCGCCGGTGGCGAAGAACGCGATCAGGCGGTGGATCAGGTGGCGGTCGGCCGGCGACATCTTGGCGTTGAGGTCGGTGGTGTCCAGCGAGAAATCCACCTCGTCCACCGTCCAGGTGTTCCTGATGGCGTTGCGGTATATCTCGTAGAACGCCGGGTAGCGCATCGGGCGCAGGGTGAGTTCGAAGCCCGGATCGAGGATGTGCCGGGGGCGTTCGGGTTGGGCGGACATGGTCGGTTCCTTCATGGGGCGCAGCCGGTCGGCGCGCGGTGGTGTCTTTGCCGTCATCCCGGCGAAAGCCGGGATCCAGGGTCTTTCGCCTACGCGTCGCGGCGGCAAGAGCTAAGGCACTGGGTCCCAGCTTTCGCTGGGACGACGGTGGGGCATTACTGGCACGCTTCGCAGTACTCGGGGTTTTCCAGCGAGCAGAACACTGCTGCATTAGCCTTCTCCTGGTCCGCCACCGCTGTCTTGCCCGCCGACACCGTGGTCTTGGCGATCTTCGTCGCCGGCCGCGAGCGCAGGTAGTAGGTGGTCTTGATGCCGGACTTCCACGCGTACATGTACATCGACGAAAGCTGGCCGATGTTCGGGTTCTCCATGAACAGGTTCAGCGACTGGCTCTGGTCGATGTAGGCGCCCCGTGCGGCGCCGAGGTCGATCAGCGCCTTCTGCGGCAGCTCCCACACGGTGCGGTAGATCTGGCGCAGCCGCTCGGGGATCGCCGCGATGCCCTGGATCGAACCTTCCGCCAGCTTGATGGCGTCGCGGATTTCGGACGTCCACAGCCCCAGCGTCTTCAGCTCGTCGACGAGGTAGCGGTTGACGACGAGGAAGTCCCCCGACAGCGTCTCGCGCTTGAACAGGTTGCTCACCTGCGGCTCGATGCACTCGTAGCAGCCGGCGATCGAGGCGATGGTGGCGGTGGGTGCGATGGCGATCAGCAGCGAGTTGCGCAGGCCGTTCGCCTTGATCGACTCGCGCAGCGCGTTCCAGCGCGCCCCGTCGTGCGGCTTCGCGCTGGGCCAGTAGTCGAACTGCAGTTCGCCGTTGGCCGCGCGGCTTTCGGCGAAGCCCGGATGCGCGCCGTGCTCCATCGCCAGCTCGTTCGACTGCGACAGCGCGTGGAAGTAGATCTCCTCGGCGATGCGGGTGGACAGCTCCAGCGCCTCGGCCGAGTCGAACGGCAGGCGCAGCTTGAAGAACACGTCCTGCAGGCCCATCACGCCCAGGCCCACCGGGCGCCACTTGCGGTTGGCGGTGGCGGCGGTGTCGATCGGGTAGAAGTTGAGATCGATCACGCGGTCGAGCTGGCGCACCGCGGTGCGTGTAGTGGCGGCGAGCTTGTCGAAGTCGAATGCACCGTCGACGACGTGCCGCGACAGGTTGATCGAGCCCAGGTTGCACACCGCCGTCTCGCCGGCGTTGGTCACTTCCAGGATCTCGGTGCACAGGTTGGATAGGTGGATGACGTTCCCGGCCTTCGCCGTCTGGTTGCTGGTGGCGTTGCTGCGGTCCTTGAAGGTCATCCAGCCGTTGCCGGTCTGCGCCAGCGTGCGCAGCATGCGTGCGTACAGCTCGCGTGCCTTGACCTTCTTCGCCGCCAGGCCGTTCGCCTCGGCTTCGCTGTAGGCGCGCTCGAAGGCCTCGCCCCAGCTGTCGACGAAGTGCGGCACGATCTTGGGATCGAACAGCGACCAGTCGCCGTCCGTTTCCACGCGGCGCATGAACTCGTCGGGGATCCAGTTCGCAAGGTTGAGGTTGTGCGTGCGGCGTGCCTCGTCGCCGGTGTTGTCGCGCAGTTCCAGGAATTCCTCGATGTCGGCGTGCCACGGCTCCAGGTACACGCAGGCCGCGCCCTTGCGCTTGCCGCCCTGGTTCACCGCGGCGACCGAGGCGTCCAGCGTCTTCAGCCACGGCACCAGGCCGTTCGAGTGGCCGTTGGTGCCCTTGATCAGCGAACCGCGCGAACGCACGCGCGACCAGGCCAGGCCGATGCCGCCGGCGAACTTCGACAGCTTCGCCACGTCGGCGTACTTGTCGTAGATCGACTCCAGCGAATCGGTCGGCGAGTCGAGCAGAAAGCACGACGACAGCTGCTCGTGCGCGGTGCCGGCGTTGAACAGGGTGGGCGAGCTGGCGATGTATTCCAGCGAGGACAGCAACCGATACAGCTCCAGCGTCTCGCCGATCTCGTTGCCGCCCAGCGCGCAGGCGATGCGCATGAAGAAGTACTGCGGCGTCTCGATCACATGGCGCTGCTGCGGGTGGCGCAGCAGGTAGCGGTCGTACACCGTGCGCAGGCCGAAATACTCGAAGCGGCGGGTGACCAGCGGGTCGATCGCGTCGTTGAGCTTGCGCGCGTTGGCGGCCACGAAGTCGCGCAGGCGCTCGTTGAGGATGCCCAGCTCCGCGCCGCGCGCGATCGACTGCGAGAAGCTCTGGATTTCCTGCCCGCTGACTTCCTTGTCGATGTAGGCGCCGAGCAGGCGCGCGGCGAGCTGGCCGTACTCGGGCTCCTCGGCGGTGAGTGCGGCGGCGGTGCGGATCGAGAGCTGGTCCAGTTCCTGCGTGGTGGCGCCGTCGTACAGGCCGCCGATGGTCTTCAGTGCCACGCGCAGCGGGTCCACCGCGTGCAGGCCGTCGGCACTGCGGGTCACCGCGCGCACGATCTTGTTGACGTCCACCGTCTCCTGGCCGCCGTTGCGCTTGGTCACGCGCATCTGGCCGGGGTTGTGCGGCGGGGTGAGGGCGAAGGGTTCGGCAGGTGCGGCTTGGTGCTGTTCTTGCAGGACGGGCATCAGGGTTTCGCTGGTGGATGCCGGGGCCGTGGCGGCTGCGGCGGAAAACGCGGACGACTCCACGCGGGCGCCGGAACGCTCGCGGGTGGCGGTATCGAGAGGCTGCATGTCGGTGACTCCAACCGAAAGTGATCAACCGCCTGCTCCCGCGCGCAGGGCTGAAGTGGCGGTTGCTCGCGGACGGTCGTGCCGTCGGGCGGCTGGGGCCCGGCGATCCGACGCGCCTCCCCGCGGAAGCCGTCACCACTCGGCATGGCGCTCCGGCCATGCCGTGTCGGCAGGTCTTCGGACTCGCGGACGTGGGCCGTTCGACCCGCCTACTGGTCTCCGCTTCCCGATCGCTGTGGATCAGTGCGCTAACGAGACGTTCGTTTCCGCTTACCGCTGCGGGGCAGTTCCGGATTCGCACCGGATTCCCTTTTGAGCCCGACCGACGATCGCGTCTGGCCGGGCACCGACAGGCACAACATATCGGGCTGAACCGGTACGGTCAACCACAACAGGTTGTGGATAGTCGGTGGAAAACCCGCTTGTGCCGCGTTCTGGCGCGGCTTGCGGGCCGACGTTCAGAGCGCGTCCTGGTCCAGTTCGCCGGTGCGGATGCGGATCACCTGTTCCAGCGGGCTCACGAAGATCTTGCCGTCGCCGATCTTGCCGGTGCGGGCCGAGTTCTGGATCGCCTCCAGCACGCGGTCGAGTTGCTCGTCGGCCACCGCCGCCTCCAGCTTGATCTTGGGCAGGAAGTCGACCACGTACTCGGCGCCGCGATACAGCTCGGTGTGGCCCTTCTGGCGGCCGAAGCCCTTCACCTCGGTCACGGTGATGCCCTGCACGCCAACCTCGGCCAGCGCCTCGCGCACATCGTCGAGTTTGAACGGCTTGATGATCGCCACGACCAGCTTCATGGAATGTCCTCGGCAGGGGCGTCGGAGGCGACGCGCATCGCCATTTTGCCTTCATGGCCTTCTGCTGTCGCGGAATCCGTGGCTGTAGGACAATTCCTACACCAAATCACGGAGTCCGCCGATGGTGCGTCCATCTTTCGTTCATGGATACTTTTCCCCGACAAGTTCGAGGCGTCGTCCATGATGGACCGACTTGATATCGACCAGCTGGCACGACGCCTGGCATCGTTGGTTCCGCCCGGAGTGGCACAGGCGCAACAGGATTTGCGAACCAATTTCCACGATGTCCTGGCGCAGGGATTGCGCCGCCTCGATCTGGTCACCCGCGAGGAGTTCGACGTCCAGAGCCAGGTGCTTGCACGCACCCGGGCCAAGGTCGAGGAATTGGAGCGACGCGTGGCCGAACTCGAGGCTGCTGCCGCCAACCGCGGGGACTAGCACGACCAAGCCTCCCGGGAGCCGCCCCCGATCTGTCACCCTCACCCCGAGCTAACTGGTCGGGGGCGGTTATTTCTTACCTGACGCCGTGAATGGAGTCGCTCGATGCGGGTGTGTGACAGCGGCTTCCATGCGAGCCGGCCACCGGCGGCCGCATGAGCCTCGCCGTCACCCTCAGTCGCGCCCAGGAAGGCATTGCCGCACCGCAGGTGATGGTCGAGGTGCATCTGTCCGGCGGCCTGCCGGCTACCAGCATCGTGGGCCTGCCCGAAGCCGCCGTGCGCGAGGCGCGCGACCGCGTGCGGGTGGCGATCCAGAACACCGCGTTCGAGTACCCCGGCCGTAAGGTCACCGTGAACCTGGCACCGGCCGAGCTGCCCAAGGACGGCGGCCGCTTCGACCTGCCGATCGCGCTGGGCATCCTCGCCGCCAGCGGCCAGGTGCCGCGCGAGAAGCTGGACGATTGCGAATTCCTCGGCGAGCTGGCGCTCAGCGGCTCGCTGCGCAGCGTGTCCGGCGTGTTGCCCGCGCTGCTGCGCGCGCGCGCGCGCGGTCGCCGCGTGGTGGTGCCGCGCGCGAACGCAGCCGAAGCCGCGCTGGTGTCGGAAGTGGATGTGCGCGTGGCCGATACCCTGGCCGAGGTCTGCGGCTGGCTGCGCGGCGCGCAGGATCTGGCCACGCCGACGGGCGCGTCCACCGATGGCGGCGTCCACGATGGCCCCGACTTGCGTGACGTGCGCGGCCAGCTGCAGGCGCGCCGCGCGCTGGAGATCGCTGCCGTGGGTGGCCATCACCTGCTGCTGGTGGGGCCGCCGGGCACCGGCAAGACCATGCTGGCCGAGCGTCTGCCTGGCATCCTGCCGTCGCTCTCCGAATCCGAGGCGCTGGAAACCTGCGCGGTGCTGTCGGTGGCCGGCCAGCCCACCGATCCTGCGCGCTGGCGGCGCCGGCCATTCCGGGCGCCGCACCACACCGCCTCTGCGGTGGCTCTGGTAGGCGGCGGTTCGCAGCCGCGGCCGGGCGAGATCTCGCTGGCGCACAACGGCGTGCTGTTCCTTGACGAGTTGCCGGAATTCAGCCGGCACGTGCTGGAGGTGCTGCGCGAACCGCTGGAGTCGGGGCACATCGTGGTCTCGCGCGCGGCGCGGCAATCCACCTTTCCCGCCCAGTTCCAGCTGGTGGCGGCGATGAACCCCTGTCCCTGCGGTTACGCCGGCGATCCGCGCCGGCAGTGCCGTTGCACGCCCGAGCAGGTGCAGCGCTATCGCGCGCGGATATCCGGGCCCTTGCTGGACCGCATCGATCTCGCGGTCGAGGTGCCCCCCTTGCCGTTGCACGAGATGGACGCGGCGCGCAGCGCGCGCGACGAGGATTCCGCCACGGTGCGTGCCCGCGTGCTGCGGGCGCGGCGGCATGCCCTGATGCGTGCGGGGCGGCCGAATGCGGAGGTCAGCCAACGCGAGCTGGAACGCGACTGCGCGCTGGGTTCGGCCGAACGGCGCTGGTACGAGCAGGCGCTGGAGCGGCTCGGGCTGTCCGCGCGCGCCTATCATCGCGTGTTGCGGGTGGCGCGCACGATCGCCGACCTCGACGGCGGCGCCGCGCTGCTCGAGCGCGAGCACCTGGCCGAGGCGCTGCAATACCGCCGCTACTGACCGCGGCCTGCCGGCTGGACGCATCGCGCCTGTACGTGTTCCGATGGCGTCCGGAACGCAGACAAGGATCGCGATGAGCATCGAACCGGGCCTGGTACTCGCCGGCATGCTGGTGATCGGTTTCCTGTGCCAGTGGCTGGCGTGGCGGGTGAAGCTGCCCGCAATCGTGTTCCTGCTGCTGGCCGGTCTGCTGCTCGGGCCAGTGAGCGGCCTGTTGCATCCGGACCGGCTGCTGGGCCCGCTGCTGTTCCCCATGGTCTCGCTGGCAGTGGCGCTGATCCTGTTCGAAGGCAGCCTCACGCTGCGCTTCCATGAGCTGCCCGGCATCGGCGGCGCGGTACGCGGACTGGTGAGTTACGGCGCCTTGCTCGCCCTGCTGCTGCTGGCCGCGGCCGCGCATCTGGTCGCCGGCGTGGCGTGGCCGATCGCGCTGCTGTTCGGCGCGCTCACCTGCGTCACCGGGCCCACCGTGATCGCGCCGATGCTGCGCACGCTGCGGCCCAGCGAGCGCATCGCGAACACCTTGCGTTGGGAAGGCATCGTGATCGACCCGCTCGGTGCGTTGTTCGCGGTGCTGATCTACGAGGCGGTGGTGTCGCACGAGCAAGGCCATACCGCGGGCGTGTTCGTGGCCACGCTGGCCTGCGGCACGCTGGTCGGCGCGCTGGCCGCGTGGCTGCTCGGCTTCTTGCTGCGGCGCCAGCTGATCCCCGAATACCTGCAGAACTACGGCGTGCTGGCAGCGGTGCTGCTGGCCTTCGTGGTCGCCAACACGCTTGCGCACGAATCCGGTCTGGTCACGGTGACGATCATGGGCATCGCACTGGGCAACCTGCGCGGCGTGCACATCGACGACATCCTCGATTTCAAGGAACACCTCACCACGCTGCTGGTGTCGCTGCTGTTCATCCTGCTGGCGGCGCGGCTGCCGTGGCCGCTGCCGGGGCACCTGCTGTGGGAAGGTTTCGCGATCTTCCTGTTCGCGCAGTTCGTCGTGCGGCCGCTCAGCGTGCTGGCCGCCAGCATCGGCAGCGCGCTGAGCTGGCGCGAGCGTGCGCTGATCGGCTGGGTGGCGCCGCGCGGCATCGTGGCCGCTTCGGTCTCCGCGCTGTTCGCATTGCGCCTGCAGGCGCTGGGCGTGGCCGGTGCCGAGGTGCTGGTGCCGCTGGTGTTCATCCTAATCATCGGCACCGTGGTGCTGCAGAGCGCCACCGCGCGACCGCTGGCGCGGTGGCTGAAGGTGGCCGAGCCGGAGCCGCACGGCGTGCTGATCTTCGGCGCCGACGCAGTGGCGCGCGGCGTGGGCACGGCGCTGCACGAAGCAGGCTTCCGCGTGGTGCTGGCCGACGACGACCATGACGGCATCCGCCGTGCACGCATGGAAGGCCTGGACACGTTCTTCGGCAACCCGGCCTCGCCGCACGCCGAGCGTCATCTCGATCTCGCCGGCATCGGTCGGCTGCTGGCGATGTCCACCCACCGCGAGCGCAACACCCTGGTCTGCGTGCATTACCGGCAGGAATTCGGTCGCGCGAAGGTCTATCGCCTGCGCGTGCTGGCGCCGGAGGAAAGCACCGGGCGCGTCGCGCTGGCCGACAAGCTGCTGGCGCCGGCGCTGTTCGACGAGGCGATGACGCATGCCCGCTTCGCCGAGCTGCTGGCGCGCGGCTGGCGCATCAAGTCCACCCGGTTGAGCAGCACCTTCGACTGGCCGCATTTCATCGATCAGTACGGCCCGGACAGCTTGCTGCTGTTCGGCGTCGAGGAGCGCGGCACGTTGCGGGTGGCCTCGGCCAAGCGCGAGCTGGAGCCCAGGCCGGGCTGGACGGTGATCGCGCTGGTGCCGCCTTCGCCTTGAGGGATGGTCGCCATGAACTTGCTGCAGGGGCGGCTTCAGCCGCGATGCGCTTCGACGCTGAAGAAGCATCGCGGCTGAAGCCGCTCCTACGGGTCGTTCCGCATGTGCTTCACGCGACGGCGTGGCGCGCGAACTGCGCTTCCTCCGTCGAGCCCTTCAGTGCCGTGGTCGACGACTGCCCTTGCTGGATCGCCTGGGTCACCGCATCGAAATAGCCGGTGCCCACTTCGCGCTGGTGCTTCACCGCGGTGAAACCGTGTTCGGCGGCAGCGAACTCCCTTTCCTGCAGTTCCACGAAGGCGCTCATCTGGTGGCGCGCATAGCCGTGGGCGAGGTCGAACATGCCGTAGTTGAGG
This sequence comes from Rhodanobacter geophilus, assembly GCF_040812275.1. Classification (NCBI taxonomy): domain Bacteria; kingdom Pseudomonadati; phylum Pseudomonadota; class Gammaproteobacteria; order Lysobacterales; family Rhodanobacteraceae; genus Rhodanobacter; species Rhodanobacter geophilus. Next base: position 293,046 of record NZ_JBFOHL010000001.1, on the reverse strand, counting down.
CTGTGGAAGCCGGCCAGGGTGATGAACTGGAACTTGTAGCCCATCGCGCCCAGTTCGCGCTGGAACTTCGCGATGGTGTTGTCGTCGAGGTTCTTCCTCCAGTTGAAGCTGGGCGAGCAGTTGTAGGCGAGCAGTTTGCCGGGGAACCGCTGGTGGATGGCCTCGGCGAACTGGCGTGCCTCCTCCAGGTTCGGCCTGCTGGTTTCGCACCACACCAGGTCGGCATGGGGCGCATAGGCGAGGCCGCGGCTGATTGCCTGGGCCAGCCCGGCGCGCACGCGGAAGAAACCCTCGACGGTACGTTCGCCGGTGACGAAGGGCTTGTCGTTGTCGTCGATGTCGGAGGTGAGCAGGTCGGCAGCGTCGGCGTCGGTGCGCGCCACGATCAGGGTGGGCACGCCCAGCACGTCGGCGGCGAGGCGGGCGGCGGTGAGCTTGTCCACCGCTTCGCGCGTGGGCACCAGCACCTTGCCGCCCATGTGGCCGCACTTCTTCACACTGGCGAGCTGATCCTCGAAATGCACGCCGGCGGCGCCGGCCTCGATCATCGCCTTCATCAGCTCGAAGGCGTTGAGCACGCCGCCGAAGCCGGCTTCCGCATCGGCCACGATGGGCGCCAGCCAGTCGATGCCGTCCTGGCCTTCCGCGTGGTGCAGCTGGTCGGCGCGCAGCAGGGTGTTGTTGATGCGCTTCACCACCTGCGGCACGGAGTTCGCGGGGTAGAGCGACTGGTCGGGATACATCTCGCCGGCGAGGTTGGCGTCGGCGGCGACCTGCCAGCCCGAGAGATAGATCGCCTTGAGGCCGGCCTTCACCTGCTGCATGGCCTGGTTGCCGGTGAGCGCGCCCAGCGCGTTGACGAAGTCTTCCTCGTGCAGCGATTTCCACAGGCGTTCGGCGCCGTGGCGGGCCAGCGAGTGCTCGATGGCCACGGTGCCGCGCAGGCGCACCACGTCGATGGCACTGTAGTTGCGGCGGATGCCGGCCCAGCGCGGGTTGTTGTTCCAGTCCAGTTCGATCTGTTCGGCGGTGGGCAGGGTGGTCTTCATGGCGTGGCTCCGTGGTTTGAGCCCCTCTCCCGTCGGGAGAGGGGATGGGGTGAGGGTTCGGCACTTGCATAGGGCTGCGTGCTGCCGAACCCTCATCCGCCCTTCGGGCACCTTCATTCGGCACATCCTTGTGCCTCACCCTTCGGGCGGCTGGCGCCGTGCAAATCGGCAGTTCCGCCGATTTGTCTCCCAAGGGAGAAGGAAGAGAGATTCAAAGCTGTTCGTAGGCAGGCAAGGTGAGGAAGTCGGCCAGCGTGTCGGCGTGGATCAGTTCGCGCAGCAGCCGCGCGGCGGCATCCACGCGCGCGGCACCGGGTACGTTGCTGTCGCGCAGGCGATGGGCATGCGCGGCGAGCGCGTGATCGAACAGCGCGAAGTCGATCGGGGCGTGATCCTGGAATTCCACGCCACCGTGATGAAGCCACTGCCACAGCTGCGCCCGGGCGATCTCGGCGGTGGCGGCGTCTTCCATCAGGTGATGGATCGGCACGCAGCCCTGCCCGTCCAGCCACGCCGCGGTGTAGCGCAGGCATACCTCGACGTTGTTGTCGAAGCCGGAGCGGGTGATGGTGCCGGCGCAGGGCGCCAGCAACTGTTCGCGGCCCACGCGCACGTCGTCGCGTTCCACGTCGCGCTGGTTCGGCTCGGGCATGTATTCGTCGAACACCGCCTGCGCGACGGGCACCAGCGCGGGATGCGCCACCCAGGTGCCGTCGTGGCCGGCCTGCACCTCGCGCAGCTTGTCGGCGCGCACCTTGGCCAGCGCGGCCTCGTTGGCGGCCGCGTCGCCCTTGATCGGGATCTGCGCCGCCATGCCGCCCATCGCGAACGCGCCGCGACGGTGGCAGGTCTGGATCAGCAGTTCCGAATACGCCTTCAGGAACGGCACCGTCATCTGCACCTGGCCGCGCTCGGGCAGCAGGCGGTCGCGGTGGCCGCGCAGGGTCTTCAGGTAGGAGAAGATGTAGTCCCAGCGCCCGCAGTTGAGGCCCACGGCACGCGATTGCAGCGCGTGCAGGATCTCGTGCATCTGGAACGCGGCGGGCAGTGTCTCGATCAGCACGGTCACCTTCATGCTGCCGGGCGGGATGTCCAGTTCGGCTTCCGCGTGTGCCATCACCGCGTCCCACAGCGCGGCCTCTTCCATGCATTCCAGCTTGGGCAGGTAGAAGTAGGGACCGAGGTCGCGGCGATGCAGGGCCCGTGCGTTGTGGAAGGCGTACAGGCCGAAGTCCACCAGCGCGCCGCTCATGGCTTCGCCGTCCACCGTGAGGTGGCGCTCGGGCAGGTGCCAGCCGCGCGGGCGCACCACCAGCACTGCGGGGTTCGCGTCCACGCGGTAGTGCCTGCCCTCGGGCGAGGTGTAGGCCAGCTTGCCGGCCACCGCGTCGCGCAGGTTCACCTGGCCGTCGAGCTGGTTGGCGAAGCTGGGCGCGGAGGAATCCTCGAAGTCCGCCATGAACACCTTCGCGCCCGAGTTCAGCGCGTTGATGATCATCTTGCGCTCCACCGGCCCGGTGATCTCCACGCGGCGGTCGCGCAGCGCGGGCGGGATCGGGCCCACCGTCCATTCCGATTCGCGGATCGCGGCGGTGTCGGCGCGGAAATCCGGCAGCTCGCCGGCGTCCCAGCGCGCCTGCCGCTCGCGGCGGGCGGCCAGCAGCTCACGGCGACGGGTATCGAAGCGGCGGTGCAGGTCGGCGAGGAAGGCCAGCGCCTGCGGGCTGAGGATCGCCTGCTGGGCGGGGCTGGGCTGGCCGTGCAGCTGCACGGCTTCGGTGGTCAGGCGTTCGCGGGGCAAGGCCATGGTCGGCTCCGGTCGTTGGGCGACTCGAAGCTAGGTCATCGATTTAGAGTTTGACAAAGCAAATGTTTCAATTTTTGATATTGTCAATATCAATATGAGATGCAAGTCATTGGCATGACAGAACGAAAAGTACCCGTCAAGGCAGCGAAACCGCCCAAAAAAGCGCGCAGCAGTGCGGCAAAAAAGCGTACGCCAGCGCATGGTGGGACAGGCGAAGCCGCCCGTTTCTACTACAAGGGCAACCGCCACAAGCAGCTGCGCGCCTTCGTGGCCACGGTGAAGCTGGGTACGCTGAGCCGCGCCGCCGAGGCGCTGTTCCTCTCCCAGCCCTCGGTGAGCCTGCAGCTGCAGGCACTGGAGCGCGAGCTGGGCACGACCCTGCTGGAGCGCCGCCGCCGCCGCATCAACCTCACCGACGCGGGCGAGGCCTTGTACGAGCTGGCGCGCCCACTGGTGGAGGGCTGGGACAACCTCGACCGCGACTTCCAGGCCAGGGTGCAGGGCCTCACCGCCGGCAAGCTCGTCATCGCCGCCGGCACCTCCACCATCCAGTACCTGCTGCCCGGGCTGGTGCGTCGCTACCGCGAGCGCCATCCCGCCGTGCACCTGCAACTCGCCAACGTCACCGGCAAGGACGGCATGGCGATGCTGCGCGAGGACAAGGCCGACTTCGCCGTGGGCTCGATGCTGGACGTGCCGCACGACATCGCCTGGGCGCCGGTGCGCCACTACGACCCCATGCTGATCCTGCCGCCCGGACATCCGCTGGCGGAGAAGGCGGAGGTGGCGCTGGCGGATCTCTCGCCCTACGGCCTGATCCTGCCGCCGCAGCGGCTGTCCACCTACCGCCTGGTGGATCTGGTGTTCCAGCAGAACCAGGTGCCCTACCAGGTGGCCATCGAAGTGGGCGGCTGGGATGTCATCAAGGAATACGTGGCGATGGGCTTGGGCATCTCCATCGTCACCGGCATCTGCATCACCGACGCCGACCGCGAGCGCCTGGTCGTGCGCAACATGTCGCGCTGGTTTCCGCAGCGCAGCTACGGCGTGGTGATGCGCAAGGGCAAGTTCCTCAGTGCCGAGGCGCGCGCCTTCATCGACCTGATCCGGCCGGGACTACTGACGCATCGGGATTACGACGAGCCTGGGCATTCGGAGCGGTAGGCAGGAACGGCGAGCGGGAAGCGGATCGCCCGCTATATCCCGTGGTGCTTGCCTTGGAACGGCGCATACCACGCCCGCAGCCGTTCGACGTCGGTGGCCATGTCGTCCGTGGTGTCGAACAGCGGGCCGAGCCGGATGGTCTTGTCGGGGTAGTGGAAGGCGACCGGGAACACCGGCACGCCGGCGCCGTGGGCGATGCGCCAGAAGCCGCTTTTCCAGCGTGGCATGTGGCGGCGCGTGCCTTCGGGGGCGATGCCCAGCCACAGTGTTTCCTGCTTGCCGAAGCGATCGATCATCTGCTCGACCATGCCGGCGGCGGCGCCGCGGTCGATGGGGATGCCACCGAGCTTGACGAGCAGGCCGCCGAGCGGTCCCCGGAACAGTTCGCGCTTGGCCATGAAGTGCACGTCGGCGCCGATCGCGGCCTTCATCAGCAGGCCCCAGACGCCGTCCCACCACGAGGAATGCGGCGCGGCGATCAGCACCAGCTTCGGCACGTCGGGGAAGGTGCCGACGAGGCTCCAGCCGCACAAGTGCAACACGCCGCGGCACAGTTTGCGGCGCCAGCCGTCGCGCAGGTGTGGCATCCGTGGCGGCAGTTGCGCCGGCGCGAAAATGCTCCCCTTCATTCGAGTCCCGGCTTCTTCGTGCGCAGCTGTTTCAGCTTGCCGCGCTGCTGCTTGCCGGCGAGGCGGCGTTCCTTCGAGGCACGCGTGGGCTTGGTGGCCACGCGCTTCTTCGGCACGACTTGCGCGGCGCGGATGACTTCGACCAGCCGCTCGCGCGCGTCCTCGCGGTTGCGCCCCTGGTCGCGGAAGCGGCGTGCCTGGATCACCAGCACGCCGTCGTCGCTGAGGCGGCGGTCGCGCCGCGCCAGCAGGCGCTCGCGCAGCGGTTCCGGCAGCGTGGGCGAGCGCGCCACGTCGAAGCGTAGTTCCACCGCGCTCTCGGTGCGGTTCACGTGCTGCCCGCCCGGGCCGTCGGCGCGCAGGAAGCGCTCGACCAGTTCGGATTCGGGCAGGGCAAGGGTGCGGCTGATCGTCAGCATGCGGGGAGTTTAGGGGATGGCATGGGCGAGAGGACGCCCTTATCCGGTTCGGGCTGGGCGTGGCGCCATGGGCGCGAAAGGGGGCCTTGTCGTGTGGGTACCTTCGACTCCGCGCCTGCGGCGCTACGCTCAGGGCGAACGGGGCGGCGTCCAGCCGAAGCGTTCGAGCACACTGGTGTATTCGTGATCCAGCGGCGCTTCCAGCGCCACCGCTTCACCGCTCGCCGGATGCCGGAAATCCAGCTTCCACGCGTGCAGCAGCATGCGGTGGCAGGCGAAGTGCTGCTTGTAGAGGCGGTTGTGGTCGCCGCGGCCGTGCTGGCAATCGCCGATCACTGGATGGTGGACATGGGCGAGGTGCTTGCGGATCTGGCGGAAGCGGCCGCTTTCCGGTTCGGCCAGCAGCAGGGCGTAGCGTTGCTGCTGGTAGCGGCCGAGGGCAATCGGTACTTCCACCGTGGCGAGGCGGCGATAGCGCGTGCGTGCATCGCGGCGCGGGCCGGTCTCGCGCGAACCGGGCAGCGCATGGTCGATCACGTCTTCGGCCGGTTCCGGCCAGCCGCGCACCACCACGAGGTATTGCTTGCGCACGTCGCGGCCCATGAACTGCTCGCCCAGTGCCGCGGCGACTTCGCTTGACCGCGCCACCAGCAGCACGCCGCTGGTGGCGCGGTCGAGGCGGTGCGCGAGGTACACGTTGCCGCCCAGCTGCTCGCGCAGCACGTCCACCAGATACCGCTCGGCGTCGTTCACCATCTTCGAGCGGTGCACGGGCAGGCCCGCGGGCTTGTTCACCGCGATCAGGGCGTCGTCCTGGTAGAGGATGTCGAGCATGGCGTGTGCGACGGATTCAGCGCGAGCGCATCCAGCCCCAGCAGAACGCCAGCAGCCCGGCGACACCCATGCCCAGCGGCAGCCAGAAGCCATGTTGCGGCGCCAGCGCCCACAGCAGGGTGGCGCAGAGGATCAGGGTGGCGCCGAACGCGCTGCCCGCGATCATGCGCAGCAGCCGGCGCAGCAGGTGGCGCTGGTGGCTGAGCGTGTCCACGTCGGCGAGCAGGCGGTGTTCGCCGCGCGCGATGCGCTCCAGCGAGTCGTGCACCAGCTCGGGCAGGCGCGGCGCGAGGTGGAACCACTCGGGCAGGCGCCTGCGCACTTCGCGCAGGGTGCGCAGCGGACTGTAGCGTTCGCGCAGGATGCGCTTCAGCACCGGATGCGCCACCGCCCAGATGTCGATCTCGGGATCGAGCAGCCGCCCCACGCCCTCGATGTTGAGCAGGGTCTTCTGCAGCAGGATCAGCTGTGGCTGCAGGGTCAGCTCGAAGCGGCGTGCGGTCTGGAACAGCTTCACCACCAGTTCGGCCAGCGAGATCTGCGACAGCGGGCGGGTGAAGTAGGGTTCGCACACCGTGCGCACCGCGGCCTCGAGTTCGTCCAGCCGCACCGTGGCCGGCATCCAGCCCGCGTCCACGTGCAGCTTGGCGATGCGCGCGTAGTCGCGCTCGAACAGCGCGATGAAGTTCTGCGCCAGCCAGTACTGGTCGGCCTCGGGCAGCGAGCCCATGATGCCGAAGTCCAGCGCGATGAAGCGCGGTTCGCTGGGGCGCGTCGGGTCGACCCAGATGTTGCCGGGGTGGGCGTCGGCGTGGAAGAAGTTGTCGCGGAACACCTGCTCGTAGAACACCCGCACGCCCTTGGCGGCCAGCATCTTGCGGTCGATGCCGGCGGCGTCGATCGCGGCGATGTCGTCGCTGCTGATGCCGTGCACGCGCTCCAGCGTGAGCACGCGCGCGCTGGTCAGTTCCCAGTGCACCTCGGGCACGTAGAGATCGACACCGCTGGCGAAATTGCGCCGCAGCAGGCTGGCGCTGGCGCCTTCGCGCTGCAGGTCCAGCTCGTGCTCCAGCATCTTCTCGACCTCGGCGACCACGTCCAGCGGCCGGATCTTGTCGGCGTTCGGGTGCCAGCGCTGGGCGAGCAGGCCCAGCGAGTGCAGCAGGCGCACATCGCGCGCGATGCGCGCGTCGATGCCGAGGCGCAACACCTTCACCACCACGGCGCGGCCGTCCGGCAGGGTGGCGGCATGCACCTGGGCGATCGAGGCGGAGGCCAGCGGCGTCTCGTCGAAGTGCGCGTAAAGCAGGTTGATCGGTGCCTTCAGCTCGCGCTCGACGATGAGCTTGGCCTCGACGCCGGGAAAGGGCGGCACCTGGTCCTGCAGCAGGGCCAGTTCGTCGGCGATGTCCTCGGGCACGAGGTCACGGCGGGTGGACAGCACCTGGCCGGCCTTGACGAAGATCGGCCCCAGCTCGGTGAGCGCGAGGCGCAGGCGCGCGCCGCGCGGCAGCGGGCGCACGTCGACGACGGGTCGGCCCAGCAGCGGACGCAGGAATTTCAGCGGGCGGAACAGGTGGGTGGCGTCGACCAGCTCGTCCAGCCGGTAGCGCAACAGCACCACGGCGACGCGCAACAGGCGCGGCACGACGGCGAGCGGGGTCACGCGGATTTTCCTTCCAGCCGCGCTTCCAGCCGGGCGAGGCGGGCCTCCAGCCGCTCGCCGCGTTCGCGCAACGCATCCACGCCATCGAGGAAGGCTTCCGCCTCGCCGGGTGCCAGCGCGAGGCGCGACTCGTCGCGCAACCACGCGGCGCCATCCTCGGTGAGGTGGCTGGCGGTTTCCTTCGCATGTGCCAGCGCCTTGCGCACGGCGCGCGCCAGCGGCACGCCCAGCACGTCGCCGAACGTGCGCGCGAAGGCTTCCTCGAAATCCGGCGCGAACCGGCTGGCGAGTTTTTCCAGCCGCCGCGCGAGGTCGGCGTCGCCGGCGATCTCCACCTTGCCCGGCGCCACGCCGTCGTCGCCGCGGCGCAGCGCCATCGCCAGCAGGCTGCCGGGCGTGGCCGCCACGCGCAGCGTGCTGCCGGCGGTTTCGGTCTCATCCGGCGGGCCGACCTTGAGGCGACCGTCTTCCACGTGCACGGCCAGCGCCAATTCCGGTCCGCGCAGTTGCAGCAGCACGCGGCGGCCGTTCAGTGCGGCGAGCTTCTGCTGCGTATCCGGATCCAGCGACAGCGTGTGGTTCAGCGCGGTTTCCAGCGCGCGTCCGGCCAGCTTGCGCAGCGGCGCGGGCAGCCAGGCATTGGGAGTGGCGGTATTCATCCGTCGATTGTAGCGGCGCGGCCATCGACTGTAGGAGCAACTTCAGCCGCGACCGCCGAACGAATCGCGGCTGAAGCCGTTCCTACGCACCGGCGCCGTCGAAACCGAGCTGCCGCCATGCCTCGTACACCGCCACCGCGACGGCATTGGAAAGGTTGAGGCTGCGGCTGTCCGGCTGCATCGGCAGGCGCATGCGCCGCGCTTCGGGAATGGCGTCCACCACCTCGGCAGGCAGGCCGGCGGTCTCGCAGCCGAACAGCAGGGCGTCGCCGTCGGCGTAGTGCGCGTCGACATGGCGGGTGCGGCCGCGGGTGGTGAACGCGTATACGCGCGGCCGGCCGATCGCGGCGAGGCAGTCGTCGAGCGTGTCGTGCACCTGCACGCGGGCGTATTCGTGGTAGTCCAGGCCCGCGCGGCGCAGGCGCGTGTCGTCAAGCGCGAAGCCGAGCGGGCGGATCAGGTGCAGCGCGGCGCCGGTGTTGGCGCACAGGCGGATGGCGTTGCCGGTGTTCGGCGGAATCTCGGGGCGGAACAGGATGACGTGCAGCATCCGGCGATTATCGCGTGCGCGGCGGCGCACGGGCGAATCAGGTCAGGCGATCAGCCGCGCGGCAGCGGGCACGGCGCGCTGTCCGTCGCCGCGCAGTGGCTGGTCGAGGCCGCCAGTGCGCGGGAGGCGGCCGGTTGCAGCGAGGCCGGGCGGGCCGTCAGCATCGAGCCAAGCACTAGGGCGCAGACCAGCAGGCAGGCGGCGAACAGGCCGTGCAGCATCAGGGTTTCGTGTTTCATGGCGATTCTCCGGTCATCGTGGCGATGGGGATGGGAACTCAGCCCGGCTGCCGCGGGCAGATCACGCCGTCGGCGGGCAGGGCGCATTGCGCAGGCGCGGCCAGCAGGGCGCTGCCGATGCCGCCGGTGGCGGCCAGTTGCACCGACGAGGGGGTGGCCTTCAGCATCGCGCCCAGCACCAGGGTGCAAACCAGCAGGCAGACGACGAACAGGCCGCTCAGCATCAGGTTCTCGTATTTCATGGTGTGTCTCCGACAAGGGTGGGTGGTTCCTGCATGGGTTGTTTTGCAATCCGTGTGCCAAGCCGGAGATGAGCTGCAACCGATTGAATTTGAACGGTTTGAAAAATCCCGGCCACGGGCCGCCCGCTTGTCCGCGGACAGCCGGACAGGCAAGCCGGACAACGGGCCGGACGGACGGCAGGCTGTGCCCATCGTCCTCTGGCAAGAAGTTGCGATCTCCTCTAGCCTCGCCGGACACCTCGAAGCCAAGGAGCAACACGATGGGAAGCAAGCCACTTGCCCTGCTGATCGCGGGCCTGATGAGCGTCGCCGGCGGTGCCGCGCCGGACGTGGCGGCAGCCGCGCAGGGCGCGCCGGCCACGCACGGCATTCCGCAGATCGCCTACACCCGCTTCACCCTGCCGAACGGACTCACCGTGATCGTGCACGAGGACCACAAGGCGCCGGTGGTGGCGGTGAGCATCTGGTACCACATCGGTTCGGCCGACGAGCCCAAGGGCAAGACCGGTTTCGCCCACCTGTTCGAGCACCTGATGTTCTCGGGCTCGGAGCACCACAAGGGCACCTACTTCCAGCCGTTCGAAGTGGCCGGCGCCACCGACATGAACGGCACCACCTGGTTCGACCGCACCAACTACTTCGAGACGGTGCCCACCACCGCGCTGGACATGGCGCTGTGGATGGAGTCCGACCGCATGGGCCACCTGCTCGGCGCGATCGGCCAGAAGGAGCTCGACACCCAGCGCGGCGTGGTGCAGAACGAGAAGCGCCAGGACGAGAACCGCCCCTACGGCCGCGTGGACGAGAACATCCTCGCCAACACCTATCCCGCCAACCATCCCTACCAGCACGACACCATCGGCTCGATGGCCGATCTCGACGCGGCCTCGCTGGCCGACGTGAAGAACTGGTTCCACGCCAACTACGGCGCCGCCAACACCACCCTGGTGCTGGCCGGCGACATCACGGTGGCCGAGGCGCGCGCGAAGGCGCTGAAGTACTTCGGTGACATCCCCGCCGGCAAGCCGGTGGCGCACCAGCAGCCGTGGATCACGCCGCTGGCGAAGTCCACCCGCGGCGTGCAGCACGACCACGTGGCGCAGCCGCGCATCTACCGCACCTGGGTGGTGCCGCAGCTGGGCAGCGACGCGGCGATCCAGCTCGACCTCGCCAGCACCGTGCTGGGCGGCGGCAAGACCTCGCGGCTGTACCAGCGCCTCGTCTACCAGGACAAGCTGGTGGACGACGTCTCCGCCAGCATCGCGCCGTTCGCGCTGGCCAGCCAGTTCCAGATCCAGGCCGACGTGAAGCAGGGCGTAGATCCGGCGAAGGTGGAGGCCGCCATCGACGACGTGCTGAAGCAGTTCCTCGCCAACGGCCCCACGGCCGACGAACTCGATCGCGCCAAGATCGGCAACCGCGCGCAGTTCATCCGCGGGCTGGAGAAGGTGGGCGGCTTCGGCGGCAAGGCGGTGATCCTCGCCGAGGGTCAGGTCTATCGCGACGATCCGTCGGCCTACAGGAAGGATCTCGAACGCGCCAACGCAGCCACGCCGGCCAGCATCAAGGCCGCGGCGGACAAGTGGCTCACCAGGGGCGATTACCAGCTCACCGTGCTGCCCGCCGGCAAGGACTTCGATCCGGTGGCCGAGGACAAGGCCGTGAAGCCGCTGGGCGACGCCGCCGGCCGCCCGCAGCCGAAGCTGCCGCCCGCGCATCGGTACAGCGTGGCGAAGAGCGACGTAGACCGCGGCAGGGGCGTGCCGCAGGTCGACGCGTTCCCGGCGCTGAGCTTCCCGAAGCTGGAGCGCGGCAAGCTCGCCAACGGCATCGAGGTGATCCTCGCCCAGCGCCACACCATCCCGGTGACCCAGGTGCAGCTGCTGTTCGACGCCGGTTACGCCGCCGACCAGGGCGGCAAGCTCGGCGCGGCGAGCTTCGCCACGCGCCTGATGAACGAGAGCACCACGAAGATGGATTCGGTGGCCGTGTCCGAAGCGCGCCAGCGCCTCGGTGCAATCACCGGCATCGACTGCGACCTGGACAACTGCAGCGCCTCGCTCAACGCGCTGAACGACCAGCTCAAGCCCTCGCTGGCGCTGTTCGCCGACATCGTGCGCGATCCCGCGTTCAAGCCGGCCGACATCGAACGGGTACGCGGCCAGTGGCTGGCCGACATCGCGCAGGAGAAGACCCAGCCGGTGGGCCTCGCGCTGCGCACCCTGCCGCCGCTGCTGTACGGCGCCGACCACGCCTACGGCATCCCGTTCACCGGCAGCGGCACCGAGGCCAGCATCAAGGCGCTCACCGCCGCCGACCTGCGCGCGTTCCAGCAGAACTGGCTGCGCCCGGACAACGTGAAGATCCTCGTCGCCGGCGATACCACGCTGGACAGGATCATTCCCGAGTTGAACGCCGCCTTCGGCGACTGGAAAGCTCCGGCCACCGCGGTGCCGCACAAGAACATCGCGCAAGTCGCGGCGCAGCCGAAGCCGCGGGTGTTCCTGATCGACCGGCCCGACGCGCCGCAGTCGCTGATCATGGCCGGCCTGCTCGCGCCGTCCACGCGTGCCCCGGACAATCTGGCGATCCAGGTGGCGAACGGCGCGTTCGGCGGCACCTTCACCTCGCGCCTCAACATGAACCTGCGCGAGGACAAGCGCTGGGCCTACGGCGCGCAGAGCTTCCTGATGGATGCCCAGGGCCAGCGGCCGATGCTGTTCTACGCGCCGGTGCAGACCGACAAGACCGCGCCGTCCGCCGCGGAAGTGCTGAAGGAGGCGCGCGCGGTGGTCGGCGACAAGCCGCTGACCGCCGCCGAGATCGCGAAGATCAAGGACCAGCGCATCCGCGCATTGCCGGGCAGCTACGAGACCACCGGCGCGGTGCTGGGCGCGATGGACGGCATCGTCGAGTACGGCCGTCCCGATGACTACGTGCAGACGCTGAAGCCGAAGCTGGAGGCGATCACGTCGGCGGAAGCCGAGGCCGCGATCAGGGAGATCGTGCAGCCCGCGGCGATGACCTGGGTGATCGTGGGCGACCTCAAGCAGATCGAGGCGCCGGTGCGCGCGCTGAACCTGGGCGAAGTGCAGGTGATCGACGCCGACGGCAAGCCGGTGGCGAAGTAAGTCGCCGTACAGGACGCGGCCGGGCGCCGCGCGTTAGCATGACGGCCGGGTGGTTAGCCGCCCGGCCGTCCTTCATTCCGATCCGGAGTCGTCCATGCGCAAGACCGTGCTGCTGCTCGTTCCCACCCTGCTGCTGGGCGCCTGCACGTGGGGCATCAATCCCACCCCGGCGTCGCAGAACGTGCGCACGGCGTGGAACGGCGATGTTTCCGGCTGCCACGACCTGGGCAAGATCACGGTCTCGGTGATGGATCACGTGGGCCCGGTGGACCGCAACGACATCAAGGTGCGCGACGAACTGCAGGTGATGGCGCGCAACGAGGCCGCCACCATGCACGCCGACACCATCAAGCCGCTGGCCGAGCCCAGCGACGGCTCGCAGCCGTGGGGCGCGTACCAGTGCGGCTCGCGCGTCATCCAGCCCGCCACCGCGCCGGGCCAGCCCCAGCCATCCGCCAGCGGCGGCACGCAGACCTTCCCGGTCAAGGGCAACTGAGAACTTGGCCTCGACCCAGCAGGAAAGAACGAAGGGCGCCGATGGCGCCCTTCGCGTTAATTGAAGAGTGCGGCCATGGATGGCCGCCCGTTTGATCTCCGCGATCAGGGATGATCGCAAAAGTTTCCCGCAGTGCGGCCATGGATGGCCGCCCGTTTGATCTCCGCGATCAGGGATGATCGCAAAGGTTTCCCGCAGTGTGGCCATGGATGGCCGCCTGTTTGATCTTCGCGATCAGGGATGATCGCAAAGACGTCTTCGGACCGGTGCACGGATCAGAGATGCCCGCTGGCCAGCTCGTCGGCCAGCCGCGGCAGCTTGTAGACCTTGCGCACCGCTTCCATCAGCGCGGCGGTATCCACCGCCACCGCGCGGTTGTTGCCGCCGTCGTAGGTGAAGTCGCCGCCGATGGAGTGGATGTTGCCGTCGAAGATCAGGCCGATCGCGTGGCCGTCGCGGTCGATCACCGGGCTGCCCGAGTTGCCGCCGATGATGTCGTTGTCGGTGACGAAGTCGAACGGCGTGGAGAGGTCCAGCGAACCCTTCGCCTTGATCCAGCTGTCCGGCAGCTTGAACGGATCGGCGCCGGTGGCGCGGTTGTAGGCGCCGGCGAAGTCGGTGAACGGCGGCACCTGGTGGTCGCCCTCCTTCCAGCCGACCACCTTGCCGTAGGACAGGCGCAGGGTGAAGGTGGCGTCGGGGTAGCTGCTGGTGCCTTCGCGCGCGAAGCGGGCCTGGGCGATCGCCTCGTCGGCCCTGGTGGTGGGCGCCTGCACCTCGTCCTCGTACTGCTTGCGCAGCTTCGTCGCGGTGGGCTCGATCCCGCGCACGAACGCGATCATCGGATCGGTGGAGGCCTCGATCGCCTTCTCGCCGCCGTCCCACAACTGCTTGCGCACCGCCGGGTCGGCCAGTTTCGTGCCGTTCACCAGCCTGGCGGCCAGTTCGTCCGGTGATTGCCTGCCCAGCGTCTGGTGCACGAAGGCATTGTCGGCGCCGAGGATCTGGCGCATCTTCTCCATCGACCACGCCATCATGGTGCGCTCGTACTCCGGGTACACCGGCACCTTCGCCTCCAGCGACTGTTCCACTGCGGGCAGGTTGGCGTTGCGGAACTGCGGCAGGCGCTCGGCGTCGGGCTTGGCGCGCTGCGCCGCGCCGCGCACCAGGGTCATCGCGTCGGCGAACAGCTGGGTGCCCACGCCGAAGCCGCGGCCGCCCGCGATCATCATGTAGCGGTCCTGCAGTTCCTTGCCGCGTTGCTGGGCCTTGGCCAGCTCCGCCCACGGGTCGCCGTACCTCGCGCGGCGGGCCGGGTCGGCGGCGATCCAGTCGCGCAGCGCGGCGTCGTCCTTCTGCTTCTGCGTGATGAAGCTCTCGCTGGTGAGCGTTTCCAGCCAGCCCTTGAACACCTTCAGCGTGTTCTCGATGCCGAACTGCATGTCCTGCGCTTCCTTGGCCTGTTGCGCGCCGGCGCGGCCGTACTGCCACAGCACGCCGCGCAGGTCGGACAGGTAGCCGTAGAACGGGATCAGCATGTCGTCGCGCATGGCCGACAACTGGATCCATGGCGTCTGGCGCTGGGTGGAGCCGGGATTGCCCACCACGAAGCTCAACTCGGCGGCCTTCGGGCCGTGCGCGTCGAACTTGAAGAACTGCGGCGTCTTCGCCGGCTTGCCGTCGACGTAGGCGCGGAAGAAGGTGACGTCGAGGTCGTAGCGCGGGAAGTTGAAATTGTCCGGGTCGCCGCCGAAGAAGGCGATGCCCTGCTCGGGCGCGAACACCAGGCGCACGTCCTGGTAGCGGCGGTACTTGTACAGCGCGTAGCGGCCGCCGTGGTACAGCGAGATCACGTCGCAGCGCCAGGTCTTCGCGTCGCCGCCGACGCAGCCTTCCTCCAGCTTGCTGCTCACTGCGCGCTCGGCCTTGATGCGCCCGGCGCCTTGCTTGCCGCTGGTCGCCGCGTTCACCTGGGCGGTGACGTCGGTGATCGACTCCAGCTGGTTGAGCTCCACGTCGGGGCACTTCGGCTCGTCCTGCTGCTTCATCGCCACGTAGCCGTCGGCCATGTAGTTGTGGCCGCTGCCGGAGAGCTGGGACAGGCAGGCGTTGGCGCAGTGGTGGTTGGTCATCACCAGGCCGTCGGCGGAGACGAACGAGCCGGAGCAGCCCTCGGCCAGCCGCACCGCCGCATGCTGGACCAGGTCGATCCATTGCGGCGTGGGCGTGAAACCGTAGCGCTGCTGCAGCTGTTTCACCGGCAGATGGTCCAGCGTCCACATGCCTTCGTCGGCCATCGCGCCGGCGGCGGCGCCCAGCAGCAGGCCGGAAAAACCAAGGAGCAACCAGCGTTTCATCGCGTCCCCTCCGTGTGTGGGCGGATCGGCGCGGATGGCGCGGGCCCGCCGTTGGCGTGTCGAACCGGCGGTCATCATGGCGCCGGTCGCGCGGGTGTGGAAGTGAAGGTCGGCAGGGGTACTTGCAGGCCGTCCATCCTGAGCATAAAATTCACATCCATATATTTCATATATGAAATATATACGAAGACATTAAAGGCCGCCCCCTGCCATGAGCAGCTTCGCCCCCACCGAACAGCGCCTCGCCGTCACCTGCCGCCGCCAGCCCGCGTTCCCGCGCCAGCCGGCGGTGCTGGTGCGCCTGATCAAGCACCTCCACAAGCGCGTGCACGACGACGCCAATGCGCTGCTGAAGCCCTGGGGCATCAGCCATCCGGAGTACAACATCCTGATGATGCTGTACGGCACCGAGGGCTACGCGCTGAATCCCTCGCAGCTGGCCGAGGCGGCGGGTGAGAAGTCGGCCAACATCACGCGGCTTGCGGACAGCCTGTGCGACAAGGGACTGATCGAGCGCACCGCGAGCGACGAGGACCGGCGCAAGGTCAGCCTGAGCCTGAGCCGGCGGGGGCTGGCGATGATCGACGACTTCATGCCCGCGATCTGCGCGCTGCTGGAGCGCCAGACCGCCGGCCTGAAGGCCGCCGAGACGGCACAGCTGGAACGCCTGCTCAAGAAATTCCTGGACCAGCTGGAGCAGGGCTGAGCGATGTCCGCGGCATCGACGAAGACGGGGCTGGCGGCGCGCCGCTGGCCGGCGCTGGCGGAGGCCTTTGCCGGCGAAGGCCGCACCTGGCTGTTCGTGTTCAAGACGCTGCTGGCGTTGTACCTCGCGGCGTGGCTGGCGATGTGGTTGCGGCTGGAGCAGCCGGCCACCGCGATGATCACGGTGGGCATCGTGATGCACCCGCACAGCGGCATGGTGCGGGCGAAGAGCTTCTACCGCGCGATCGGCACGCTGTGCGGCAGCACGTTCGGGCTGGCGCTGCTGTGCGTGTTCCCGCAGCAGCGCGTGCTGTTCCTGCTGTGCATGTCGCTGTGGGTGGGCCTGTGCGCGGGCGGCGCCACGCTGTACCGCAACTTCATGGCCTACGGTTTCGTGCTGGCCGGCTACACCGCCGCGATCGTGGCGCTGCCGGCGGTCGGCAACCCGCTGGGCGTGTTCGATTCGGCGCTGATGCGCGTGAGCGAGGTGATGCTGGGCCTGGTGGTGGCCGGCGTGGTCAGCGACCTGGTGTTTCCCGAGCGCCTGCGCATGGTGCTGCGGAAGACCGCGCGCGAGCACTTCGCGCACTTCATCGACTTCGTGCGCGGCTCGACCGGCGGCAGCATCCCCCGCGCCGAGATGGAGCAGGCGCACCTGCGCTTCGTGCGTGCCGCGGTGGAGCTGGAGAACCAGCGTGCCTCGGTGATCTTCGAGGACCCGGAGATCCGCGCGCGCAGCACCCGCATGCGCCTGCTCAACCAGCACAACATGGCGGCGGCGACCAGCTTCCAGTCGCTGCACCATCTGATCAACCGGCTGCAGCGCGAGGGCCGCGACGCCGAGGTGGCCGCGCTGATCGCCTTGTACCGCCCGATCGGCGCGGCGCTGACCACGGCGCCCGCCGAGCTGCACGATCCGGCCGTGCTGGCGCCGCGCCTGCGCGAGTGCGCGCAGCGCCTGCCGGCGCTGGAGGCGGAATTGCACGCGGGCTTGGCGCCGGGGCGCGCGCAACTGGCCTTCGACACCGGCGCCACCGTGCTCGGGCGTTTTCTCGACGAGCTGTGCGGCTACGTCGAGGTGGAGCTGGCGCTGCGCGGCCACGTGCAACGCGGCGACGTGGAGCGCGTGCATTTCCGCCGCGGCAACGACGCCACCGGCGCCATGGTGGCGGTGCTGCGCACCTTCCTCACCATGGCCGCATTGAGCACGTTCTGGATCGCCAGCGGCTGGACCTTCGGTGCCAGCGCGATGCTGCTGGCCACCATCTTCAGCGGCCTGTTCGCGGCGACACCGAATCCGCTCGCCTCCGCCTTCAGCATGCTGGCCGGCTATGCCCTGGGCATGCTGGCCGGCCTGTTCACGGCCTGCGTGCTGCTGCCGGGCAGCGACGGTTTCGCGATGCTGATCGCGGCGACCCTGCCGCTGCTGCTGGCCGGGCCATGGCTCAATGCCCACCCCGAACTCGGCAACATCGGCGGCGGCTACGCGATCGGCATCGTCTACATCCTCGCGCTGAAGAACCCGATGGTGTACGACCCCGCGCATGCGTTCAACGACGCCATCGCGCAGCTGGCCGGCGTGGCGCTGGCGGCGGTGTCCTTCGTGTTCGTGCCGCGCGTCACCGGCAGCGGCTGGCAGCGCCGGCGGCAGTTCCGGCGCCTGCGCGAGCAGGTGGTCGAGGCCGCCGGCGCGCCGCTGGAAGGCTTGCCGTGGCGCTTCGAGAGCGAGAGCCGCGACCTGTTCCACCAGGCGATCGTGCATACCCGCCCGGGCAGCCGCGAGTCGCGCGAGCTGCTGGCCTGGGCATTGGCGGTGCACGAGAGCGGGCGCGCATTGATCGAGCTGCGCCAGCAGTTGCGCGCCGGCCGCTTCGCGGTCGAGGTGCACGAGGCGGTGGATCGTGCGGTGCAGGCGGTGGCGCAGCTGTACCGCCGCCCCGACGCGGTGCGCCGGCAGCAGGCCGAGGACGCCGTGCGCGACGCGATCGAGGCCTGCGCCGCCGCGCCCGCGTTGCGCCCGCGGCTGTATCAATTGCTGGGTGCGCTGCGCGACGACGAGTCTCCGCTGGCCACCTGGATGCCCACCATGGAACCCGCCCGTGCCACGTGAGATCGCCATCTGCGGCGTGCTGGTGCCCGGCCTGCTGCCGATCTTCCTCGGCTGCCTGCTGCTGATGGTGCTGGTGGACGTGCTGATCGGCCGCTATGGCCTGTACCGCTACGTCTGGCACCCGCCGCTGTTCCGCCTCGCCCTGTTCGCCTGCCTGTTCGGCCTCACCGGCCTGCTGCTGCTCCATTGACCCAGATATCGCCATGAACAAGTCATCGCTGTTGCGCCTGCTGTTCACCGCCGTGGTGGTGGTGATCGCCGCCGTGCTCGGCCACGCGCTGTGGAAGCACTACCTGTATTCGCCGTGGACCCGCGACGGCCGCGTGCGCGCCGACGTGGTGCGGATCGCGCCGGACGTGTCCGGCCTGGTCACCGCGGTGCCGGTGCACGACAACCAGTTCGTGCATCGCGGCGACGTGCTGCTGGTGATCGATCCTTCGCGCTACCGGCTGGCGCTGGACCAGGCCCGCGCCAACCTGGCCGCGGCCGGGGCCGGCGTGCATGCGGCCGATGCCAACATCGTGGCGGCCACCGCCGCCGTGGCGGCGCGCAGGACCGACTATGCGATGTACCGCGCGCAGGCGAAGCGGCGCATGCAGGTGCCGACAGGCAGCGTGGTGTCCAGCGAGGCGCGTGACAACGCGGTCGCCACCGCGGAGGCGGCGGAGGCGGCATGGCACCAGTCCGAGGCCGCGCTGAAGCAGGCGCAGGCGGCGCATGACCAGGCGCTGTCGGCGCAGGCGCAGGCGCGGGTGGCGGTGCAGAACGCCGAGCTCAATCTCGAACGCACCCGGGTGCGCGCGCCGGTGGACGGCTACGCCACCAACGTGCAGGTGCGCGTGGGCGACTACGCCAGCGCGGGCGCGCCGCGGCTGGCGCTGGTGGACAGCCACAGCTACTACCTCTACGGCTATTTCGAGGAAACCAAGCTGCCGCAGCTGCACGTGGGCGATCCGGTGGACGTGCGCCTGATGGCCGGCGGCGTCCACCTCAAGGGCCGCATCGACAGCATCGCGCGCGGCATCGCCGACCGCGACAACCCCGGCAGCCCCGAGCAGCTGGCCAACGTCAACCCCACCTTCAACTGGGTGCGCCTGGCCCAGCGCATCCCGGTGCGCATCGACATCGACCCGAGCCGGATGCCTGCCGGCAGCGTGCTGGTCGCGGGCATGACCGCGACCATCGAAGTGCATCCGCGCGACGACGATGCCCGCGCCCCGCGGCAGGCGCAGCCATGACACGCATTGCGCGGACGCTCGCGATCGCTGCATCGGCGCTGGCGCTGGCCGCCTGCGCGTCCACCCGTGGCCTGCATCCCGCGGGCCATGAAATCCCGCCGGACAGCTTGCGGACGCAGCGAAGCCTCGCCGGCGCGCCGGTCAGTCCCGCCGCCTGGCCGCAGCAGGACTGGTGGCATGCGCTGGGCGACGCGCAGCTCGATGCGCTGATCGCCGAAGCATTGCGCGACAACCCCGGCCTTGCCGTGGCCGATGCGCGCGCGCGGCTGGCGCAATCCGAGGCGCAGTCACTCGACGCCGCACGCGAGCCCAGCGTGGAAGCCAGCTACGCCGGCACCGGCGCGCGGCTTTCCGAGAAGGAAGTCGGCCTGGTGCTGCCGGAGGCCGTGGGCACGTTCGCCTGGATGCAGAGCGCCGGCGTCGACTTCTCGTGGAACGTCGACCTGTGGGGCGGCCAGCGCGCCGCCTGGGAGGCCGCGCTCGGCCGCAGCCGCGCCGCGGAAGTGGATCGCCGCGCCGCGCGCATCCAGCTGTCGGCGGACGTGGCGCTGGCCTGGATCCAGCTGCGCCAGGCTTTCGTGTTGCGCGACATCGCGCAGCGCGACGTCGAGCGCGCGGATCGCATCGCCGTGCTCACCCGCACCCTCGTCGCCAGCGGCCTGGGCCTGCCCGACAACCTGTTGCAGGCGCGCACTGAAGCCGGCATTGCGCACCAGCACCTGGTCGCCGCCGATGCGGCCATCGACAGCGCGCGCATCAGCCTCGCCGTGCTGCTGGGCAAGGGCCCGGACCGCGGCCTGCAGATCGCGCCGCCGACCGAGCCCAGGCCGGTGTCGCTGGCGGTGCCGCCCGACCTCACGGTCAACCTGCTGGGCCGCCGCCCCGACCTCGTCGCCGCACGCTGGCGCGTGGAAGCCGCCGCGCAGGACATCAAGGCGGCCAAGTCGCGGTTCATGCCCGACCTCGGCATCAGCGCGATGGCCGGCTTCCTCGCGCTGGGCGACAACGTGCCGCTGTTCCAGCTGCCTGCGCGCACCTACAGCGTCGGGCCTGCGCTGTCGCTGCCGCTGTTCGACGGCAAGCGCCTGCGTGCCGGCCTCAACGCGCGCGATGCGCTGTACGACGAGACGGTGGCCAGCTACAACCAGACGCTGGTGCGCGCGGTGAACCAGATGGCCGACCTGCTCAGCCTGTCGCGCGCCGTGCAAAGCCAGCTGCACACGCAGCAGGACGTGCTGCACAACGCGCAACGCACCTGCGACAACGCGCAGATCGGCTACAGGGCCGGGCTGGGTACGGAGTTGAACACCCTGGTCGCCCGCCGCATGCTGCTCGCGGCCGAACAGAACGAGGCCGTGCTGCAGAGCCGCCAGGCCGAACTGGCGGTGCGCATGGTCGAAGCGCTGGGGGGCGGCTTCAAGGACGACGAAGCGCCGGCGGCCGGCGCCAAATGACCGGGTGTTGCGGCTCGTTCCGCAACCGCCGCGGGTAGGCAAGCCCGTGCCGGGTTTGCCATCATCGCCGCCATGAACCGCTTGCTGAATGCCCCGGGCCGCCTGGCGCGCCGCCTGTTGCCGCGTCGTCGCGATGCCGCCAACCGGCTGCCCGCTTTTTCCGTGCCGGCCGGCGCCATCACGGCCTTGCCCGATCCCGCCGCATTCCGCCAGACCCTGCTGCAGCTGATTGCGCAAGCCGAGCAGCGCATCGTGATCGTGGCGCTGTACCTGCAGGACGACGACGGCGGCCGTGAGGTGCTCGACGCGCTGTACGCGGCCAGGGCGCGGCACCCGGCGTTGCGGATCACGCTGTACGTGGACTGGCATCGCGCCCGCCGCGGCCTGATCGGCCAGCGGCAGAGCGAGGGCAACGCGGGCATGTACCGCGAGTACGCACGCCGACTGGGCGAGGGCGTGGAGATTCACGGCGTGCCGGTGCAGAACCGCGAGTTGCTGGGCGTGCTGCACCTGAAGGGCTGGGTGATCGACGACAGCGTGCTGTACACCGGCGCCAGCCTCAACGACGTCTACCTCGCGCGGCATGGCCGCTACCGGCTGGACCGCTACCACCTGCTGCGCCATCGCGGGCTGGCCGACGCGCTGGCCGGTTTCGTCGAGCGCCACTTCGCCGGCAACGCGGCCGTGCCGCGGCTTGATCTGCCGGAGGCCCCCGCCACCCGCACGCTGCAGCCGGCGATCCGCGAGCTGCGCCAGTCGCTGCAGTCCGCCAGCTACGTCGTGCCGGATGAAACACCGCAGGCCGACGAGGTGGCGGTAACGCCGCTGCTGGGCCTGGGCCGCAACGGCAATGCGCTCAACGACGCCGTGCTGGCGCTGCTGCGGGAGGCGCGCGAGCGGGTGGTGCTGCTCACGCCGTACTTCAACCTGCCGCGGCCGGTGCGTGCGGCGGTCGGCCAGGCGCTGCGCCGCGGTTGCCGCATCGACATCATGGTGGGCGACAAGACCGCCAACGACTTCTACATCCCGCCGGGCCAGCCGTTCACCACGATCGGCCTGCTGCCGTACCTGTACGAGAACAACCTGCGCCGCTTCGCCCGTGCGCATGCCCGCCAGATCGCCAGCGGCCAGCTCAACCTGTGGCTGTGGCGCGACGGCGGCAACAGCTATCACCTGAAGGGCCTGCTGGTGGACGACCACGCCGCCCTCGTCACCGGCCACAACCTCAACCCGCGCGCGTGGGCGCTGGACCTGGAGAACGGCCTGCTGCTGCGCGACCCCGCGCGGCACCTGCACGCGATGCACGAGGCCGAGTGGGCGGAGCTGCGCCGGCATGCCACGCGGCTGGCCGACTACCGCGCACTGGAAAGCCCGCGGCATTACCCGCCGGAAGTGCGGCGCCTGCTGCGCCGGCTGAGCCGGGTGCGGCTCGACCGGCTGGTCAACTGGCTGCTGTGATTCAGGCAGTCAGGCGCTGCAGGCGCAGTTCCAGCCAGCGGCTGATGTCCTGCCATTCGCGATCGAGGATCGAGTAGCACACGGTGTCGCGCAGGCTGCCGTCGGGGCGGCGCCTGTCGGCGCGCAGCACGCCGTCGCGGTGCGCGCCCAGGCGTTCGATCGCGCGTTGCGAGTCGAGGTTGCGGTGGTCGGTGTGCAGCACCACGGCCACGCAGCCCAACGCGTCGAACGCGTGCGCGAGCAGCAGGCGCTTGCAGGCGGTGTTGAGGTGGCTCTTCTGCCAGCGCCTGGCATACCAGGTGTAGCCGATCGCCACGCGTGGCAGTTCGGGCGTGAGGTCGTAATAGCGGGTGCTGCCGACGATCTCGCCGCTGCCCAGCTCGCGCACCGCGAACGGCAGCATGGTGCCGTCGCGCTGGCCGGCCAGCGCCTTTTCCACGTAGGTGCGGGCCTGGCCGGGCGCGGGGGCGCTGGTGAACCACAGTTTCCACAGCTCGCCGTCGGCGGCGGCCACCTCCAGCGCGGGGGCGTGGTCGAGGCTCAGCGGTTCCAGCGCGACATGGGCGTCGCGCAGCAGGATCGGGGCGGCGAAAGGCATCGGCAGGGGACGTTCAGGCGTCGAGGTCGGGGATCAGCTTGCTTTCCAGCCGCGCGATGTGGTCCTTCAGCAGCAGCTTGCGCTTCTTCAGGCGGGTGAGCTGCAGCTCGTCGCGGCCGATCGCGCTCGCCAGCTGGTTGATCGCGGCATCGAGGTCGCGGTGCTCCAGCCGGAGTTCGGCGAGCAACTGGGCGGTTTCGGCGTGATCCTGTACCTGCATGGCGGTGTGCGGCGGTGCGGACGATGCCTTGTAGTGTAGCGCCGCCGGAAGCGGGTGGAGCGGGCGGGTACAATAGGCGTTCCGCCGCCCCGAAGTCCGCCATGTCCGCGCTGCCCGAAACCGTTCCCACGCCTGCCGCCGAGGTCGAGCGCCTCGCCACGCGGCTGCGCCACCAGGCCGGCAAGGCGATCACGGATTTCCGCATGATCGAGGACGGCGACAAGGTGATGGTGTGCCTGTCCGGCGGCAAGGATTCCTACACCCTGCTGGACCTGCTGCTGCAGCTGCAGGCGAAGGCGCCGGTGCGCTTCGAGCTGATCGCGGTGAACCTGGACCAGAAGCAGCCGGGTTTTCCGGAGCAAGTGCTGCCGGAATACCTGCGTTCGCGCGGCGTGCCGTTCCACGTCATCGAGCAGGACACCTACAGCACGGTGACCCGGGTGATCCCGGAGGGCAAGACCATGTGCAGCCTGTGCTCGCGGCTGCGGCGCGGCGCGCTGTACACCTGGGCGGCGGCGAACGGCATCAGCAAGATCGCGCTGGGCCACCACCGCGACGACATCCTCGCCACCTTCTTCCTCAACCTGTTCCACCAGGCCAGCCTGAAGGCGATGCCGCCCAAGCTGCGCTCGGACGACGGCCGCCACGTGGTGATCCGTCCATTGGCCTACTGCCGCGAGAGCGAGATCGCCGAATACGCGGCGCTGCGCGAGTTCCCCATCATCCCCTGCAACCTGTGCGGCTCGCAGGAAAACCTGCAGCGCAAGCAGGTGCGGCGCATGCTGGACGACTGGGAGCGCGAGCACCCCGGGCGCAGCGAGACGATGTTCCGCGCGCTGGGCAACGTGGCGCCGTCGCAGCTGGCCGACCGCAAGCTGTTCGATTTCGAGGGGCTGTCGGCGGCCGCTGGCGAAATCTGAGATCATGGGCATTCGTCCGATTGGACGTCCATACTTCCATATAAAGATCATCGAGGAATAACGTGTCCATCTTTGCTTCCGTTGAAATGGCCCCGGGCGACCCCATCCTCGGCCTCACCGAAACCTACCTCGCCGATCCGCGCACGGAGAAGGTGAACCTGGGCGTGGGCATCTACGTGGACGAGCAGGGCAGGGTGCCGGTGCTGGATGCGGTGCGCCGGGTGGAGCAGGCGCTGGCGCGCGACAACCTGCCGCGCGGCTACCTGCCGATCGACGGCCTGCCCGCGTACAACCGCGCCACGCAGAAGCTGCTGTTCGGCGAGGGCGCGCCCATCCTCGAAGCGGGCCGCGTGGCCACCGCGCAGACCATCGGCGGCAGCGGCGCGCTGCGCGTGGGGGCCGACCTGCTGAAGCAGGTGCTGGGCGCGAACGCGAAGCTGGCGATCAGCAACCCCAGCTGGGGCAACCACCACGTGGTGTTCCGCACCGCCGGCTTCCAGCTGGTCGACTACCGCTACTACGACGACGCCAGCCACGGTCTCGACTTCACCGGCATGCTGGAAGACCTCGGCAAGCTGGAACCCGGCACCGTGGTGCTGCTGCACGCCTGCTGCCACAACCCCACCGGCGTGGACCTGGACGCCGCGCAGTGGGCGCAGGTGGCGGCGCTGCTGAAGGACCGCGGCCTGCTGCCCTTCGTCGACATGGCCTACCAGGGCTTCGACAAGGACGCCGCCGCGGACGCCACCGCGGTGCGCCTGCTGGCCGACTCGGGCATTCCCGCCTTCGTGGTGGCGAACTCCTACTCCAAGTCGTTCTCGCTGTACGGCGAACGCGTGGGCGCGCTGAGCTTCGTGGGCGCCGACCGCGACGAGGCCGCGCGCCTGCTGTCGCGCATCAAGACCACCATCCGCGCGAACTACTCCAGCCCCGCCACGCATGGCGGCAAGCTGGTGGCGGGCGTGCTGGAAAGCGCCGAGCTGCGGGCGCTGTGGGAGCAGGAGCTGGGCGCGATGCGCGGCCGCATCCATGCGATGCGCGCGGCCTTCGTGGACAAGCTCGCCGCGCTGGGTGCGCCGGACTTCGGCTTCATCAACAGGCAGGCGGGCATGTTCTCCTACTCGGGCCTCAGCAAGGCGCAGGTGGATCGCCTGCGCGGGGAGTTCGCGATCTACGCGCTCTCCAGCGGCCGCATTTGCGTGGCCGCGCTCAACACCGGCAATATCGATTACGTGACCAAGGCCGTCGCGGCCGTTTGTCGTTGACCCTCGTCGAGTACTGCGAGACCTGGACAATCCGGGGCGTCATGCCCGCGAATGCGGGCATCCATGTTGATCCTCGTCGAGCATCAGATGGATTCCCGCTTGCGCGGGAATGACGTCACCACCAGGTCTGGCATGCGGCCGCCGCAAGGCGGCCTTCGCATCTGCATGGAAACCCAATGTTCTTCCGCAACCTTACCCTGTTCCGTTTTTCCCCCGCCGTCGCCGACGACCTGAAGCGCCTCGACGAGGCCCTGGGCGAGCACCGCCTGCGTCCCTGCGGCCCGCTGGAGATGTTCACCAAGGGCTTCGTGCCGCCGGTGGGCCGCGGCGACGACGCGCCGCTCACCCACGTGGTGAAGCACTGCACCATGGTCACCGTGGGCGGCGAGGACAAGCTGCTGCCCGCCGCGGTGGTCAACGACGAGCTGCAGCGCAAGGTACGCAAGATCGCTGAGGAGGAAGGCCGCAAGGTGGGCGGGCGCGAGCGCAAGCGGCTGAAGGAAGACCTGCTCACCGAACTGCTGCCGCGCGCCTTCGTGCGCAACTCGCGGATGTCCGCCTACGTCGATACCAAGCACGGCTGGCTGGTGCTGGACACCTCCAGCCGCAAGTCGGCGGAGAACGCGCTGACCCAGATCCGCGAAGCGCTGGGCAGTTTCCCCGCGGTGCCGCTGGCGCCGGAGGAAGGCCCGCGCGTGCTGATGACCGACTGGCTCGCCAACGGCACCCTGCCCGCCGGCCTCGCGCTGGGCGACGAAGTGGAACTGCGCGATCCGGCCACCGCCACCGGCGCGATCGCCAAGTGCCGTCGCCAGGATCTCGATGCGGAAGAGGTGAAGGAGCACCTGCGCAACGGCAAGCAGGTGTTCCAGCTCGGCCTGGTGTTCGACGACCGCATGAGCTTCGTGCTGGGCGAGGACCTGATCGTGCGCAAGCTGAAATTCCTCGACGTGGTGATGGACGAATTGGGTGACAGCCACGAGGACGCCGCCGCCGAGGCGGATGCCGGCTTCGCCCTGCTCACGCTGGAACTGGAGCGGCTGCTGGCCAAGCTGGAGGAATGGTTCGGCCTGCCTCGTCCCAGCGAAGGGTGAGATTGGCGCCAGATCAGGCTTTCCGGAAAGCGTGACTGCCGCCCCTTGCGCCCGAACCCGGTTCTCCCCACATACTGCCTGCCCGGCCCGCCCTTCGCGGCGCGCCGGACGTACAGGCAGCAGGCTCATGGCGCAGCATCTCGAAGGCGACTGGCTGGAACTGGCGACCGCAGGCGGCAACACCATCCGCGTGCTCAAGGCCGCCCACCCGCGTGCGCGGCGGCTGCGCCTCACCGTCACGCCCAAGGGCGCGCGCGTGACCTATCCCGACGGCACCCATCCCGCCCAGGTCAGCGCCTTCCTGCGCCACCACGCCGACTGGCTGGAGCAGAAGCTCGACGAGCTGAACCTGATCGTGAAGCCGCTGCCGCCGTTGCGCGTGGGCCACGCCACCACGCTGCCGCTGCGCGGCGAGGTGGCCACGCTGGACTGGGCCGACGGCGCCTATCCGAAGATCGAGGCGCACGCCGAGGGCCTCACCCTGGTGCTCCCGCGCCCGCACACGCGTGCGTTGCCGGTGGCGCGCGGCCTGCTGGCTTCGCATTTCGAATCGCTGATCCGCCGCGACGTGTCGCGCTGGCTGGCGTTCTACGTGCCGCAACTCGGCCTCGCGCCTACTGCGCTGAAAGTGCGGCCGATGAAGAGCCTGTGGGGCAGCCTCGACACCCGCGACCGCATCAACCTCGACCTGGCGCTGGCGCTGGCGCCGCCCGCCGCGCTGCGCTACGTGCTGGTGCACGAGCTTTGCCACCTCAAGGTGCGCAGCCACGCGCCGCGTTTCTGGGCGCAGGTGGGCCAGCTGCTGCCCGACTGGCGCGAGCAGCGCGACTGGCTGCGCGTCAACGGCGCCACGCTGAAGGCCGAGCTGGATCGGCTGGTGGCCGACGTGGCGGATTGAAACGGTCGCCAGGGCGACAACGACTTTCATCGTTACCCTGCTGCGTCTCTGTTCTGGCGATTCGATCGATCAGTCGAATCCACGGTCGAAAGCGGTCAGTTGGTATACGAGCCGCCTGACAACCGTCACTCGATCATGGCATCGCGGCGGCGCATGCTGACGGCATCGCCTTCGCGGGAGTCGCCGTCATGTCCTTTCCCTTCGGCATTGTCGTTCCCCTGATCTGGCTGGCCTGGCTGCTGTACTGGTTCGTGGGCGCGTTCGGCAACAAGACGGCCGCACGGGTGGACAGCCTGGGATCACTGCTGGTGTATCGGATCCCGCTGCTGGTGGCTTTCCTGCTGCTGTTCGTCAATGACGGCGGCCCGGGTCCAGCCGGTTTGTGGCAGCGCTTCCTGCCGTGGTGGCAGGGCTGGGCGTGGCTGGGTCTCGCGCTGCTGCTGCTGGGGCTGGCGTTCGCTTGCTGGGCGCGGGTTGTGCTCGGGCGCAACTGGAGCGCCACGGTGCAGCTGAAGCAGGACCACGAACTGGTCGTGGTCGGTCCCTATCGCTGGGTGCGCCACCCGATCTACACCGGCATGCTGCTGGGCCTGCTTGGCACCGCGCTGGTGCTCGGCGAGTGGCGCGGACTGCTGGCGCTGGCGCTGGTCGCCGCGGCGTTCTGGTTCAAGCTGCGCCACGAGGAAGCGTGGATGCGCGAACGCTTCGGCGCGGCCTACGCGGCCTACATGCGGCACACCAAGGCGCTGATTCCCGGCGTGCTGTGAAGCGCGCCGGGCCGGCGCTCAGTGCGACAGCGCGAACGCGGTGAGGATTCGCGCGGTCTCCTCGGGCTTCTCGAGTTCCGGCATGTGGCCGCAGCCGTTGAGCGTGCTGGTGCTGATCGCCGGGGCGTGGGCGAGGCCGTTGCGCAGGCTGTCCAGGGCGGAGATGTCGATGATCTTGTCGTCCTTGCACCACAGGCCCAGCACCGGCATGGTGAGCTTGTCCAGGCGGTTCTGCACGGCGAGGTATTGCGAGGGTTCAAGCAGTTCGTTGAACACCTTGGCGATGAAGGCGTGGTCCTTCACGTTGCGCGCCACCAGCACGTCGACGAAGCGGCCGGGGATCGACGGCCGCGTGTCGAAGACCAGGTCGGCGCTGCGCCAGAAGCCGGCGCGGTCGGAGAACACGAACGGGTCCTTGCCCGCCAGCGTCTCGCGGGCGAAGGCGTTTTCCTTGAACTTCAGCCCGAACGCGTCAAGCAGCGCCAGCTCGCCCACGTGCTCGGGGTGCTCGGCGGCGTAGGTGCCGGCGATCGCGCCACCCATCGAGTGGCCGACCAGCAGGAAGCGGCCCAGCCCCAGCGTCTGCACGAAGCTCTGCAGCCGGGCGGCCTGGGCGTCGATGTTGTAGCTCGCGGCCATGTCGCGCGAGGACTCGCCCCAGCCCGGCAGGTCGGGGATCACCAGGTGGAAGTGCGGCGTGAGCTGCTTGGCCATCTCCAGCCACACTTCCTTGCTGTCGGCGAAGCCGTGCAGCAGCACGATGGTGGGGCCTTCGCCGCCCTCGTAGTACGACCAGCGCGTGTCGCCGGCCGGCACGGATTTCTTCTCCAGGTGCGCGGCCATCGCCTCGCGCGCGATGTCGGCGCGGAACAGCCACTGCGGCGCGAACAGGTAGCTGCCGCCCAGTAGCACGCCCAGCACGACGACCACGATGGCGAGGAACTTCAGCCGGCGGATGAGCATGCGCTGCCAGAGCGGGCGGGCGGAGACATTGGTATTGGGCATGGGTGTGGATCTCGCGGTGATGGGATTCCCTTCCTGCTTGCGTGCGGGTAGTGCGCCAGATCTGGCGGCACCGTCATGCCCGCTTTCGCAGGCATGACGGCGCAGGAGGCTGCTCAGGTTCGGCGCATGTCTCTCGGCTGGGAATGGGATGGACGTTGCTTCATTTCGTAGCCGACTGCTTTGCCTTCGCCTTCGCGAACAAGCGTTCCACCGCCTGCTGCGTCATCGGGTGGTAGCCGTCCTTCGCCCTGGCGTAGACCTGCCCGGCATAGGCCAGGCCCTTCGGCGTGTCCGCGAACGCGCGGTACACCGGTATGGTGAGGTAGAGCCGGCCGATGCGGCTCATGTGCTCGGCGGCGGCAGGCCACACGGCCCGGTCGCCGGCGGCGATGGCGTGCACGTACCAGCGCATGCCGATCTCGGCGTTGTGCGTGCCGGTGAGGTGCCAGGCCGCATCGATGGCTTGCACCTGCGCCAGCGTGGGCACGTCGGGCAGGCGGTCGAGGAAGTACATCCATTCCTGGGTGTTCCAGTCCTTCGCGTCCAGCTTCGCGGCGGGCAGGCTGCCGGCGAGGAAGGCCGCGCGTTCCTTGTCGATCATGTCGAAGCGCGGCGAGTCGGGCAGCGGCGCATCCTTCGGGATGCCGGGGCCGTAGACCCACTGCTTCACCTCGTCCCAGCTCATCCTGTCGGGGTATTTCTCGATCAGGTTGGGCTTGAGGTACGCCAGCATCTGCTCGGTGGTGATGCTGTGCCAGGCGAAGTGGTCGAAGTAGCTCTTGAGCCAGGCATCGAAATGCTCGCGGCCGAACTTCTGCTCCAGCGTGCGCAGGAACCAGGAGCCCTTGTCGTAGGCGACGTCGGAGGGCGCGTCATCGGCGCCCACGCCGCGCGGTTCGGGTGCCAGCTTCTGCGAGTTCGCGGGCATGTGGCCGATCGACTTCTCCAGCGCGCGCGCCGAGAGCAGCGCTTCCTCGCTGGCCTGGCGCTTGCCGTACAGCGCCTCGGTGATGCGGCCCTGCACGTAGGTGGTGAAGCCTTCGTTGAGCCAGCCGTCGCGCCACGTGGCATTGGTCACCAGGTTGCCGGACCACGAGTGCGCCAGCTCGTGCGAGATCACGCTGACCAGGCTCTTGTCGCCCACGATGATCGTCGGCGTCACGAAGGTCATGTTGGGGTTTTCCATGCCGCCGAAGGGGAAGGACGGCGGCAGCACCAGCAGGTCGTAGCGGCCCCAGCGGTAGGGGCCGTACAGCGATTCGGCGGTGGCTATCATCTTCTCGGTATCGGCGAACTCGCGCGCCGCCTTGTCCACCACGGAAGGCTCGGCATACACCGCCGAGCGCGGCCCGGTTTCCTTCACCGCGATGTCGCCCGCGGCGATCGCGAGCAGGTAGGACGGGATCGCGTGCGGCTGGTCGAAGCTGAAGTCGCCGTCCAGCGGATGCTTCGCGTCGTTCAGCGCGCTCATCACCACGCGCACATCCTTCGGCGCGGTGACGTGGGCATCGTAGGTGAAGCGGATCGCGGGCGAATCCTGCAGCGGCACCCAGGAGCGCGCATGGATGGATTCGGACTGCGAGAACATGAAGGGCTGCTTCTTGTCCGCCGTCTGCGCGGGCGGCAGCCACTGCAGGCCGGAGGCCGCGGGCGAGGTGACGTAGGTGATGCGCACCTGCGCCGGATGCCGCGGCGCCTCGATGGTGAGTTTGCTGCCCAGCTCCCTGTCGGCGGGTGCGAGCGCGTATTTCAATGCCTGCGTCTTGCCGTTCGCGCCGACTGCGTCCACCGCGGCGATGCTCAGCGCGCGCGTGTCCAGCACCAGCGCGGGGGCTTGCGGATTCTTCCAGTCCAGCTTCAGCGTGGCCACGCCATCGAGTTGCTTGTGCGGAAAGTCGATCTTCAGGTCGAGGTCGAGGTGGGTCACCACCACCTGGTCGGGCTGGGCGTAGGAGTGCGGGTCGGCGGCGCGGGCGCCCAGCGGCAGCACCAGGGCGCCGAGGGCGAGGACGGGAAGCAGGCGCATGCAGCGGCTCCTGGGAATGCGGGAAAGCCGCGAGTATGCCATCGGAGGGTCTTGCCTGGGCCGTGGCGGCAGCCGGGAGACGGCTGCGGAAACCTGGTTGCCGCCGATCGCGCGATCCGCGCTGCCGCAGGTCAGGGCAGCTCGTCGCCGCTGTGCGGATCCTCGCTGTACGGGTGCATCCGGGCGAGGAAGCCGGGTTGCGCCTCCACCCGCGCAATCCATGCACGAACGTGCGGGTACGGCTGCAGCGGCAGGCCGGCCTCTTCGGCGCGACTGGCGTAGGCGAATACCGCGATGTCGGCGATGGTGTAGCGCTCGCCTGCGATGAATGGCCGCGCGGCCAGTTCGCGCTCGAGGACCGCCAGCGTGCGCAGCGCGGCGACGCGCTTCACTTCGACCAGCGCGGGCGGTCGGCGCGGAAGTTTGCCGGTGAGCGTCCAGTGGCGCAGCGTGCCGATCACCGACTCGACCCGTTCCTGCTCGAAGTGCAGCCATTGCTGCACCTTGGCGCGGCCGTACGCGTCCGCGGGCAAGTAGGGCGTGCCGTCGGCAAGATAGGCCAGGATGGCGTTGGACTCGGCCAGCGTGCGGCCGTCGTCCAGCCGGATGGCCGGCACCGTGCCGGTGGGGCTGATGCGCAGGTAGTCCGCGCGCTGCCCCTCGCCTTCGAAGATGCTCACCAGCTCGGTGCGGTGGGGGCGCCCCAGGTGGTGCAGCAGCTGGCGGACTTTCCAGGCGTTCTGCGAGGGACGGTAATCGAACAGGGTGAGCATGGCGGGCTCCGTGGCGGGGAGTCGGCAGTGTCGGCGCCCTCGAGGCGGCCCACCATCCGTTTTTTGCGCGTGCGGCGGGGAAGAACGGAAAGTGGGCGTCCCTCCCATCGGGTGATGACGCGGACAGACAGCCCGGCGCGGGCTGCGCGGAGATGTCGAACAGGCGCTCGCGATCGCGTGCGGGGCGGGTGATCCGTGCCGCCGTGTAAAATGACCCCTTTTGTGTTTTGGATTCATGGCGAAAGCTTCCACACGGGCGCCCGTGCTGGGCCCGGCGTTCATCCGCCTGCTGGCCCGCTTCGGCGACACCGACCTGCCGCAGACGCCGCCGGTGCTGACCGAGCGGTTGGCCGACTGGTTCGACTGGAACCGCGCCCTCGTCCTGTCGCGCGCGCTGGATGGCGACCTTCCCGCGGCCGGCGACGGTGCGGAGATCGAGGATGCCGAGTGCACGCGCGTGCGCAACGCGCTGCGGCAGGCCATCGACGCCGACATCGAGCCGCTCCCGCAGGCGCGCGAGGATGCCCCCGCCATCGACGCCGACTACCAGCCCTATCGCCGGCACTGCATGGCCGTGCAGCGTGCGATGCAGGCCGCCACCGGCCAGTTGCGCGGCCGCCTGCGCCACGCGCTGGCCCCTCGATCGCCCGCCAAGGCGCGCCTGGCGGAGGTGGATGCGGTGATGGAAGCCGTGCTCAGCCCGCGCGAGCAGATGCTGCTGGCCAGAGTTCCCGGCCTGCTCGGCCTGCACTACCGGCGCCTGCGCGTGGCCGGCGCCTCCCCCTCCGCCGGCGCCGACGCGCCGCACGATGCCCCCGCCGCCGGCCCCTGGCTGGCCCGCTTCCGCCAGGACATGCGCATGGCGCTGCTGGCCGAACTGGAGGTCCGCTTCCACCCCATCGACGGCCTGCTTGCAGCGCTGCGCAACCGGTAACCGCCCATGCCCAGAAATCCCCTCGTTCCCGTCGTGTTCCTGGCCGGCCTGCTGGCCGTGGCCTGGGTCGGCATCGGCTACCTCGGCAACCACCCGCTGGCCGCCGCCGTCGCCGCCTTGATCGCCGCCTGCTACCTCGCCGGCGCGTTCGAGCTGCTGCGCTACGGCCAGGCCACCGCCACGCTGGTACGGGCGCTGCCGTCCATCGGGCAGGCCGGCGACGATCCGGGCGACTGGCTCGGGCGCCTGCATCCGGGCCTGCGCAACAGCGTGCGCCTGCGCATCCAAGGCGAGCGCGCCGGCCTGCCCGCGCCGGCGCTGACGCCCTACCTGGTGGGCCTGCTGGTGCTGCTGGGCATGCTCGGCACCCTGCTGGGCATGATGGCCACCCTGCGCGGCACCGGCCTGGCGCTGGAAAGCGCCACCGACCTGGACGCCATCCGCGGCGCGCTGGCCGCGCCGGTCAAGGGCCTGGGCTTCGCCTTCGGCACGTCGATCGCCGGCGTGGCGACCTCGGCGGCGCTTGGGCTGCTGTCGGCGCTGCTGCGGCGCGAGCGCACGCAGGCCGTGCAGCAGCTGGACGCCGGCATCGCCGCGCACCTGGGTCACCTCGCGCCGTCGGTGCAGCGCCGCGAGACGTTCCGCCTGCTGCAGGCACAGAACGCGTCGATGCCGGTGCTGGTGGAGCGCCTGCAGGCGCTGGCCGATACGCTGGAACGCCAGCAGCAGGTCGCCGGTGAACGCCTGCACGCCGACCAGCAGGCCTTCCACCAGCGCACCGAGGCCGCCTACACCCGACTGGCCACGACGCTGCAGCAGGCGCTGCACGACGGCATCGCCCAACAGGCCGGCGCCGTGGGCGCCGCGTTGCAGCCGGTGGTGGAGACCACCATGGCGGGATTGGCCGAACAGTCCGGTCGCCTGCACACGGCCATCGAGCAAGCCGTGCGCAGGCAGCTCGATGGCCTCCACGACACCGTGCAGGAAGCGGCCGGCGCCGCCCGCGACAGCTGGCACGCCGCCGTCGCCGAGCAACAGTGCGGCAACGCGGCACTGGCCGACGGCCTGCGGCAGGCGCTGCAGCAGTTCGCCGCCACCTTCGAGCAGCGCTCGGCGGCACTGGTCGATGGCGTGGCCGCACGGCTGGAGGACAACGCCACGCGCACCGCCGAAGCGTGGAACAGCGCGCTCGCCCGCCAGCACGAGGCGCACGACGCCCTGGCCCGGCGCAACGAACAGGCGTTGCTGGCGGCCTCGGCCAGCTTCGACCAGCACGCGCGCGCATGGGTCGGCAGCCTGCAGCAGTCGCAGGGCGAACTGCAGGCGACCTTCGCCGCGCGCAGCGACGCGCTGGTCCAGTCGCTGCAACGCTCGCACGGCGAGCTGCAGTCCGCGCTGGAAGCACGCGATGCCGAACGCCTGGCGCAGTGGCGCGATGCGTTTGCCGCGTTGACCGACGAGTTCGGCCGGCGCTGGGAGCACGGCAGCGCACAGGTCGCCGCGCATCAGCAGCAGGTCTGCGCCACGCTGGAGAAGACCGCACGGAGCATGAGCGAACAGGCACAGGCGCAGGCCCGCGACACCCTGGCCGGGATTTCGCGGCTGGTCGCCACCGCCTCGGAAGCGCCGCGCGCCGCCGCCGAAGTGGTGGCCGAGCTGCGGCAGAAGCTGTCCGACAGCATGGTGCGCGACACCGCGATGCTGGAGGAGCGCGGCCGCCTGCTGGCCACGCTGGAAACCCTGCTCGATGCGGTCAACCACGCCTCCACCAAGCAGCGCAGCGCGATCGACGCGCTGGTGTCCACCTCCGCCGACCTGCTGGAACGCGTCGGCAGCCGCTTCACCGCGCAGGTCGAAAACGAGCGGGCCAAGCTCGACGAGGCCGCCGCGCACGTCACCGGCAGCGCCGTGGAAGTGGCCAGCCTGGGCGAGGCGTTCGGCGCGGCGGTGCAGCTGTTCGGGCAGTCCACCGCGGCGCTGAACGGGCGCCTGCAAGGCATCGAGTCGGCGCTGGACAAGTCGCTGGCGCGCAGCGACGAGCAACTGGCCTACTACGTGGCGCAGGCGCGCGAGGTGATCGAGCTGAGCATGCTCTCGCAGAAGCAGATCATCGGCGAACTGCAGCAACTCGCCGGTGCGCGCGAAAACGCCGGCCTGGTGGGTGCATGAGCGACGAGATCGAATTCGACGCCGAATCCACCGCCACCACCTGGGCCGCGTTCGGCGACCTGATGTCGGTGCTGCTGGGCGCGTTCGTGCTGATCCTGGCCGGGGTCATCGGCAGCCAGCTGCTGCTGCACCACCGGCTGGACGAGGAAGTGAGGCAGCGCCAGGCCGCCGCCGCCCGCCTCAAGACGCTGGAACAGGCGCTGGCCGCGCCGCTGGCCGCCGGCCGCGTGACCCTGGTCGACGGCCGCATCGGCATCAGCGGCAGCGTGCTGTTCGCGCTCAACTCCGACCAGCTGCAGCCCGAGGGCCGCGAACTGCTGCAGGGCATCGCCGGCCCGCTGCGCGACTACCTGTCTGCGCGCGACGAGATCCTGATGGTCAGCGGCTTCACCGACAACCAGCCGGTGCGTGCGGCCAACGCCCGCTTCGCCGACAACTGGGAATTGTCGGCCGCGCGTGCGCTCACCGTCACCCGCGCGCTGATCGCCGACGGCGTGCCGGCGTCGGCGGTGTTCGCCGCCGCGTTCGGCGCCGAGCAGCCGGTCAGCTCCAATGACGACGCAGCCGGCCGCGCCAAGAACCGCCGCGTGGAGATCGCGCCGATCCCCCGCCACCGGAACGGCGGCAAGGCCGATGCGCGCTGAGCCGGGCGACGCCCATGCGCGGCTCGATGCCTGGCGGCGGCAGGGCGCCGACCGCGTCGATCCGTTGCGCTTCGCATGGATGGCTGCGCTGGCGCAACGTGCCGCGCGCCACGACGGCGCGGTGCGGCGACGGCTGGACAGGCGCCTGCAGGAACTGGCCGATGCCTATGCCGCCCTGCTCGCCGATCCACCCGCGGCGAAGCCGCCGCGCGGTGCGGACGAAAGCCCGCTGAGGCAGCTCCTGGCGCAGTTCGGCAGCGCGCCGCGACGGGATGCCGCTCCGCAACCCGCATCCGTGGCGCAGGCCGGTGAGCCCGGCGGGCAGGCGCCCGCCATCGACACCGCGCCCATGCCGGTACTGGATGAGTTCCGCCAACTGTGGAGCCGCATCCGCATCGACAGCCTGCTGCGCCAGTGCCTGGATTCGCTGTCCGCCGACGCCGGCCCGCTGCATTCCAGCGTGCTGACCTATCGCGCCATGGCGCTGATGCGCGAAGTCTCGCCCGGCTACCTGCAGCACTTCGTCGCCTACGCCGACGTGCTGACATGGATGGAGCCACTGGGCGGCGGTGCGGCCGGCGGTGGCGATGCCGACGGGGCGGCCGGCGCCCGCAAGCCTGCGCACGCCGGTGGCGGGCGACGCAAGAGGTGAATCCGGAGTCTCGGGGACGCGGGCCACGCGGAGATATGGAACAGGCTCTAGCTGTAGCGATCCGCCAGCTGGTCGGTGGCCTCGACCAAGGCGTCGACGATGGCAGGGTCGGCGGCGCTGTGGCCGGCGAGCACGATGCGCAGCTGCGCCTCCGGCCATGCCGCGTGCAGGTCGAGCGCCGTCTTCACCGGGCAGATGATGTCATAGCGGCCGTGCACGATGGTGGCGGGGATGCGGCGGATCCTCGCCACGTCGCGCAGCAACTGGTCCGGCTCGAGGAACATGCCGTGGCGGAAGTAGTGCGCCTCGAGTCGCGCGAGGCTCACGGCCTTGTGCGGTTCGGAAAAATCGCCGGGCGCGTCGGGGTCGTGCAGCAGGGTGGTGCTGCCGCCTTCATAGTCGCTCCACGCCTGCGCGGCGGCGAGGCGCAGCGCTTCGTCGGCGCCGTCGAGCCGCCTCCAGTACGCCTCGATCATGTTGCCGCGTTCGGCGTGCGGGATGAAATCGCGGAAGCGCGCCCAGCGCTCCGGGAAGATGAAGCGCGCACCGCCGTCCGCCTCGTTGAACCAGCGCAGCTCCTCGCCGCGCGCGAGGAAGATGCCGCGCAGCACCAGCCCCAGCACGCGTTCCGGATGCGCCTCGGCGTACGCCAGAGCCAGCGTGGAGCCCCACGAGCCGCCGAACACCACCCAGCGCTCGATGCCCAGCTCCTCGCGCAGCGCCTCGATGTCGGCGACGAGGTGCGCCGTGGTGTTGTCGACCAGGTCGGCGAACGGCGTGGACTGTCCCGCGCCGCGCTGGTCGAACAGCACCACGTGCCAGCGCGCCGGATCGAAGAAGCGGCGGTGGTACGGCGCGATGCCCGCGCCGGGGCCGCCGTGCAGGAACACCGCCGGCAACGCGCCGGGCGCGCCGCATTCCTCCACGTGCAGGGTATGGCGCGCATCCACCGCGAGGCGGTGCGTGCGGAAGGGTTCGATCTCGGGGTACAGCTCGCGCATGGCGGATTCCTGCGTTGATCTGTGCGGGAGCGGCTGTAGGAGCGGCTTCAGCCGCGATGCCACGACGGTCGCGGCTGAAACCTACGCACCGGTTTCTGGGGACGGTCAGGTGAACTGCAACGTATTGGTGAGATCGCCCGGCGCCGGCCCGCCTGCGTCGCGCATCGCCTTGTCGCGCAGCACGATGCCGGGCAGCGGCTCCAGCCCGAAGCGGCGGTTGAGGAAGCGCTGGATCGAGCCGGTGTCGTAGACGGTGTGGTCGACGTGGCCCTGCTTCGCGTGCGGCGAGACCACCAGCGCGGGGATGCGCGTGCCCGGCCCCCAGCGGTCGCCCTTGGGCGGCGCCACGTGGTCCCACCAGCCGCCGTTCTCGTCCACGGTGACGACCACCATGGTGTGCGGCCACAGCGGGCTTTTCCGCAACGCGTCGATGACGCTGGCGATGTGCGCGTCGCCCGCCGCGATATCGGAATAGCCCGCGTGCATGTTGAGGTCGCCCTGCGGCTTGTAGAACGCCACCGCGGGCAGCGTGCCGTTGGCGATGTCGGCGATGAAGCGGTTGGTGGCGGCGTCGCTGCCGACGCCGCCGTCGCGCAGGTGCCGCGCGCGTGCGGCGGTACCGGGCGCGAACGCCTGGAAGTAGTTGAGCGGCTGGTGGTGCTCCTGGAAGTTCGGCCCGTAGGGGAAGCTGTCGTGCGAGCCGCGCACGCCCTTGCCGTCCAGCGCCAGCTGCCAGCCGCCGCCGTACCAGGCCCAGTCAACGTTCGCCGCGCTGAGGCGGTCGCCGATGCTGGCATGCACCTGCGGCGGCAGCGTGCTGGGGTCGGCGGAATCGGCCAGCAGCGGGTTCTTCGGATCCTTGGTGAAGGCCGGCGCATACGGCGGGCCCATCGTGTTCACCGCCCAGAAGTCCGGCGTGAGCGCCATGCGCGAGGCGAACTTCGGCCGGCCCTGCATCGCGCTGGCGGGCGAGTCCCCGGCCAGCTTCGGGCGGATGCCGGCGGGGTCGTCGCCTTCCAGCTCGGTGATCTGGAACTTCGCCGGCCCCTGGTCGGCGTGCGGGAAGAACGGCGGCTGCGCGGCGACCAGGTACTGGTGGTTGAGGAAGGAGCCGCCGAACGCGCCCATGAAGAAGTTGTCGCACAGCGTGTATTGCCGCGCCAGCCGCCACAGCGCGAAGTTGTCCGCGCCGGTGGCGTAGTGGCCCATCACCAGTGCGCCGCTGTCGCCCCAGGCCACGAAGCCGTCGTTGCGGCCGCCGTTGATCTGCAGCTGGTTGTTGTAGA
This sequence comes from Rhodanobacter geophilus, assembly GCF_040812275.1. Classification (NCBI taxonomy): domain Bacteria; kingdom Pseudomonadati; phylum Pseudomonadota; class Gammaproteobacteria; order Lysobacterales; family Rhodanobacteraceae; genus Rhodanobacter; species Rhodanobacter geophilus. The sequence continues at coordinate 254,587 of NZ_JBFOHL010000001.1, read as the reverse complement.
AGCTGTGGATCAGGTCGCGCGTGACCAGCGCATGCGGCAGCGGTTCGCCCTCGGGCGTGCGCAGCGCGAACGGCGCATTGGCGAGCTCGCGGATCGCGTCCTCGGCGATGTGGTATTCGCGGCCGTCCAGCACCTGCCTGTGCGGCACCAGGCCGTGCCAGATCGGCGGCAGCGCATCGAGCAGCTTGCCGTCGCGGTCGCGCTGGCGGAATTGTTCGGGCGCCAGCGCGGACAGCGGCTGCGCGAGGCCGGGGAAACCGCCGAACAGGTTGTTGAAGCTGCGGTTCTCCGCATAGATCACCACCACGTGGCGGATGTGCTCGCGCAGCGCGGCATCCAGCGCATTGTCAGCACCGCTGGCGGCACGCGCATCGTGGCTGCCCGCGGCCGTCTTGCAGCCGCCCACGGCCAGCGCGGCGCCGGCCAGGGCGATGCCGCCCAGCAGGCGGCGGCGGGTCGGGTCGACGGGCGCGTCGTCGCCGGCGGCGGGCGGGGCAGGCGGCAGCTTCTCGGTCATGACGGTTCGCTCGTGTGCGGCAGGCTGAGTCGGGGAGAGTACGCGCGCCGCGTGTCGTCGGCGAGACTGGCGGAGGTGTCGTGCCCGGACGACGCGGTTGCGATGCGGCTCAGTCCAGCGGCAGCTTGCGCGCGGCGTCCCACATCGCGCGGGTGATGGTGCGGTTCGCGTGCGGTGCCTGCAGCACGATCAGGGTGGTGGTGCTGACGCTGGCGTGGATCTTCAGCAGGCGGTCGAGCACGCTTTCCAGGTGCCCGATGGACATTGCCACCACGCGCAGCAGGGCGGAGTCCTCGCCGGCGAGGCGGCGGCAGTCCAGCACCTCGGGGATGTCGGCGACGATCTGGCCGATGCGCGCGCAGATGCCGCCGTCGCAGCGCAGGCGCACCATGGCCTCGATGCGGTAACCCAGCCGCTTCGGCTCCACCACGGCGCGGTAGCCGGCGATCACGCCGGCCTCCTCCAGCCGCTTCACGCGTTCGGCCACGGCCGGCGCGGAGAGTTTCACCTTGCGGCCCAGCTCGGCATAGCCCAGTCGCGCGTCGCGTTGCAGGGCTTCGAGGATGTGCCAGTCCTTGGCGTCCAGTTCGGGTTTCGATTCCAAGGCAACTCCCTCCAGGCTCGTTTCGTTCGATGGCGAAACATCACAATGGCTTGCTGTTCCATTATTCCGCGGCATCGCACGCCAGACTAGGATGCGCACTCCCCCGCACAGAATCCGCCCCATGGTTTCCACCGAGCGCCTCGACGCACGTGCCCTGATCTGCATCGCCATCGCCCTGATCACCTGGTCGTCGGCGTATGCGGCGATCGCCTACGCGCTGGCCTCGTTCACGCCCGGCGAGGTGGCGTTCTCGCGCCTCGCCATTGCCTCGCTGTGCTTCGCGGCGCTGCTGGTGGCGAAGCGGGCGCCGCTGCCGGCGCGGCGCGACTGGCTGCAGTTGTTCGTGCTGGGGCTGGCCGGCCTCACCACCTACCACGTCTGCCTCAACTGGGCGGAAACACGCATCGCCAGCGGCACCGCGTCCATCATCATCTGCCTGGTGCCCGCGGCGACGGCGGCAGTGTCGGCGCTGTGGCTGCGCGAGCGGTTGAGCCTGCGCACCTGGATCGGCCTCGGCGTGGCGCTGGCCGGCACGGTGCTGGTGGTGCTGGCCAGCGGCCAGCGCGTCGAGGCCGATCCGAAGGCGCTGCTGGTGCTGGTCTGCGTGCTGGCCTCGGCGATCTATTTCGTGGGGCAGAAACCGCTGTTCGCGCGCTCGGGTACGCTGGCGGTCACCGCCTTCACCTTCTTCGCCGGCACGCTGGGTTGCCTGCCGTTCGCGGGCGGCCTGCCGCGGGCGCTGGCGGCGGCGCCGTGGTCGCACGTCGCCGCGCTGCTGTGGCTGGGCATCGCGCCCAGCTTCATCGGCTACCTCGCGTGGAACGTGGCGGTGCACCGCGCGAGCGCCTCGCGGGTGTCCAGCTTCATCTACCTGTCGCCGCCGATCGCCATCGTGATCGGCTGGGCATGGCTGGGCGAAGTGCCCGGCGCGATGGTGCTGGTGGGCGGCGCGGTCGTGATCGGCGGCGTGGTGCTGGCGAACGCGCGGCGACGCCCCGCGGTGCCGGCAGCGACCCCGTTGGCCCAGGCGTGCAAGCCGTCCTGAACATCCGATCGTCGAGAAGGAGTGCCGCGTGTACGAACTTTACATCGCCAACAAGAACTATTCCTCGTGGTCGCTGCGGCCCTGGGTGCTGCTGCGCGGGCTGGGCATCCCGTTCGACGAGAAACTGGTGCCGTTCCTCGGCGGGGTCGGTGCGAACTGGGATGCGTTCCGCACGTTCTCGCCCACCGGCAAGGTGCCCTGCCTGCGCGACAGCGACACGGTGGTGTGGGATTCGCTGGCGATCGCCGAGTACGTGGCCGAGGCACATGCGGGCGTGTGGCCGGCGGACCGCGTCGCCCGCGCATGGGCTCGTTGCGCGGCCGCGGAAATGCACTCCGGCTTCATGGCCCTGCGCAGCGTGTGCACGATGAACTGCGGCGTGCGCGTGCGCGTCGAGGCGCCGGATGCGGCGCTGCGCAAGGACATCGCGCGCGTCGGCGAATTGTGGAACGACGGGCTGGACCGCTTCGGCGGCCCGTTCCTCGCGGGTGCGGCGTTCAGTGCGGTCGACGCGTTCTACGCGCCGGTGGCGTTTCGCATCCAGAGCTACGGGCTGCGCCTCGACGAGGCCTCGCAGGCCTATGTGCAGCGCCTGCTGGACCTGCCCGCGATGCGCGAGTGGTACGCCGCGGCGCTGGCCGAGACCTGGCGCGACCCGGAGCACGAGGACGAGGCGCACCGCGCCGGCACGTGGCTGCAGGATTTGCGCGCGTCCTGAACTGTCGACGTTGCCCGGGGCGGCGCGGGCTCCCGCGCCGCCCCGGAGCGAATCAGCGCTTCGCCTGATTGTGCTTCACGCGATGGATGCGCTTGCTGTCGCGGTTGTCGGCGTGCTGGATGCGCTGCTGTTCGCGCGGACCGACGCGGCCGTTGCTGGCGCCCGCCACGTGCTCCATGTGGTCGACGTGCGCCTGGCGGCCCTGCATGCGTGCATCCTCGCGATGGGTGAGCTGGCCGGACTTCACGCCGTGGGCGAGGCGCTGCTCCTGGTTCGCGTTGCGCCGCACATCGGCCTGCAGGCGGCGCGACGAGGCCGAGTTCGGGTTGCCCGTGGTCGCGTCGTGCTTGTCCTTGTAGATCGCCGCACTGTCGCGGTTCTGCATGTGCTGGATCTGCGCGTTCTCGGCCTTGGTCATCGTGCCGTTGCGCATGTCGCGCTGCTCGGTGCGGTCGAGGTTCGCCTCGCGCTGCTCCAGGTTCGAGGCCTGGCGCGTATTGAGCTGGCCGGACTTCAGGCCCTGATCGATGCGCTGCTGCTGGTTGGCGTCGCGCTGGGTATCGCTGGCCGCGTTCTGGGCGGGGGCGGCCTGCGTCTGCGCGGTTGCCGTGCCGCCCAGTCCCAGCAGGCCGACGACCAGCCACTTGCAAGCATGGTTCTGCATGGTGCTCTCCTCCTCGTGGGTGCCGCCTGCTGCGCAGGTGGTCTGGGAACGGAGAACGGAGCGATGAAAGCGGCGATGACGTTCCTGCCGGAAGCCGTTCAGACTCCGGCAAGCGAGTGCGCCAGGCGATGGCTTGCCGGCATCGCGCACGGCGAGGTGCGGGTTTTCAATGCAAGCGCGTCACGCGCAGCATGGCGGGATCGTCGGCATGTTCCAGCAGCAGTCGTCGCACGCGATCCTGCCAGGCCCGCGCGAACGCGGCACGCTGCGCATCGGTGGCGGCCGGCTGCAGCGCGGCAGCCATCAGCCCGCGCAACTGCGGAGCAGGCGGCACGCGCGAGAGGTCCAGTGCCACCGCCACCGTGGCGCCGTTGTCGCGGCGGCTGAAACGGATCGCGTCGCCGGTCGCGGCATCCGCGTAGCCCAGCAGGGCCTGTCGCGCATGGCGGCCACCGATGCCGTGGAAGCCGTTCCCGGCAGCGGCACCGGTGACCAGGGTGAGCACCTGCGCGATCACGCCGGTGACGCCTTCGTCCTCCGGTGCGGGCATCTGCACCGCGATGCCGCCACGCTCGGCCGGCTCGTCCGGGTACAGCGCGCGCAGTGCAGTGCGTGCGGCCAGCCAGGCACCGGCCACGGTGGGGCAGGAGTGGCCGGCGAGGCGCACCGCGTCGAGGTAGCGGTATTCGAGCAGGCCGCCGTCGGCGGCGCCGAGCAGGTCGGCCAGCGGGTCGCGCACCAGGATGCGCGGGGCCTCGTCGAAGAACGCGGGGTGGCCCATCACTCCCCCGGCAGGCCGGTGATGCCGAAGTCGATCACCACCGCGTCGGCATCGCGCTGGCGATAGGTCACCGTGAGGTGCTCGCCGAGGCGCTCGCGCAACTGGGCGATCAGCGGCAGCGGGTCGTGGTCGTTGACGAAGCGCATCGTCTCGCCGGAGCGCAGCGCACCGATCGCGCCGAAGATCGCCGAATGGCGGAAGCGCCGCGCCACGCTGCGGGCGTCGAAGAGGTGGGTGTGCTGGTCGTGGATCGGGTCGATGGTCATGGCGCGGCTCGCGGTCGGGGAAACCGCACGCTACGCCGCATGGGACGGCATGCCACTGACCTGGATCAACCGCGCCCTCAGTCGGCTGCGGCGGCGGCCGCGCGCTGCAGGGTGCGGCGGCGGCCGATCGCCGCATAGGCGCGGGCGAGCAGCGGGATCGCCAGCAGGAAGAAGTTGTTGTTGCCCGGGATGTGCGGTGCGGCCAGCAGCGCGGCGGTGGCCGCCGTGGGCAGGGTCAGCGCACGCCAGCGCAGCGCGTTGGCCTCCTCCGGCGGCACCCCGGCGCGCACCCGCCCGGGCCTGAGCGCGAGCTGGAACAGCAGCCATTGCAGCAGCCCGGCGGCGAGCAGGGTGGCCGAGTAGAACACCTCCGGCACGCGCGCGAGCGGATTGGAGCTCATCAGCGCGGTGGCGAACGGCATGAAGGCGACCACCATCAGCAGCATGCTCGGCCACATCAGCCGGGGCTCGTAGCCGTCCAGCACGCCGAACAGCCGGTGGTGCGCGATCCACAGGGCGCCGACGGTGAGGAAGCTCAGCATGAAGCCCATGAAGCTCGGCAGCAGGTGCCCCAGCGCAGCGAGGTAGGCGGCATCGTCCAGCGTGTCCAGCCGCGGCACGTGCACCTCGATCACCAGCAGCGTGATCGCGATCGCGAACACGGCGTCGGAGAAGGCCTTCAGGCGTTCCAGTTGCCGCATTCCCTGGCTCCTGCGTCGTCCTTCAGAACTTGTAGGCGCGGTGGATCGCCACGATGCCATTGCTGAGGTTGCGCACCTCGACCTTGCCGAAGCCGGCGCGTTCCATCATGCCCTTGAGCGTCTGCTGGTCGGGGTGCTTGCGGATGGATTCGGCGAGGTACCGGTAGCTGTCGGCGTCGCCGGCGAACAGGCGGCCGAGCCTGGGCAGCACCTTGAACGAGTGGAAGTCGTAGAGCTTGTTGAACAGCTCGCTCTGCACGCGCGAGAACTCCAGCACCAGCAGGCGGCCGCCGGGCTTGAGCACGCGGCAGATGTCGGCCAGCGCCTTGTCCTTGTCGGTGACGTTGCGCAGGCCGAAGGCCATGGTCACTGCGTCGAAAGCGTTGTCCGGGAACGGCAGCGCTTCGGCGTTGAGCTGGGCCCAGCGCAGGCCGCCGACCAGGCCGCGGTCGGTGAGGCGGTCGCGGCCGACGCCGAGCATGGCGGCGTTGATGTCGCCCACCACCACTTCGCCCTGCTCGCCCACCACCGGCTTGAGCAGGGCGGCGATGTCGCCGGTGCCGCCGGCGAGGTCCAGCACGCGGTCGCCCTCGCGCACGCCGCTGACCGCCACGAAGTGGCGCTTCCACAGGCGATGGATGCCGAACGACATCAGGTCGTTCATCAGGTCGTAGTTGCGTGCGACCGAGGTGAATACCTCGCCGACCAGCTTCTGCTTGTCGGCGACGGGCACGTCGCGGAAACCGAAATGGGTGGTGGGCTGTTCGTTCATGGCGTCATGCGGCTCGGTGATGGATCGTCACAGCGGCAGGTCGCGCTGCGTGCCTTCGGTTTCCTCGCCCGCGTCCGCGGCGGCATCGGCGGGATGTGCGCGATGGCTCTCGTGCTCGGCGGCCACGTGGCGCTGGTGCAGCTCCGCGCCGGCATCGTCGCCGGCTTCGGCGGGTGCCGCGGGCGTCGCGGGTTCGGCCGCCGGCTCCTCGGTCGCGGCGTCGCGGTCGCCGCCGGGGGTGATCTTGAGGATGGAATGGCGCATCTCGCGCGACAGGATCACCCGCGCGTCGCGCACCATGTCCTCCAGCGCGCTGTCGTAGTCGAGCTTGCCGTTGTCGTCGGTCCACACGATGCGGCGCTCGCGCAGCTTCTGGATGAAGCCGCGGAACAGCGCCTTGTCGAAGAACTCCGGCGCACTGAGCTCGTTGAGCAGGGCGAGGCGCTGCGCGGTGAGCGTGCAGGTGGTTTCCAGCTCGCCGCCGCTGAGCGTGTGCGGACCGTGCTTCACCAGCGCGGCGATCGCGATGTAGTAGCGCTCGAAGGCCTGGATCAGGCTGCGCGCGATCACCTTGAGCTGGAACGCGCCGTCCTCCTGGCCCGGCCCGCGCTCCAGCATGCGGCCGTCGCCGGTGGCCTCGAGCAGGCCGCGGCGCACGAAGAAGTCGATGGTGGCCTGCAGGTGCGTGCCGAAGCCCGCCTCGTCCCAGGCCAGGAACAGCTCGCCCTGCAGGAACGGATAGATGATGCGGCCCAGCCGCTGCACCGAGGCGCGCGACATGCGCCGGTTGTTGAGGAAGCAGCAGGCCACCCACGCGGCGACCGCGACCAGGTGCAGCACGTTGTTGCGGAAGTAGCTGAGCAGCACCGCCTGCTCGCCCTCCACGTCGAGCACGTCGCCCAGCGGATGCTTGATGCGGCGGATCCAGCCCATCTGCTCGCCGTAGGCGATGATGCCGGCCGGGTCCATCGGGGTCAGCGTGATGCGGTCGGAGTAGGGCAGCTCCAGCAGCAGCGACCTGGTGAGTTCCAGCTGCGCCAGCAGGTCGTTCTCGGCCATCGCGTGCTTGGGCGTGGCCAGCAGGGAGAGCGCGAGCAGGTTGATCGGATTGACGTCGGCGGCGCGGTTGACGTTGACCTGGATCTTCTCGGCCAACTGGTCGATCACGCCGCTCAGCCATTCGGGGCGGGTGTCCGGGTCGCCGCTGGCGCTGCGCCAGTCGGCGCTGGCCGCGTCCAGCAGCGGGGTGAGCTCGATCGGCTCGCCGAAGTTCAGCGCCACGTGGCCGTAGCGCTGGCGCAACACCTTGAGGCCCTTGAGCAGGCCGAGCAGGGATTCCTTCTCCTTGGCCTGGCCGCTGAGCTCGCCCGCGTAGCTCTTGCCCTCCATCAGCTTCTCGTAGCCGATGTACACCGGCTGGAACAGCACCGGCCGGCGCGGCGCGCGCAGGAAGGCGCGTACCGTCATCACCAGCATGCCGGCGCGCGGCGCGAGCAGGCGGCCGGTGCGCGAGCGGCCGCCCTCGATGAAGTACTCCATCGGCACGCCGCGGTCGATCAGCTGCGCCATGTACTCGTTGAAGATCACCGAGTACAGCGCGTTGCCCTTGAACGTGCGGCGCATGAAGAACGCGCCGCCGCGGCGCAGGATCGGCCCGATCACCGGCAGGTTGAGGTTGATGCCCGCCGCGATGTGCGGCGGCACCACGCCGGACATGTGCAGCTGGTAGCTCAGCAGCAGGTAGTCGGTATGGCTGCGGTGGCTGGGCACGTACACCACTTCGTAGCCCGGCGCCGCGGCGCGGGCCTTGTCGAAGTGGTGCATCGCGATGCCGTCGTACAGCTTGTTCCAGAAGTTCGACAGCAGCAGCGACACCGAACGCACCACCGGGTGCGAGTAGTCGGCGGCGATCTCCAGCATCATCTTCTGTGCGCGGCGCCAGGCCTTGGCCTCGCTGATCTTCTCCTTCGCCGCGGTGGCGGCGATCGCCGCGCGCACGGGTTCGGCGCGCAGCACGTCGTCCACCACGGTGCGCCGGTGCGACAGGTCGGGGCCGATCACCGCGGCGCGGATGCGGTGGAAGTGGGTGCGCAGCACGCGCGCCAGCTTGCGCGCGAAGCGGGGCGGCGGCAGCTCGCCGGATTCGGCCAGCACCTCGCGCAGCGACACCGGCGCGGAGAAGTGCACCACGGTGTCGCGACCGTTCAGCAGCAGCGCCAGCAGGCGGCGGAAGCGGCCCACCATTACCCAGTTCTCGGAGAACAGCACGCTGAACCAGCCGGAGTCGCGGTTCGGCGCGCGGCCCACGTAGATCGACACCGGCACGATCTGGATGTCGCGGTCGGGCATCCCTTCCAGCGAATGCACCAGCTGGCCCAGCGGTCCGTTCGGCGCGCGGTGGCGCTTGCGGCCGAACAGCCAGCCGTCGCGGCGCATCAGCGCGAACACCGAGCGCCGGCGCCGCGTGCCGGCCAGCGGCTGCAACGGGCCGGGCAGGCCGGCCTCGCGGCAGGCGCGGTCGAGGATCAGCGCGTCGGAGAAGCCGTCGCGCTCGATCACGTAGCAGACCGGCACGCCGGCCTTGAGCAGGGTCGTCGGCTCGGCCGGGTCGCGGCGGATGCGCACCCAGGGCAGCAGCAGCTGCCCGGCCAGGTGGAACCACCAGGGGGTGCGGCGTCGGGGGGAGTCGGCAGTGGAGATGTTCTGCATCCGCCTATTCTAGTGGCTTGCCCGGGGAACCATGCTCGGGCGTGTGGTGGTGGTGCACTGGGCCCGGGTCTCCGCCCGGGGAGAGGATCGGGGGCACGCGAGATGGCCTGTCCTTTCCCGGGCACTCCACCGCCACGGAGGAAGGAGAGTCAGTTTTTCGGGGCGGCGCTGGCGGCGGACGCCGGAAGCGCCGTCAATGCCGTGCTGCCGGTCGCGGCCGGCTGCTGCAGGCGTTCGTGCGCCTCGTGCACGTTGCGGATCAGCGATTCGTTGTACCAGCGGCCGCCCTGCTGCACCAGGGTGGATTCGGCGGACAGCGGCTTGCCGAGCAGGGTGTAGTCGATCTTCACCACCGCGCGGCCGTCCTTGCTGGGGAGGGTGCTGAGCTTGACCGAATCCAGCGCCTCGTCCACCGACAGGCCGTAGATCGCCAACAGCCGCTTGAGGCCGGCGTAGCCGGTGGCGTACTTCGCCATCGCCGCGTCGAAGTCCATCGAGCGCAGTTGCTCCGGGCTCTTGAGGTCGAGCTTGCGCGCGGTGGCCACCACCACGCCCACGGCCTGCTTCGCCCTGGCCTGGTCGAACCACGGCGCCTGCTGCGCCCACGGCACCAGCACGTCGAGCAACTGGTTCGCCTGGGTCTTCTGCGCGCTGTCCAGGTTCTGGTTCTGCGCCACGCCGTTCTTCAGCAGGGCGGCGCCCACGCTGATCATCACCGGCAACTGGTCCTTGTACTGCTGTTCCATCTGGCCGAGCTTGGGCTGCAGTTCGGCGTAGAGCTTGGTCTCGGCGTCCGGGGCGGTGAGCTTCTGCACGGCCTCGTCGAATTTTGCCTTGTCCGCGGCGCTGACCGGGGGCTGCTCCGCCGCGTGGCGGCTCCAGTCCGCGCGCAGGGTGGCGTAGTCGGCCGGCGGCAGGGCGTGCTTCCACAGGCCGCCGAAGTCGCCGGCCTTGAGCAGGTCGATCGAGCCCTGCACGGCCGCTTCCGGGCTGCTGCCGCCGGCCTGCGCAGCTTCGTCGTGGTGGCAGGCGGCCAGCGCCAGCACGGCGAGCAGGGGCAGCAGGATGTGGCGGAGGGAGCGGAAACGCATGGGCAGATCTCGCGATGCAGGGAGAGGGCGCGCCGACCGCGCAATGACGGGTCAGGGTAAGTGGCGTTGCAAGGGGGGACAAGGGTCGTCCGCAGAAACCTGCGGGCACCGCAATGAAAACCCCCGGCATCGGTGCCGCCCGTTTGACGTCCGCGATCCAGAATGGTCGCAAAGGATGCCGTAACGAAAAGTGCGGCCATGCATGGCCGCTCCTGATGATCTTCGCGATCCGGGTCGATCGCGAAGACAAAGAAAACCCCGCGGGGCGGGCCTCGCGGGGCAATCCGGCTGAGCCGGAAGGGAAATGGCCTTGCCTGCGGAAACTGGAGGTCAGCAGCAGGTAGGCGCGGCAGATATTACTTGGTCGTTAAACCTAAGGCAATACTTTTGTTATTTTCGCTAACTACATGTTTTTATTCAGTTGTAGCGTAGTGCATCCAGCTTCTTTTGCCGCCGCTCCGCCGGCGGAGCACTCCAGTCGTTGTTGAACAGCGCCGGCTCCCACGAGCCATAAGTGGGGTTGGGCAACACGAACCAGCGCGTGCCGATCCAGCCCAGGTAGCCGTCGATGGCCTGCCTGCGGCCCGCCTCGGTGTTGGCGACGACATCGACGAAATCGCCCAGCTGGTCACCGAACTGCATCAGCACGCGGTACCGGCGGCTCACCCGCTGGCGGCGGCAACCCTTCTCGGTGCCCGCCTGCTCGCAGCCCGGCACCACCGTGCCCAGGCCCAGGAAGGCGTCGGGGCCGGATACCGGGAAGCCCAGCTTGCGCAGGTTCGCCAGCGTCGCGGTGTCCAGGTCGGTAGCACGGTTGGAGAGATAGATCACCGCGATGCCGTGTTCGGCGGCGAATTGCGCGAAGGCCAGCGCGCCGGGCATGGCGCGGGCGCGTTCCTCCTTGCACCACGCCGCCCAGCTGGCCTCGTCGTACTGGCCGCCGTTCTTCACCAGGCGGGCCTGGTAGGGCTGTCCAGCACGGTCTCGTCGATGTCCAGCACCACCGCGGGCGGCAGGCCGGCGGCGGGTACCGCGCGATCCTCCTTCGCCAGGGCGTCCCACTGCGGGTCATGCAAGGCGGCCAGCAGATGTGATCGGGCGTCACGATAGGCCTGCAGGTAGATCAGGTCGTGCTCGATCGCGGTCTGTGTCCACACCACTGCATCGAGGTTGTCGTTGGCGGTTGCCACGGGCGTGGCGGCGGGGTGCGGTGGCGTGGCGGCGCAGCCGGTGAGCAGGGCGAGCGTGGCCAGGGCCAGCGGCAGCTGAAGTCGCATGAGGAAGGCATCTCCGGGGAGGGCGGCGAGTCTTGCAGGATTTTACGGCAGGGATGTGACCGGGGCTGGCTGTGCTTGTCGCCGGCTGACAGACTGGCGGTCATGCCCCTACCGCCGGAGACCGCATGAACGATCCGACGTCCACTGCTCCCCGCATCGGTTCGCCCGCCATCCGCATTGCCAGCTATGTGCTGGCGGGAATGGCGCTATGGCTGGTGCTTCAACTGCACCTGCTCGCCGCCCTGCTGGCAGGCCTGCTGGTGTACGAGCTGGTGCAGGCGGCGGTGCCGCTGCTGGGCCGGCGCATCTCCGGCGACCGGGCGCGCGTGGTGGTGGTGGCCGTGCTGGGCGCGGTCGTGGTGGGCCTGTTGCTGCTGCTCATCCTCGGTGCGATCAGCTTCTTCCGCAGCGAGCTGGGCAACCCCGAGCTGCTGTGGCAGCAGCAGTTGATGCCGCTGGTGGAGAAAGCGCGCCAGCAACTGCCGGCGATGCTGGTCGACCACCTGCCGGACAGCGTGGACGACCTGCGCGACGGCGTGGTCGAACTGGCGCGCAAGCATGCGGTGACCCTGCAAATGGCGGGCAAGGAGGCGGCGCGCGCGTTCGTGCACATCCTGATCGGCCTGGTGCTGGGCGCCATCGTGGCGCTCAGCCGCACCCGTCCGGCACACCAGGTGGGGCCGCTGGCGGCGGCGCTGGGCCAGCGTTGCCAGCGGCTGGCTGGCGCGTTCCACGACATCGTGTTCGCGCAGATCAAGATCTCGCTGGTCAACACCGTGCTCACCGCGATCTTCCTGCTCGGCGTGCTGCCGCTGCTGGGCATCCATGTGCCGCTGTCGAAGACCCTGGTGGCGGCCACCTTCATCGTCGGCCTGCTGCCGGTGGTCGGCAACCTGCTCTCCAATACCGCGATCACCATCGCCGCGCTGTCGGTGTCGCTGGGCGTGGGCATCGCCGCGCTGGGCTTCCTGATACTGATCCACAAGCTGGAGTACTTCCTCAACGCGCGCATCGTGGGCTCGCAAATCCATGCGCGGGCGTGGGAGCTGCTGATCGCCATGCTGCTGCTGGAGGCCGCCTTCGGCCTGCCCGGCGTGATCGCCGCGCCGGTCTATTACGCCTATCTCAAGGGGGAGCTGGAGATGCAGCGCCTTATTTGATCTGGCTCGGCTGGCGGTCCTTCCCGGGTAAATCGCAACATCTTGATGCGCATTAAAAAACGATAAAAATGTAGAAGGATTGTTGTTGCCTCGTTAAAACTTGTGTAAAACAGCGGCGACTGCACACGCTTGAAAGCGTCGGCCAGTGGGGACTGGAGCGATCACGCGTCGGAACATCCGATGCGTTTGTGCAGATTCCCGGGGCTTCGCGCCGGGTTCGTTGCCTTGCACACCAGGGAGTTCAAGATAATGATCAAGTCGAAACTGGCCGTCGCCGTGGTCGCGGCTCTCGCATTTGGCTCTGCCGCTGTCCACGCACAGGACACCCAGACCTCCACGTCGACCACACAGCCGCAGAGCCAAAACACCGATCAGGCGCCCAATGCCAAGAACGCCAAGAAGTTGCAGGCGGTCACGGTCACCGGCTCGCTGATCCCGCAGACCCAGATCGAGACCGCCACCCCGGTCATCACGATCACTGCCGACCAGATGAAAGCACGCGGTTTCGCCACCGTGGCGCAGGCGCTGCAGCAGGCCTCGTTCGCCACCGGCAGCGTGCAGGGCATGCAGGACACCAATTCCTTCACCACCAATGCCGAGACGCTGAGCATGTTCGGCTTGCCGGTGGGCTTCGTGAAGTACCTGGTGGATGGTCGCCCGATGGGCAGCTTCCCGGGCCTGTACAACGGCAGCGATACCTTCAACAGCATCAGCGGCATCCCGATGGATCTGGTCGACCACATCGACATCCTGCCGGGCGGCCAGTCTTCGCTGTACGGCTCGGACGCGATCGCGGGCGTAATCAACATCGTGCTGAAGAAGCACGTGGACGCGCCCACGCTCGACGTGCGTTACGGCTGGACCGCCGATGGCGGTGGCGCCAACCGTCGTGTCAGCTTTGCCGACAGCTTCACGCTGGGCAAGTGGACCTCGCTGTACGGCGTGCAGTTCGAGAACGATTCCCCGATGTGGCGTCGTGACCGCAGCATCACGAGCACCTTCAACACGCATGGCACCAGCCCGGAAACGGCGTCGCGTGACTACCTGGTGCTGACCGCCTATTCGAACGATGGCACCGCCCCGGGCTACCAGCTCATGGATCCGGACAACTGTGCCAACGTGTCCAGCCAGTGGGGTGGCACCGAGACCAAGCAGTACCGCAAGGGTAGCGGGTATTACTGCGGTTCCATGGACACCCCCGGCGTGGGCACACTGCAGCTCGCCACCAAGCAGGCCAATGCCTACACGCACAACACGTTCGACGTGAACGACAATGTGCAGCTGTACGGCGACTTGCTCTACAACTACTCGGAAAAGAAATCCACCAACGGCTCCAGCACCACGTGGTGGGGCACCAGCGTGGCAACTACGCAGGGTGCCGGCTATTTCTGGGATCCCACCGTGCATGGCGGCAGCCTGATGCTGCTGCAGCATGCCTTCTCGCCCGAGGAGGTGGGCGGGTACCGCAATATCATGAGCAAGGAATACGAGAACTCCTACATGCTCACGCTGGGCGCGCGCGGCACCTTCGGCCAGTCCAACTGGGACTACGACCTGGGCTTCACCCATTCCGACGACCAGCTGATCGACCGCAGCTTCCAGCGGCTGGCCGGCCCGATGGAGGCGTATTTCTCCAAGCACGTGCTGGGTCCGCAGCTGGGCACGTATTCCGGTTATCCGGTGTTCGAGCCGAACTATGCTGCCTTGTACAACCCGGTGTCGCAGGCAGACTTCAAGAGCTTCACCGGCTATTCCACCAGCCACGCCAAGACCTGGGACAACATGGTCCGCGGCCAGCTGACCAACGCCTCGCTGTTCTCCCTGCCGGGTGGCGACGCCGGTGTGGCCGTGGTGCTTGAAGGCGGCAACCAGGGCTGGGATTCCTCGCCGGATCCGCGACTGATGCAGAACGTCACGATCGACTACGGCAACGGCTTCACCTACGACACGCCGTACTACTGGGGCACCAGCGCCACGCCGGGTGCCGGCCACCGCTCGCGCTGGGCGGCCACTACCGAGTTGAAGTTCCCCTTGCTGCAGCAGCTGACCCTGGATGTTTCGGGTCGCTACGACAGCTACGCCGTGGGGGGAACTACCGTCAGCCACGGCACCTACAACCTGGGCTTGGAGTACCGCCCGTTCGACACCTTGCTGCTGCGTGGCCGCTATGGCACCGCGTTCAAGGTGCCCACGCTGTCCGACGAGTTCCAGCGTCCCAGCAACTACTACAATGGCGTGACCGATTACCTGAACTGCGGCCGCCTCGGCTATAGCGGCGACAATATCGACGCTTGCCCGAGCCCATACAACAGCACGCAGTACAAGGGCACCACCTTCGGCAACCCCGGTTTGAAGCCGATCACGGCCACGGTATGGACCTATGGCGTGGTGTGGGCGCCGGTCGAGCGCATGTCGGTCAGCGTGGATTACCTGCACTGGGACATCAACAACGAAGTTGCCCAGGTGGGTGCCGACACGCTGTCGAACACGGAGTACCTGTGCGACATCAAGACGATCGACCCGAACTCGACCACCTGTTCCACGGCCTTCAACCTGATTACGCGAGGCCCCGGCAAGACCGTCAATGGCGTGCCGTTGCTGGGCCAGATCATGGGCATCACCACGAACAAGATGAACGTGGCGAACGAGCAGGTCAACGCGATCAACGCGAGCTTCAATTACGGCATGGATGCCGGTGGATTCGGCAAGCTGGTATGGGCGGCCACCTACTCGGACCTGCTCAAGCACACCTACCAGGACTACCCGCTTGATCCCAAGATCGACCTGCTGCGCCATCCAGGCTGGAGTACCGACTTCAAGAGCAAGGCGAACGCCTCGCTGACCTGGCTCAAGGGCGATTGGAGCACCACGCTGTATGTCAATCGTTACGGCCAGACGCCGAACTACCTGGCCAGCCAGCTCGACAACTACACGGACAAGGGCACCGGCAAGCTGGGCGCGTGGATCCTGTGGAACGCCAGCGTGACCTATAACCCGATCAAGAACCTGGCGCTCTCGTTGCAGATCCAGAACGTGTTCAACAAGATGCCGCCGGTGGACAACAGCTACCCGGGTACCACGTGGGGTCCCTACAACTCGGACAACTACAATCCCTTCGGTCGCGCGTTCTTCCTGGAGGCGAACTACAAGTTCGGCCAAGGCTTCGGCAGCTGATGCCTGATGCCACGATCGCCTGACCGACGGCCCCGCTTCGGTGGGGCCGTTTTTTTCATGGGCACGTGGGGCAGGGGCGCCGCTCAGACCGGCAGTTCGATGCCTTGCCTGGAGAGCACGTCGCGCAGCCTGCCCAACTGCGGCTCGTACTTGCGCCAGCGCTGCAATGCGCTGCGATAGACCGGTCCGCGCACTTGCACCGCACTGGCGGTGTTCACGGGGGCGGCGTTCTGCTCGAAACGCAGGCAGTCGTCGTGCCAGGGCAGTCCGCAGAAGTCCAGCAGCTGGCGCGAGCCGGCTTCCTGACTCTCCACGAGATCCTCGTACCGCACTTCCAGGATGCGACCCGGGAAGGCGCGCTGCCAGTGCGAAATCAGGCAGTCGAACAGCGCGTAATAACGGCCGGTGTCATCCAGATCGAAGGAGTAGGCGTAATAGGGCGACTGCGGGGCGAACAGCTGGCGGAAATTGCTGAGGCAGGTGTCCAGCGGATCACGGCGCAGGCAGATGATCTTTGCGTTCGGCAGGGCGCGGGCGATCCACCCCGCATACAGGAAGTTGTGTGGCAGCTTGTCGATGAAGCGCGGCGTTTGGCCGGTGGCCGGTCGGGTGCTGGCCAGGTAATCCGCGCCCACGGCGGCCCAGTCCAGTTCGCGTGCGCGGCCGATGGTGTCGGCGTCGAGCAGCAGTGGCGTGCGGCTGCCCGAGGCGCGCTTCAGCGCCACGCCGAAATTCATAAGCTCGCCGGCCGAGTGCACGTCGGGGTGGCTGGAGATGATGCGCTCCACCAGGGTGGTTCCACTGCGCGGCATGCCGATCACGAAGATCGGTTCATTCGAGGGGCAGCCGGGCACGGCGGCCTGCGGCACCGGGAATGCCGCGGTGATGGCCGCGAACAGCGCTTCGTCGTGCTCGATGCGATAGCCGCGACCCTTGCCGGCGGCGGCCTTGCCTTGCATGTAATGCGTGAAGGCGGCCGGGTAGTCCGCGCAATCCTCGCGTTCCTTGGCCAGCGCCATATGCAGATAAGTCTGCGCTTCCAGGTCGTCATCATGGCCGGTCAGCAGGGCTTCCATGCGCGCGATGTGATTGCTGTCAGCCGTTTGCATGTGGAGTTGCGCCAAGGTGAGGTGCGCCTTCCACCAACGTGGTTCGATGCGAATGCAGGTCTCCAGTTCCATCTCGGCGGCATCGAGCTCGCCTACCGCCACCAGGGCGGTGGCGAGATTGAAGCGGTACGGCGCATGGTCGGGCTTGAGTGCCACTGCGCGGCGAAAGGCCTCGGCGGCTTCGGCATGGGCATGGGTCTGGGTGTAGACCACGCCCAGCGTATCCAGCGTGGCGGCATCGGCCACCGCCACCACCGCCATCGCGCGGTTCGCCGCCTCGCGCGCCTCGTGCATCATCTTGACCAGGACCAGCGCCTTGGCGAACTGCACGGCGAAGTCCGGTCGACGCGGCTCCAGGTCCGTGGCGATATGCAGGTGGGTGAGCGCCATCGGCATGTTCTGCAGCTCCATCTCGGCCACGCCGGAGATGTAGCGCAGCAGCGGGTGTTGCGGCATGTCGGGCAGCAGCTGGTTGGCCAGCATCCGGGTGCCCGGCCAGTCGCGCTGGTTGAAGGCTTGGCTGAGTCGGGTGAGCAGCGCGTTGGTGTCGATCATTGGAGCGGGATGGTCGGCGCGAAAAGGCAACGTTACCGCGAGTGGGGCGCCTGCGGCGAGCCGATTCAGGTCGCCGGTTCGATCCCGTTCTCGCGCAGCAGAGTGCGCAAGGGCTCCAGCTCCCGTTCGTAGCGATGCCAGCGGCCTACCGAGGAACGGAACAGCGGCTGGCGTACCTGCAGGCTGCTGGCGGTGGCCACCGGTGCGGCGTTGCGTTCGAAGTGCAGGCAGGCGTCGTGCCAGCCCAGGCCGCAATGCGCGAGCAGGCGGCGCGTCTCGGCTTCCTGGTTTTCGACCAAAGCTTCGTAGCGCAGTTCGAGGATGCGGTCGGGCAATACCCGGCGCCAATGCGCCATCAGCCGGTCGAACATGACGTAGTAGCGCCCGGCGTCGAGCAGATCGAACGTGTGGTGGTAGTAGGGCAACTTTTCCGCGAACAGCTGGCGGAAATTGCCAAGGCAGGTGTCCAGCGGATTGCGGCGCAGGCAGACCAGCTTCGCGTTCGGCAACGCATGGGCAATGAACCCCGCATAGAGGAAGTTGAACGGGAACTTGTCGACGAAGCATGGCGCATGCCCGGTGCCGGGGCGTGTGCTGGCGAGATAGTCCGCCCCCAGGCGTCGCCAGTCGAGTTCGCGAGTCCTGGCGGCCGCGTCGGGATCAAGCCAGAACGGCGACGGGCTGTTCCAGACGCGGCGCAGTGCCATGCCAAAGTTCTGCAGTTCGCCTGCGGCATGCACGTCGGGGTGGCTGGACAGGATTCGCTCCACCAGGGTGGTGCCGCTGCGTGGCAGGCCGAACACGAAGATCGGTTCCGCGGTGGGTTCGCCCGGCGCAAATGCAGACGGTTCGGGAAATGCCCGCTCCATCGCGGCGAAGATCGCGGCATCCTGTTCCGGTGCATAGTCGATCGTTTCGCGACCTGCAGCATTGCCCTGCGCGTAGTGCGCGAAGGCTTGCGGATATTCACCGAGATCCTCGTGCTCCTTGGCCAATGCGAAATGCAGGCACAGGCGCGCCTCACGATTGCCGGCATGTTGCGCCAGCAATGCCTGCAGGCGAGACAGGTGTTGTGTGGCCGGTGTCTGCCGGCGCAGGTTCGACAAGGCCAGGTGGGCGCGCCAGAACAGTGGATCGCGCACCAGACATGCCTCGATCTCGCGCTCCGCATTCGCGATGTCGCCGACGTGCGTGAGCGCGGCGGCCAGGTTGTAGTGGTGGGAAGGCTGCGCAGGATCAAGCGACGCGGCCTGCCGGAATGCATCTGCCGCGGCGGCGTGAGCGAGCGATTCCGCATAGACGCTGCCGAGCAGATCCAGCGTCCGGGCATCGTGCGGGCCCAGCATCATCGCCCGGTCGGCGGCCGCTTTCGCCGCACTGTCCAGCCGTGCCATGGCGAGTGCGCGTGCATAGTGCACGGTGAATTCGGCGCGTGTGGCATCCAGTTCGGTGGCTTGGCGCAGGTGATTCAGTGCGTGCGGCAGGTCATGCAGTTCCAAGCACGCGATGCCGACAAGGTAATGTACCCCGGCATGCCGTGCGGCCAGAGGCAGCAGCGGGGCGGCGAGTGCACGCACGCTTGGCCAGTCATGCCGGTTGAACGCGGCGACAAGCTGCGTATAGAGCTGTCCCGGATCGGTCATGGCTCCTGGGTTTCGTGGCGATCGATCGGGTGAATACGATAGGCCATCGTTGCAGGGCAGTGTCGCGGAACCGGCGTTTCGTCGAGGCACGGCATCCGCGCGCGAGTCACCGCGATCGTACCGGCGAGGCGCTTCAATGCGCGACCCCGATGCCTGCGCCGGCCAACAGCCGGCGCAGGTCGCGCAGCTGGGGTTCGTAGTGTCGCCAGTGGCCGATCGCGCGCTGGTAGATCGGCGTGCGCACTTGCCAGGCGTTGGGCGTGTTCACCGGCGCGGTGTTGCTCTCCGAGCGCAGGCAGGCGTCGTCCCAGGGCAGTTCGCAGAAGGCCAGCAGTTCGCGCGTGGTGGCTTCGGTGTTTTCCACCAGCGCTTCGTACTGCACCTCGTGGATGCGGCCCGGCAACACCTTGCGCCAGTGCGCCAGCAGGCGATGGAACTGGATGGTGTAGCGGCCGATGTCGTCGAGGTTGAAGGAATAGTCGTAGAACCCCGATGATCGTTCGAACAGGTGGCGGAAGTTGCCGATGCAGGTGTCCAGCGGGTCGCGGCGCAGGCAGACGATCTTCGCGTTCGGCAGCGCGCGGGCGATCCACCCGGCGTAGAGGAAGTTGTGCGGCATCTTGTCGATGAAGCGGGGCGTTTCGCCGCTCACCGGCCGCGTGCTGGCGAGGTAGGCCGCGCCGAGTTGCCGCCAGTCGATGTGGCGGGTGCGCGCGACCAGATCCGTTTCGCCCAGCAGGGCGGCGGAGCGGCCGGAAGCCCGTTGCAGCAGCGTCGGGAAGTTCTGCAGCTCGCCGGCGGAACGCACGTCGGGGTGGCTGGAGAGGATGCGGTCCAGCAGGGTGGTGCCGGTGCGCGGCATGCCGATGACGAAGATCGGCTCGCGCGTGGGATCGCCCGCGGCGGTGTCCGTGTCGGCGCCGGGAAAGGCGCGGATCAGCGCGTCGAACATCGCTTCGTCGCGCGTGAACGTGTAGGGACGCATGCGCCGGCCGGCCGCCTTGCCGCGGGTGTAGTACTCGAAGGCGGCCGGGTAATCGGCGAGGTCGTCGCATTCCTTGCCCAGCGCGATGTTGAGCAGGAGCTGGGCGCCGGGGTCGTCGCCGTGGTGCTGCAACAGCTCGTACATCCGCACGATGTGATTGTGTTCCGCGGTCTGCCGCTGCAGCTGGGCGAGCAGCAGGTGCGCGTACCAGCGGTGCGGTTCGAGCCGGATGCAGGCTTCCAGCTCCTGCTCGGCGCCTTCGGTGTCGCCTAGCGAATTCAGTGCATAGGCGAGGTTGAGGCGGGTGATCGCCGCCTCGGGCGACAGCGCCACGGCGCGGCGGAACGCGTTGGCCGACTGCATCAGGGCGTTGGCCTGCCGGTAGACCATGCCGAGCGTGTCCAGGATCTGCGCGTCGCCGGGCGACAAGGTCATCGCACGATCCGCGACCAGCCGCGCATCGCGGAACCGGCGCGTCAGCGCCAGCGCCTTCGCGTATTGCGCGACGTAGTCGGCGCGACGCGGTTCCAGATGGGTGGCCTTCTGCAGGTGCTCCAGCGCCTTCGGCATCTGCTGCCACTGTTGCGTCTGCATGCAGGCCACGCCGACCATGAAATGCACGCGCGCGTCGTTCGGTGCAACGGTCAGCAACTGGACGGCACGCTGCTGCACGCGCGACCAGTCGTTCTGGTTGAAGGCGGCGACGAGCTTGGTGTAAGCCCGGGTCGAGTCGATCACGGTATTCCCCCTGGCACCGGGGCAGACAGGCAACCGGCGACCGTTCACACAATGAAAGGCACGCGCCCGCTCGTCAACTAGCCGCCCGCCAGCATCGCCTTGATCCGCGCCATGTGCGATTCGGCGGTTTCGCGCACCGCCTCCTTGTCCGCCTCGGGGTCCTTGCCCTGCCAGTGCAGGTCGGCCTGCGGCAGTTCGTGCAGGAAGCGGCTGGGCTGGTTGCTGTGCACTTCGCCGTAGCGCTTGGTCTTGGCCGACCACGAGAGCGTCAGCAGTTCCTTGGCGCGGGTGATGCCCACGTACATCAGCCGGCGCTCCTCGTCGATGCGGCCCTCGTCGATCGCGCCGTCGTGCGGCAGGGTGCCGTCCTCGCAACCGACGATGAAGACGAAGCGGAACTCCAGGCCCTTGGCGGCGTGCAGCGTCATCATGCGTACCGCGTTGCCGGGATCGTCGCGGTCGGCGTGGCTGAGCAGGGCGAGCTGCGAGGCGAGGTCGCCGGCACTGTTGCCGCCCTTCTGCATCGCGCGGAACCAGTCGGCGAGTTCGGCGAGGTTGCCGAGCTTGCGTTCGCGCACGCTGGCGTCGGGCGTCGCCGCGGCGAGCTGGGCCGCGTAGCCGGTGCGCTTCAGGAGGCGTTCGACCAGATCCGCCGCGCTCTCGTGCAGCGAGGCGCTGCGCAACTCGTCGAGCAGGTCGGAGAACGCGGCCAGCGCCGCAGCGGGGCGTGGCGTGAGCTGGCGCAGCACGCCGTCGCTGCGGCTGGCTTCCAGCAGCGAGCAGTGCTTCGATTGTGCGAGCTGGCCCAGCTTTTCCAGCGTGGTGGCGCCGATCTCGCGCTTGGGTACGTTCACCACGCGCAGGAAGGCGGCGTCGTCGCTGGGGTTGGCGAGCAGGCGCAGGTAGCAGAGCACGTCCTTCACCTCGGCGCGGTCGAGGAAGCTCAATGCGCCGGTGAGGTGGTAGGGCACGCGCGCCAGCCGCAGCGCCTTTTCCAGCGGGCGCGCCTGGAAGTTGCCGCGGTAGAGGATGGCGATGTCATGCCAGCGCGCCTTGTTCTTCTCGGCCAGGGTGGCGGCGAGCGCGGCGATCTTCTCGGCCTCGTGCTCGGCCTCCTTGCACTCCAGCACGCGGATCGGCGCGCCTTCCGGGTGCTCGCTCCACAGCTTCTTTTCGTGCAGGTGCGGGTTGTTGGCGATCAGCGCGTTGGCCGCGCGCAGGATGCGCTTGCCGCAGCGGTAGTTCTGCTCCAGCTTGATCACGCGCAGGTCGGGCCAGTCGCGGCCGAGCTGGTCGATGTTCTCGGGATTGGCGCCGCGCCAGGCGTAGATGCTCTGGTCGTCGTCGCCCACGCAGGTGATGCCGCCGCGTTCGCCGGTCAGCGCCTTGAGCAGGCGGTACTGCGCGTCGTTGGTGTCCTGGTATTCGTCCACCAGCAGGTAGCGCAGGCGCTCGCGCCATGCGTCGCGGCACTCGGCGTCGCTCTCCAGGATGCGCAGCGGCAGCCGGATCAGGTCGTCGAAGTCCACCGCGTTGAAGGCGGCGAGGCGCGCCTCGTACAGCTCGTAGATCGTCGCGGCCTCCAGCTCGCGCGGACTGCGCGCGGCGGCCAGCGCTTCTTCCGGCGACAGGCCGGCGTTCTTGGCGCGGCCCAGCAGGTTGCGCAGGTTGAACAGCACGTCGGGCCTGGCGCCCTTGGGCGCAAGCTCCTTGACGATGCCGTCGCTGTCGTCCGCGTCCAGTACCGAGAAGCCGCGGCGCAGGCCGGCGCGTGCGTGTTCGATCTGCAGGAATTTCAGCCCCAGGGCGTGGAAGGTGCACACGGTGAGCGCGGCGGCGTCTTCGGCGGACACCAGCTTGCCCACACGCTCGCGCATCTCGCGCGCGGCCTTGTTGGTGAAGGTGATCGCGGCGATTTTCGCGGACGGCAGCTTCCGCCGCTGGATCAGGTGCGCGATCTTCTGCGTGATCACGCTGGTCTTGCCCGAGCCGGCGCCAGCGAGCACCAGCAGTGGCGTATCGCAGTGTTCGACGGCGGCCAGTTGTTGCGGGTTGAGCATGGATCGAGGCGATGCGTGAGCGGCGGACGATGGTAGCAGAGCGGGCACGCGGGCCCGGTCCGGTCATAATCGGAAGGGCGAATCGCCAGGGTGACGAGGTATCCGAGGAGCGGCATGAGGGATCGGCTGAGGGAAAGGGACATCGAGCAGTGCGACGTGGCAGTGATCGGCGGTGGCCCTGCCGGCAGCACCGCGGCGACGCGGCTGGCGCGGCAGGGACACAAGGTGATCGTGCTGGAGAAGGAGCACCACCCGCGCTTCCACATCGGCGAGTCGCTGCTGCCGATGAACCTGCCGGTGTTCGAGCGGCTGGGCGTGCTGGAGAAGGTGCGCGCGCTGGGCGTGTACAAGGCCGGCGCCGATTTCGAGGCGGACAACCCGCGCGGCTACAACACCTATGCGTTCAGCGAGGTGGTGGGGCAAAGCCCGCCGCATGCCTTCCAGGTGTGGCGGCAGGACTTCGACAAGATGCTGTTCGAGCACGCGCGCGGGGCCGGTGCGGATGCGCGCGAAGGGCACGAGGTGCTGCGCGTGGAACAGGTGGGCGCGCGAGAGACGTGGCTGGACGTGCGTGGCGGCGATGGCCGGGAATACCGCGTGCAGGCGCGCTACGTGGTCGATGCCAGCGGCCGCGATACCTTCCTCGCCGGCCGCAGGAAGCTCAAGCGCAGGAACCGGCAGCACCAGAGCGCGGCGATCTTCGGCCACTTCCGCAGCGTGCAGCGGCGCGAAGGCGGCGACGCGGGCAACATCAGCATCTACAGCTTCGAGCACGGCTGGATGTGGCTGATCCCGCTGCCCGACGGCATGACCAGCGTGGGTGCGGTGTGCCGGCCGGCATACCTCAAGCGGCGCCAGGGGCCTGCGGCGGATTTCCTGATGGCGACGCTGCGCGCCAATCCCGCGCTGGCGCAGCGGATGGAGCACGCCGAACTGATCGACGGCCGCACGCATGCCACCGGCAACTACGCCTACGACTCCACCTGCATGGGCGGGCCGGGCTGGGTGCTGGTGGGCGACGCGTTCGCCTTCCTCGATCCGGTGTTCTCCTCTGGCGTGTACCTGGCGATGAGTGGCGCCGAGCGGGCCGCCGCTGTGGTCGATCAGGCCCTGCGCGAGCCGCGCAGCGAGATGCGCCTGCTGCGCGCGCTGGAGAAACGCCAGCGCAAGGGCATGCGCCGCTTCGCGTTCTTCATCTACCGCTTCAACGGCCCGGCGATGCAGTGGCTGTTCCGCCACCCGAGCCGCAAGTGGAAGATGGAGCAGGGCGTTACCTCGATGCTGGCCGGCGACGTGTTCGACAACTTCGCCGTGTGGTGGCGCCTGCAGGTGTTCCGCCTGATCTACCTGGCCTGCGTGCTGCGCGACCGCCGCGGCTGGCTGGCCGAACGCCGCCTGCGGCTGGCGCAGACGAAGGAACGCTTCACCGGCGGCACCTTGCCGGTGGACGAAGCCTGACGCGGTAACATCGCCACCATGGCCAAGCTCTATTTCTATTACTCGGCGATGAACGCCGGCAAGACCACCACGCTGCTGCAGAGCGCGTACAACTACCGCGAGCGCGGCATGCGCACGCTCATCCTCACGCCGGCGCTGGACAACCGCTACGGCGAAGGCGTGGTGGCCTCGCGCATCGGCCTGAAGGCGGACGCGCGGCGCTTCGCCGGCGGCGAGAACCTGCTCGCCCTGGTCGAGGCCGACATCGCCGCGCACGGCACGCTCCACTGCGTGTTCGTGGACGAGGCGCAGTTCCTCACCCGCGCGCAAGTGTGGCAGCTCTCCGACGTGGTGGACCGGCTGCGCGTGCCGGTGCTGGCCTACGGCCTGCGCACCGACTTCCGCGGCGAGCTGTTCGAGGGCAGCCGCTACCTGCTGGCCTGGGCCGACGAGCTGCAGGAGATCAAGACCATCTGCCACAGCGGCAGCAAGGCCACCATGGTGGTGCGCGTGGACGAGCAGGGCCGCGCGGTCACCGATGGCCCGCAGGTTGAGATCGGCGGCAACGACCGTTATGTCTCGGTGAGCCGCGCCGAGTTCAAGAAGGTCACCGAAGGCCACGGCCGCATCGAGCTGCAGCAGAGCGTGCTGCCGCTTCAAAATCCGCGGGACGCGGGTCCTGAAAACCAGTAACGGGCTTTGGCGCCGTCCTGCATTGAATGCTTCCACCATGAATCGCCCTCCGCTCCCAGGCAACCCGATGACCGAAGCACCCCGAATCCCCGAGTGGCCGCGCCCCTACTGGCAGCCAGGTGCCGACGAGGACGCACTGCTGCAGTTCTACGTGTTCGGCAAGTTCGAGCGCGAGCTGGTGATCCCGGCGATGCGCTACGGCAGCCCGGGCCTGCCGGGGGGCGTGGATCTGCGGCGTTTCCAGAACCTCGAATTGCGCAAGTGGGAGGGTTATCCGCTGGCCGGAACGCTGGGCGGGATCATGCGCGACGAGGCGCCCGCGACCTACGAGCAGGCGCGCATCGCGCCCGAGGTGCTGGTGGTGCGCGGCCAGCTGAAGGACGGCCCCAGCCTCGACTACCTGCGCGACACGCTGGGCGTGCTCGCCGCCCTGCTCGACATCGGTGGCCGTGTGATCCTCGACCCGCAGATCATGGGCCTGTCCGACGCCGCGGCGTGGCGCGAGCGCTACCTGGTGCCGGGTGGCGCTCCGCCGCGCAACCACGTGCTGATCCTGCGCAGCGACGAGGCCGACGGCAGCGGCCGCTCCTGGGTGCACACGCGGGGCATGCGCAAGTTCGGCCGCCCCGATCTCAGCTTCCGCCGGATACCCGCGCACGAACTGGATCGCGCCGGCGTGCTGTGCGAGAAGCTGGTGGAGATGCAGGTGCTGGGCACCCGCTTCGCCGCCGGCCAGGCGCTGGAAGTGGAGGGGATGGAGCAGGCGCTGGTCGCGCAGCCGGGCGGCAGCCTGGACGATCCCGAGTTCAACAACCTGCACGTGGAATTCCGCTGGCCGTTCTGAGCGGCGTTGCCACGCGCGCACGAAGAGAGGGCGGCCGTTGGCCGCCCTCTCCGCACATGCTAAGGAAGGTCTGATCAATCGACTTCTTGCTCGTCATTCCTGCGGAAGCAGGAATCCAGCGCCTTGGTGTTCAATGGCTTGCAGGCACTGGATCCGAGCTTTCGCTGGGATGACGAGGAAAATCAGACCTTCCCCAAGTCCGGGCGTGCTTCAGCCTGCGGCGATGAAGCGCTGGCTGTCGTCCATGAAGGCCTTCTCGCCGAAGCCGCCCTCGTGCGAGCCGAACGGCATCTGCGCGCGCAGCTTCCACGACGCCGGGATATTCCAGGTCGCGCGGGCGGCGTCGTCCACCAGCGGGTTGTAGTGCTGCAGGCTGGCGCCGAGGCCGGCCTCGGTCAGCGCCAGCCACACCGCGAACTGCGCCATGCCGGTCGAGTGCTCGGACCACACCGGGAAGTTGTCCGCATACAGCGCGAACTTCTCCTGCAGGTCCTTCACCACGTCCTGGTCCTCGTAGAACAGCACGGTGCCCACGCCGGCGGCGAAGCTGTCCAGCTTGGCGGCGGTCTGCGCGAACGCCTCGGCCGGCACGATCCTGGCGAGGGCTTCCTTGGCCAGCGCCCAGAACTTCACGCTCTGCTCGCCGAACAGGATCACGGCGCGCGAACTCTGCGAGTTGAACGACGACGGTGCCTGCTTGATGGCGTCCTTGATGAGGTGGTTCAGGGCGTCCTTGTCCATGTTCGCGTTGCGGCCCAGGGCGTACTGGGTGCGGCGCTTCTTGAGATGTTCGATCACGGCGTTGCTCATGGGGATTCCTCCGCAAAAGGAAAAGCCGAACCCGCGGAACGGCGGGGCCGTTCCGGTCTGCTGTGCGTGTTCGGGATGGCGGCTATGTTGGACGCGCAGTGCCGCTCCGGCTAGCCGGCAATCCGTGGTTACTCCGTTTCCTCTGGGAAACGCTGGCCGTTCAGCGCTGGCAGCGCGGGCACCAGAACGTGGAGCGTTGCCCCAGCGCGACCTGCCGGATCGTCGTGCCGCATACCTTGCACGGCTCGCCCGCGCGGCCGTAGACCATCAACTCGCGGAAGAAATAGCCGGGGGCGCCGTCGGGGGCGAGGAAGTCGCGCAAGGTGGTGCCGCCGCGTTCGATCGCATGCGCGAGGATGCGCTTCACCTCGGCGGCGAGCCGCGCGTAGCGTGCGCGCGACACGCTGCCGGCCTCGCGGCGCGGGTCGATGCCGGCGGCGAACAGCGCTTCGCTGGCATAGATGTTGCCCACGCCCACCACGATGGCGTTGTCCATCAGGAACAGCTTCACGGCGGCAGTGCGGCTGCGCGAGAGATGCCACAGGAGATCGCCGTCGAAGGCGTCGGTGAGCGGCTCGGGGCCGAGCCGGGCGAGTAGTTCGTGGGTGGTGCCGGGTGCCTGCCAGAGCAGGCAGCCGAAGCGGCGCGGATCGGTGAAGCGCAGCACGCGCGGGCCTGCATGCGCCCCGCGCGCGAGCGCGATGTCCACGTGGTCGTGCGGACTGGCCGGCACGTCGGGGGGCAGCACGCGAAGCATGCCGCTCATGCCCAGGTGCAGCAGTGCGCTGCCGGCCGGCGTATGCAGCAGCAGGTATTTCGCGCGGCGTTCCACCGCTTCGATGCGCTGGCCGGGCAGCAGTTCGACAATCTCGCGCGGGATCGGCCAGCGCAGGTCCGGTCGGCGCAGGGTCACGGCGGTCACGCGGCGGCCGACCAGGTGCGGTTCGATGCCGCGGCGGGTGGTCTCGACTTCGGGCAGCTCGGGCATCAGCGTGCTCCGGACAGCTCGACGTGTTCCTGCTGCGGCGCCTGCGGCATGTAGCGCAGCGAGACCAGCGCGACGCGCGCGCCTGCCTGCACGTAGCATTGCGGACCGGTGGCCGACATCGCGCCAAAGGCCAGGCGCCGGCCGTCCAGGCTCAGCACGGCGTGCGGCGGTTCGAGGCCGATCTTCGCGCTGTCGAAGTCGGCGGCGGCGCGCCATTGCAGCACGGGCGCGGCGGCGGCGGCGGTCAGCATGTCGAGGTAACGATCGTCGGCACGCCGGCCATCGTCGTGCCACCAGTGGCCGTCACGCTTCGCGTACCGCGCGACAGGCGCATCACCCAGTTGCAGCGTCACTTGCGTGATCGCGGCCGGGTCGAGCGCGAGCAGGCTGCCCGGCGCATCATGTGCATCACGCTGCCGTTGCCACAGCGCCAGCGCGAGCAGGGCGGCGACACCCAGCAGCAGGAGCAGGCGGGTGCGCGCGGCCCGCTTCATGCGCGGCGCCGGCGCCAGGCGATCAGGCCGCCGATCGCGAGCAGCAGCAGCGGCAGCAGCACCATGAAGCCGATGCTCGCGAGATCGAGTTCGGCCTGGCCGATGCGCAGCACGCGATCGGGCACGCCCTCGCGGGGCAGGTCGACCAGCGCGTCGTCGCCGAGCAGCCAGTTGAAGACGCGCTCGCCCAGCGCGCGGTTGCCGCCTTCGCCGAGGTAGGCGTTGGAGAGGAAGTCGCCGTCGCCGATCACCACCGCGCGCTGCTCGCGCTTGTCCGGGCTGGGCGAGAGCCGGTCCAGCGCGAAGCCGAAGTCCAGCGGGCCCTTGAACTCGCCGGCCGCGGCGTCGTAGCGGATGGCCGAAGGATGTGTGTTGTCGATGGGGTGGAACTCGGTCCAGCTCTGCGCGCTGGAACGCAGCAGGGGCGTGGCCGTCCAGCCGCCCGCGCCGGTGCGCGCCAGTGCGGCCACCTGCGGAAAGCGCGTGGCGAGCTGGAGGCCCCGGGTGATCGGGTTGGGCGGGTACATGCCCACCGCCAGCAGGCGCGGATCGTCGAGGCCGAGTGCGGCGCCGCCACCGTCCACCAGCACGCCCGGCAGCACCTGGATGCCCAGCGCTTCGGCCAGTGGTGCGAGGCCGAGGTCGCCGTTTGCCGGATCGCGCAGCCACAGCAGGTTGCCGCCGCCCTGCACGTAGGCGACCAGCGCCTGTGCCGCGCCGGCGGGCAGCGCCGCGGTGGGACTGGCCAGCACCACCAGATCGGTGCCCTGCGGCACGGCGGTGGCCTGGGCGAAGCTCAGCGGCACCGCGCGCAGGCCGCTCTGCGCGAGCTGGCCCATCAGCGCACCCATGTCGGCGTTGCCCTGGCCGCCGGGCAGGCGTTCGCCGTCGCCGGTGACGAAGGCCACGATGCGGTCGCTGCCGCGGATCAGCCGTTCCAGCGCGTTCGTCACGTCGCGCTCGGAAAGTTCGGTGAGCCGCTGCTCGCGGCCGCGGTAGTGCAGGATCAGCTCGCCGTCCACGGCGATGCCCAGCTCGCGCATCTGCGCCGGATCCTGCTGCGGATCGACGAAGCGCAGCGCGAGGTCGGGCTTGGCCTGCCGGTAGCGCTGCAGGAAGCCGGCGATCGCGGCGCGCAGGTCGCCCTGCGGGTTCGCGTAGCTGACGATTTCGACCGGGCCGTCCAGCTTCGCCAAGACGGCGCGGCTTTGCGGCGACAGGCTCACGCGGCCGTTCGCGGTCCAGTCGGACACGTGCGCGTAGCGCGTGCCGAGATAGCCGAGCGCGCCGGCGCCGACCAGCAGCAGCGCGAACAGCCAGCCGTCCAGGAGTTTCCACAGGCGCTGCATCAGCCGCGCTCCTTCTCGGCCGCGAGCCGGCGCACGGCCAGCGCGAGGCATACCGTGAGCAGCAGCAGGAACCACAGGATGTCGGTGGTGGATACCAGGCCGCGCAGCAGGTTCTGCTCGTGCGTGCTCATCGCCAGCCAGTTGATGGCGCCGTCGTCGATGCCGGCCAGCTGTGCGCCGAGGTTCACCGTCCACAGCGCCAGGCCCAGCAGCAGCGCCACCACGGCGGCGATCGCCGGATGCGCGGTGAAGGCGGAGGCCGCGAGGGCCAGCGCGGCGAGCGCGGCCAGCATCAGGGCGATGCCCAGCGTGGCGGCGGCCAGCTTGCCCCAGTCCGGCGTGGTGGCGTGCGCCAGCGACAGCGGCATCGCCAGGGTCAGCAGCAGCCATGCCAGCAGCCACAGCAGCAGCACGGCGTACTTGCCCAGCACGATGCGCGAGGCGGGCACGCCCGCGGCGAACAGCAGCGGCAGCGTGCCGTGGCGGCGTTCGCCGGCCAGCGTGGACATGGCCAGCAGCGGCACCACCAGGAAGGCCAGTTGCGCGAGCTGGCCCAGCAGCGGCACGGCCACCAGGTCCACGTAGCCGGGACCATCCGGTTGCGCGGCGCGCTGGATCTCGCCGGCCAGGAAGTCGCCCAGCAGGCGGGTGAAGCACCAGCCCAGCCAGGCCAGGCTCAGCGCCAGCAGCACCCAGGCCAGCGGCTGCGCGCGCAGGCGGCGCATTTCGAGACGAAACATCGCAATGAACGTCATGCGGCGTGCGCCGCCGGGGCGACGCCTTGCATGGCGATCTCGAAGAAGCGGCGCTCCAGCGCGGCGTGGTCGTCGGCACGTACCGGGCCGTCGTGGCGCAGGCGGCCCTCGTGCAGGATCGCCACGCGGTCGCACACGGCGGTGACCTCGACCAGCACATGGGTGGACAGGACCACCGAGGCGCCGGCGGCAGCCTGTTCGCGGATCAGCGTGCGCAGCGCGGTGACCTGTACCGGGTCGAGCGCGTTGGCCGGCTCGTCCAGCACCAGCAGCGCCGGGCGATGCAGCAGTGCGCAGGCCAGGCCCAGGCGCTGGCGCTGGCCCTGCGAGAGCACGCCCGCCAGCCGTCGTGCCAGCGGCTGCAGCTCCAGCCGCTCCAGCGTCGCTTCGCGCGCCTCGCGCAAGGCCGTGCCGGAAAGGCCGCGCAGGCGGCCATGGGCGTCCAGGTGTTCGGCCACGGTGAGTTCCGGCCATACCGGTGCGCGCTCGGGCAGCCAGCCGATCAGGCGGCGCGCCAGCTCGGGGCGTTCCAGGAAATCCTCGCCGTTCAGGTGGATCGCCCCCTCATCGGGTCGCAGTGCGCCGGCGATCATCGACAGCGTGGTGGATTTGCCGGCGCCGTTGACGCCGAGCAGGCCCAGCACCTGGCCAGGGGGCAGCACCAGGTTCAGGTCCTGTACGGCCACGCGCCCGGCACGGCTGCGGGTGACATGATCGAGTTGCAGCACGGGCGGCGCGGAGGAATTGACGGAGGTCATTGCGCGATTGTCGATGCGGCCCCATCTTCATACAACCGGTCTCGGTCACGGGCCGGCTTAACGAAAGCGCAAACTCGCGTGCTCTAACATGCTGGCGGGTATGGCAAACCCCTTCTAGACTGCCTTTACTTTCACCCGGGTTCCTCCTGATGTCCGATACCGTGCTGAACTTCCTGTCCAGCGGCCTCATCCATGCCAGCTGGGCCGGCATGCTGGTCTACCTGCTGGTGGCGACCCAGCTCACCATCTTCACGGTGACGCTGTACCTGCACCGCAGCCAGACCCATCGCGGCGTGGATTTCCACCCGGCGCTGGCGCATTTCTTCCGTTTCTGGGGCTGGCTCAGCACCGGCATGGTCACCAAGGAATGGGTGGCGGTGCACCGCAAGCACCACGCCAAGGTGGAGACCGAGGAAGACCCGCACAGCCCGGTGATCTACGGCATCAGGAAGGTGTTCTGGGACGGCGTGTCGCTGTACCGCGATGCCTGCCATTCCAAGGAAGACATGCAGCAGTACGGCCGCGGCACGCCGGACGACTGGGTCGAGCACAAGGTCTACGGCGCGCATCCCTACTGGGGCCCCACGCTGATGGCGATCATCGACATCGCGCTGTTCGGCGTGATCGGTGCGGCGATCTGGGCGGTGCAGATGATCTGGATCCCGTTCTGGGCGGCCGGCTTCGTCAACGGCATCGGCCACTGGGCGGGCTACCGCAACTTCGAGAGCGCCGACACCTCGCGCAACCTGCTGCCGTGGGGCTTCTGGATCGGCGGCGAGGAGCTGCACAACAACCACCACGCCTTCCCCAGCTCGGCGAAGTTCGCGCTGCGCAAGTGGGAATTCGACATCGGCTGGGCGGCGATCTGCGCGCTGCGCGCCGTGGGCCTGGCCAAGGTGCTGCGCGTGGCGCCCACGCTGGACGTGCGCCCCAACGTGCCGCTGCCTGACGCCGAGACGCTGAAGGCGGTGCTCACCCATCGCTTCCAGGCGATGACCGACTACTACCGCAACGTGATCGTGCCCACCCTGCGCGAGGAAGCCGCGCATGCCGGCGAGAGCATCAAGTCGGTGCCGCGCCGCCTGCGCCGCGCGCTGGCCGACGGCGGCCGCTGGCTGGACAGCGACGGCAGCAGCAAGCTGCAGGCCGTGCTGGCCAAGCGCCCGAACCTGCGCGTCGTATGCGATTTCCGCAACCGCCTCGCCGCCCTGATGGAGCAGCGCGGTGCCGAGCAGGCGCTGAAGGGGCTGCAGCAGTGGATCGTCGAGGCCGAGCAGAGCGGCATCCGCGCGCTGCAGGACTTCGCGGCCAGGCTCAAGGAGTATGCGGTCGCTGCCTGATCGACATCGACGCTACGCAAAAAAGGCCCGCCATTTCGGCGGGCCTTTTGCTTGGAGGGGCGCCTCAAAGCTGATCCGGCCCCTTGCGCAGCCAGCGGTCGAGCAAGGCTTTTTCGTAGCGCAGGTTGTCGTTGCCCGACGTGCTGGTGCTGTCGGTCATGAAACCCGGGTCGCGCAGCTTGCGCGTGCCCTCGCGGATCACCTTGCCATCGGCGTCGAGCAGGTGGAAGCGCAGGTCGATGCGCGGCGGGTAGATGTCCTTGATGATGCGCACCTCGCGCAGCGGGTAGGGACGCCATGGTTCGAAGTTGCCGGCGCGGTCGATGTCGGTCACCACGATGTCGAGGCGCTCACCCGGCGGCAGCATCCTGCCGGCGCGATCCTCGATCCAGGCCTTGAGCGTCTTCAGGTAGCCGTCGTCGTCGCGGGTGGGCGTCAGGGCGCGGACCTTGTGGGTTTCGGTGAATTGCTCCGGATGGTCATAGCTGACCGTGACGTTCGCGGGAGCCGCCACAGTCGCGGCCATCGCGGGTGTCCCGAGCAGTGCCATCGCGGCGAACAGGATATGCAGGACAGTCCGGCATTTCATGACGGCTTTCCTCCGGTATGGGGCATCTCGCCCGGATACCCAACAATAACGCCGCGGCGCCGTTGCGGTGTACCGGTCGCGCATCGAACCGGCCATGCGCATGAACGCACGAGCCGGAGCTTCGCAACGTTCCCGCGGCCAGCTGTCTCACCCCCGCGTCGCGTGGCATGCTCGGGCGATCGGGTCGCGTACTGACAGGGGCGGGAATGGGTCTGCGGGTGGTTGTTCTTGGCGCGGCCGGCGTGTTCGGTTCACGCATCGCGGCGAGACTCGCGCACGACGAACGGTTCGAGCTGCTGCTTGCGGGGCGCCGCGCATCGCCGCTGGAGGATCTGCGCACGTCCATCGGCGATGCGCGCCTGTGCACCTGCACGCTGGACACGGCCGCCGCGGACTTTCCGGCAGCGCTGGCCGCCTTGCGGCCGCAGCTGGTGATCCATGCCGCCGGGCCGTTCCAGGGCCAGGACTATGGCGTTGCCGAGGCGTGCATCGACGCCGGCAGCGACTATATCGATCTTGCCGACGGCCGCGATTTCGCCAGCGGCTTTTCCCGCCTCGACGAACGCGCGCGCGGCGCCGGTCGCCTGCTGGTCAGCGGCGCATCCAGCGTGCCTGCATTGAGCTCGGCGGTTGTCGATGCCCTGCTTGCGGGCTTCGGCGCGATCGAATCGATCGAGCACGCGATCAATCCGGGCAACCGCACGCCGCGCGGCGACGCCACGGTGGCGTCCATCCTGGGTTACTGCGGGCGCCCCATTCGCCTCTGGCGCAACGGCCGTTGGGAGTCGGCGCATGGCTGGATGGACAGCCGGCGCCAGTGGTTTCGCTGCGGCCGCCGCCGCGTGGGCGTCTGCGATATCCCGGACCTGGAACTGTTCCCCGCGCGCTATCCGCAGGCGCGTACGGTGGTGTTTCGCGCGGGGCTGGAATTGCCCTTGCTGCAATGGGCCACCTGGGGCATGGGCATGCTGGTGCGCCTGGGCATCATCCACGACCTGGCCCGCCACGCGCCCAGGCTGAGGCGGATGAGCGAGTGGTTCGTGCGTTTCGGCTCGGATGCCGGTGGCATGGCGGTGGAGCTGCGCGGCACGGACAGGCAGGGCCGGCCGTTGCACCTGCGCTGGTGGCTGGATGCCGACGCGGGCGACGGTCCGCAGGTGCCGGTGACGCCGGCGATCGTGCTGACGCGCCGGTGGGCGGATGGCCTGGTGGAGGCCAGGGGCGCCATGCCGTGCATGGGCTTGCTGACGCTCGACCAGATCGTCGAAGGGTTCGACGGATTCGCGCTGCGCGCCGGCGTCGAGGCGATGCCGGTCAGTCGATGAAGCGCCACGCCTGCTCCGGTGCGGGCAGGCGGCATTGCGCGCGGCGGCCGAACAGGCGGTAGCGATGGCGGGCGACCCAGCGGTAAGCGGGGTCGCGCAGGCGGCGCGTCACGCGCAGCATCGCGCCGGCCGCGCGCCATGGTCCGCCCAATTGGCCCAGCACGCGGGCGATGGCGTCCGTGTCGCTGTAGCCCTGTCCCTGGTCGACCAGCAGGAACGACACCGGATCGTCCGGCGACAGGCCATGCACGACGAGCAAGGCGCGCCCTTGCTGCCCCTGCATGGCCGCCAGCCGGAAGCGGCCGGCGTGGTCGTGGCGCAGGATGAAATCCACCCAGCGGCTGCACAGCACGCAGACGCCGTCGAAGACGATGACGGGGTGGTCGCGCTCAGGCGACATGGTCGATCTGCAGCCAGCCGCGATAGGCGACGAGCCGGCCGATCAGCGGCAGGCGAGCGTCGATGTCGAAGGCGTAGCGGCCGTCGCGCACGCCGCTGCGCGACAGCACCGTGCCGCGGGCGGCACGCGGCAACGGCAGGCCGAACAGGCTCACGCGCTGCAACTGCCAGTCGATCGCGTCGCCGTCGCGGTGCAGGGAGAAATGCAGCGTCACGGGACCGAGCCGCTCGTGCAGCCGCGAGTCGCCGCCCGTGCGCAGCGTCGAGCACATGCGGCCGCGGAGGAACCGGCGATTCCATCGTTCGTGCGTCCCGTGCCGCTCGATGGTGAGTGCGATGGCTTGTCCGGTGCCGGGCTCGGGCAGGGACAGCAGGTGGCGCAGCAGGCGGGCGAGCAGGTGGCTTTCGCCGGCGACGTCGGCTTCGCCGCTGGCCTGGATGACGCTGCCCTCGGCATGCATGCGCCGTACGGCGGGGGCCAGTCGGGACCAGTCGGCGGAGTCCAGCAGGCTGGGGAACAGGGCGACGGCGGACGGCATGGGGCCATCTTCGCGGGGGCGGTTGGATGGGGCAAGAAAAACCCGCCTTGCGGCGGGTTTTTTGCGTATCTCGCTGGATGACTTGTTGCGCTCGTCCCTGCGAGTGGATCAGAACAGGGATAAGGAAAAACCCGCCACGAGGGCGGGTTTTGCCGTACTTCACTACTGGATCCCGGCTTTCGCCGGGATGACGTCATGACAGGCCGCGCGCCGTGCGCGCGGGCCATGACGTCACTTGATCTTGCCTTCCTTGTAGATCACGTGCTTGCGCACGACCGGATCGTACTTCTTGAACTCGAACTTTTCCGGCGTGTTCTTCTTGTTCTTCTGCGTGGTGTAGAAGTGGCCGGTACCGGCCGAAGAAATCAGGCGGATCTTGTCGTTTGCACCCTTGGCCATGACTGTTCTCCTCAGACCTTCTCACCGCGGGCACGCAGCTCGGCGATCACGGCCTCGATGCCCTTCTTGTCGATCGTGCGCAGCGCGTGGTTGGAGACGCGCAGCTTGACCCAGCGGTTCTCGCTGGCGACCCAGAAGCGGCGCTCGTGCAGGTTCGGCAACCAGCGGCGGCGGGTCTTGTTGTTGGCGTGCGAGACG
The DNA here is from genome assembly GCF_040812275.1 of Rhodanobacter geophilus. Lineage (NCBI taxonomy): Bacteria > Pseudomonadati > Pseudomonadota > Gammaproteobacteria > Lysobacterales > Rhodanobacteraceae > Rhodanobacter > Rhodanobacter geophilus. The sequence goes on along the minus strand of NZ_JBFOHL010000001.1, from coordinate 219,101 downwards.
TTGTTGCCGGTCTGCACACCCTTTCCGGTGACTTGGCAAATGCGGGCCATGATGGGCTCCGTGGTGTTCTGTTGACCGCCCGTTGGCCAGGGCGACATCGGCCCAGCGACGCTGCGCGCCACGCGATGCTGGAGGTATTGCGCTTGTCTCGCCGCGAGGCCCGCATCGCGTGGCGGGCTCCCCGAACGGGTCGGGTCGGCAGTGACGAGCCGTGCATTATCCTGCAGAAACAGGGTTGTGCGCAATCCATCGGGCCGGGCCGCGCCGTGGCGCGTATGCACGGGGCCGGCAGGTATGAAACAATCAGCCTCTTTTGACGCCAGACCTATAGAGGGATTCCCATGGCAGAAGTCATCGCCAACGGCCAGACCAGCGCGCAGGGCGGGCAGCCGCAGCTGGTGCTGCAGAAGATCTACGTGAAGGACGTTTCCTTCGAGGTGCCGGGCGCACCGCAGATCTTCCAGGAATTCAACGGCGAGAGCGACCAGGCCGCACCGCAGGTGCAGCTGAACCTGGGCCACAAGGCCATGGATCTGGGCAACGACCTGTACGAAGTGGTGCTCAGCGTCACCCTTACCTGCACGCTGGGCGAGCGCACCGCCTACCTCGCCGAGGTGGAGCAGGCCGGCCTGTTCGGCATCGCCGGCTTCGGCGAAGCGGATCGCGCCGGGGTGATCGGCAGCTACTGCCCGAACCTGCTGTTCCCGTATGCGCGCCAGGTGATCTCCTCGATGGTGCTGGAGGGCGGCTTCCCGCCGTTCCTGCTGCAGCCGATCAATTTCGACGCCTTGTACGCCGAGCAGATGCGCCGCATGGCCGGCGGCGGGGACGCACCGGTCCAGCTCAACAGCTAAGAGCCTGTTCATGGTCTCCAAGTACCTCGCGTTGCCATCGAATGGCCGTCAGGTGGTAGTGCGTGGCGCAGTGCCTGACTGGCCGTCAGGTCAAGCCGCGCGCTGCCGCATGGCGGCCATTCGATGGCAACCCTGCGGGCCGGGTCTGTTTGCCCACATGCCTGCGTCATCACTCAGTCGTGGACGGACGTCCACTCCTTCGTTCTTCCTTGGCACGCGCGCAAACAGCTCCCGGCGCGAGGCACTTGGAGACCATGAGCAGGCTCTGACCGCCGCATGACGCAGCATCCGACCCTGGCGGTACTCGGTGCCGGTTCCTGGGGTACCGCGCTGGCCGCCCTGACGGCGCGCAACGGCGTGCCGACCCGGCTGTGGGGCCGCGATCCCGCCGCGCTGGCGGCGATCGCCGCGGCACGCTGCAATCAGCGCTACCTGCCGGGCATCGAGCTGCCGGTGACGCTGGGCTACGAGCCCGACCTGGCCGCCGCCGTGCGCGGTGCCGGCGTCGTGCTGCTGGTGGTGCCCAGCCACGCCTTCGCCACCATGCTGGAAGAGGTGGCGCCGCTGCTTGATCCCGGCGCCACGCTGGCCTGGGCCACCAAGGGCTTCGAGCCGGGCACCGGCCGTTTCCTGCACGAACTGGTGGCGCAGCGCCTGCCGGGCCATCCGGCCGCGGTGATCACCGGCCCCTCGTTCGCCAGGGAAGTGGCGGCCGGCCTGCCCAGCGCGGTCACCGTGCATTCGGAAGACGCCGCTTGCGCACAGCGCCTCGCCAACCTGCTGCACGCGCCGAACCTGCGCGCCTACACCGGCGGTGACCTGCTGGGGGCCGAACTCGGCGGCGCGATGAAGAACGTGCTGGCGGTGGCCACCGGCATTGCCGATGGCATGGACCTGGGCCTCAACGCCCGCGCCGGCCTGATCACCCGCGGCATGAACGAGATGCTGCGCCTGGGCGTGGCGCTGGGTGCGCGGCCGGAAACGCTGATCGGCCTGTCCGGCCTCGGCGACCTGGTGCTGACCTGCACCGGCGACCTCTCGCGCAACCGCCGGTTGGGCCTGGCGCTGGGCAAGGGCATCGCGATCGACGAGGCAGTGCGCCAGATCGGCCAGGTGGTGGAAAGCGTGCTTACCGCCGACGAGGTGGCGCGGCTGGCCGACCAGCACGCGCTGGACCTGCCGATCAGCGCCGGCGTGCGCGCGGTGCTGCACGGCGAAGTCACCCCGGCCGAGGGGTTGAAGATGCTGATGGCGCGCGAGCAGAAGCCCGAATACCCGCACGGCCTGTTCGGCAACAGCTGAGCTACAGCTGCCGTGGGAGCGGCTTCAGCCGCGATCAGATATTGCAAATCGCGGCCGAAGCCGCTCCTACGCACGCGATCCGCCTGCTAAGCTCGATGTTTTGGTTGTCGCCACGGGGCGCATGCGCATGCAGCAACCGGACGGGAAACAGCACGCCACGCCGGCCGGCGGCCGCGACGAACGCCTGCCGTCCACCTGGCAGCGCCTGCTGGATCTGCCCAGGACGCCGGGCGGTGGCGAGTCGGTGGTGCTGGGCTTCTTCCTGGAAGTGATGCCGGAGGAGGGTGCCGCCTGGGCGCATCTCGAAGTGGCGCCGGTGCTGCTGGCCGTGGCCGAGCACGGCCGCTACGCGCGGCCGGCGCCGCTGGACAGCCGGCAATTGATCCAGGCGCCGCTGCCGCCGCACGAACAACGGCTCGCCGCCGCCGTGCTGGGCCTGCCGCAGAGCCTGCGCAAGGGCCGCAGCTATGCACGGCTGGGCGGCCACGTGGGCGACAGCCTGCTGATCGAGGTGCTGGATACCGCGCCGTGTTTCCTCGGTGGCCTCGCCGGCCTGCGCCTGTCGCGCGGCAAGGCGCATCCGCTCAACTGGCACTGGCAGCTGGAGACGGATGGCAGCCAGCGCCTGCTGCCCCAGCTTCCGCACAGCCAGCGCCTGCTGCGCATCGACGGGCTGTGGTACCTCGACGCCGAGCACGCCACGCTCGGCCACCTGGAGGCGGCGCCCGAGGAAGCCGCCTGGCTGGACCTGCCCCCGTTGAAGCACGAATACGGCCGCAGCCTCGCCGAGACCCTGCCGGCGAGCCGGCTGGCCGCGCGCATCCCGCCGCCGCAGGTATTCGACGAGCTGCATCGCGCCGAACTGGCGGCCAAGCCGGTGCTGACCCTGCACGCATTGACCCGTCATGCCCGCCTCGCCGCCGGTACGCCGCCGCTGGCCTGGGCGCGGCTCTCCTTCGACTACGCGGGTGAGCGCCTGCCCGGCCGTGGCGGCGAGCCGCTGGTGCGCCGCGTGCGCAACGGCCAGCTGGTGGAGATCGCGCGGCGCCGCGCCGAGGAGCTGTCCACCATGGAGCAGCTCGAACGCGCCGGCCTCACCCCCGCCGTGGATACCGAGGGCCTGCCCTGGGACATGGCCGACACGTTGCCCGATGACGCCTGGCTGTTCCCCGGCACCGGCCATGCCGGCGCGCTGGAGGTGAACACGCCGGCGCGCTGGCTGGCGCTGCGACCCAAGCTGGAAGCCGAGGGTTTCACGCTGGAGTACGCGTCCAGCTTCCCGTTCGAGGTGCTGGAAGGCCCGGTGCGCTGGTACGGCCAGGCTGCCGAGGACGCCGACGACCACGCCTTCGACCTGGAGATCGGCATCGAGCTGGAAGGCAAGCGCCACAACCTGCTGCCCGCGGTGGCGCAGGCGCTGGCCGAGCACCAGTTGAACCTGAGTCCCGCGCCGAACGAACCGGAGGACGCGGTGTGGTACGCGCCGGTCGACGAACGCCGCCGCGTGCCGGTGCGCCTCAAGGTGTTGCGCGGCCTGCTGGCGCCGCTGGCCGAATACCTGGAGAAACCGCGCAAGAAGCTCCACCTGCCGCGCGTGCAGGCGGGGCGGCTGGAAGAACTGGTCGAGGCGTTGCCGGGCGATGGCGCGCTGGAGGCGCCCGAGGCACTGCGCGGCTTCACCGCGCGCCTGCGCGACGCCGCCGAACGCGCCAGCGACGCAATTCCCGCCGGGCTCACGGTGGAGCTGCGCCCCTACCAGCGCGAAGGCCTGCGCTGGCTCAATGCGCTGGCCGAGGCCGGCGTGGGCGGCGTGCTCGCCGACGACATGGGCCTGGGCAAGACCCTGCAGCTGATCACCCACCTGCTCGCGCTGAAGGAGCGCGGCGCGCTCAACCAGCCCGCGCTGGTGGTGGTGCCGACCAGCCTGATCCCGAACTGGCAGGCCGAGATCGCGCGCTTCGCGCCCGCGCTCAAGGTGCTCACCCTGCACGGACCGCAGCGCGCCGAGGCCTACGCCCAGCTCGGTGCGCAGGACATCGTGCTCACCAGCTACGCGCTGCTGCCGCGCGACGTGCTGCCGCTGCGCAAGCAGCCGTTCGCGCTCACCGTGCTGGACGAGGCGCAGCAGGTGAAGAACCCGCGCACCCAGGCGCGGCGCGCCCTGCTCAGCCTGCGCACGCGCCGCCACGTCTGCCTCACCGGCACGCCGCTGGAAAACCACCTCGGCGAGCTGTGGTCGCAGGTGGACCTTGCCGTGCCCGGCCTGCTCGGCGACGAGAGCGCATTCCGCCGCTACTACCGCGTGCCGATCGAGAAGCAGCGCGACGAGGAATGCCAGCAGCGCCTCAACCGCCGCCTGGCGCCCTTCATCCTCCGCCGCACCAAGGCGCAGGTAGCCTCCGAGCTGCCGCCGAAGACCGAGATCACCCGCCGCGTGGTGCTGGAAGGCCGCCAGCGCGAACTGTACGAAGGCCTGCGCCTGTCGCTGGCCGAGGAGCTGCACGAGGTGATCGCCCAGCGCGGCATCCAGCACTCCGGCATCGTGGTGCTGGACGCGCTGCTCAAGCTGCGCCAGGTCTGCTGCGACCCGCGCCTGGTGAAGCTGGAGGCCGCGCGCGGCGTGCACGGCTCGGCGAAGTTCGAGCTGCTGATGGACATGCTGCCGCCGCTGCTCGACGAGGGCCGCAAGGTGCTGCTGTTCTCGCAGTTCACCGGCATGCTCAAGCTGATCGCGAACGAGCTGGATCGCAGGCGCATTCCCTACGTCACCCTCACCGGCGAGACACGCGACCGCGCCACGCCGGTGCAGCAGTTCCAGCAGGGCGACGTTCCGCTGTTCCTGCTCTCGCTGAAGGCCGGCGGCGTCGGCCTCAACCTCACCGCCGCCGATACCGTGATCCACTACGACCCGTGGTGGAACCCCGCCGCCGAGGCGCAGGCCAGCGACCGCGCGCACCGCATCGGCCAGGACAAGCCGGTGTTCGTGTTCCGCCTGATCACCGCCGGCACGGTGGAGGAACGCATCGAGGAACTGAAGGCGCGCAAGGCCGAACTCGCCGAGGCCGTGCTGGAAGGCGGCGGCAGCCGCGAGAAGCTCAGCTTCGACCAGTCCGACCTGGACGCGCTGCTGGCGCCGGGCTGAGGCCGGTGCAAGTGCACTTGCCGGGTCCGGGGTATTCGGACTCGCGCAACCGGCCACGGTCAGCTCGACCGACTGTGCGGACAGGCCGCCGTCCCCTTTCCTTCTGCATGGCTCAGGCGGTGGCCGTGTCCGCGGCGTGTGCGTGCGGGCGCCTGCGGTATTCGCCGCACAGCCGCTCGACCAGGGCGCGGTGATCCGGCAGGTCATCGAGGGCCTGCATGGCCGCCTGCCTGATCATGGCGAATTCGCGGCTTGCTTCGGCACCGCGCGGGTAGGCGCTGCGCGCGGGTTCTAGGTCGGTTTCGAACTCCATGCCATAGAGCATGTATTGCCAGCTGGACACCAGGAACATCTCGAGGTCGCCGACGAAGTCGAGGCGGTGCGGCGGCCGGTGCCGCCATTGCGCCAGCTTGTCCTGCAGGCTCTGCGGGATGCCGGCCGGGTCGGCGTTGTCGATCCAGAAGGCGGAGTCGCGCCGCTGGCTCAGGCAGTAGTGCATCTTGATGAAATCGACGATGCGCTCGTAGCGCGCGGACATCATCGCGTTGAAGTGGCGCGCCGCGCGGCCCATCTCGTCGCGGTCGCCGGGCAGCAGGTGGGTGAGGAGGTAGGCGGCCAGTTCGACCAGCGCGATGCCGGTGGATTCCAGCGGCTCCATGAAGCCGCCGGCCAGCCCCACTGCCACGCAGTTGCCGCGCCAGGCTTCCGGGCGGTAGCCGTTGTCGAAGCGGATGTGCGTGACGTCCTGGCCGTCGGCCGCGTGGCCCAGGTAGCGGCGGAACATCTCCTCGGCGCGCGTCGCGTCGGTGTGCCGCGAGGAATACACGTAGCCGACGCCGCGCCGCTGCTGCAGGCCGATGTCCCAGATCCAGCCCGACTCCTGCGCGGTGCACAGGGTGAACGAGGGGATGGGCGCATCGGGGCGCGGGTAGGGCGCCTGCATGGCCACCGCACGGTCGGTGAACAGCACGTCGCCGCAGCTGCGGTACGGCGAGTGCAGGGCTTCGCCGATCAGGCTGGCGCGCAGGCCGGTGCAGTCCACGTACAGGTCGGCCTCCAGTTCGCCGAGCTCGGCGGTGACCAGTTTCGCGATGTTGCCTCCGTCGTCCAGCACCGCGCGCTCCACGGTCGCCACGTGCCGCTGGATGCCCAGCGCCTGCTGGCCGTGCTCGGCCAGCAGCATGGCGAAGCGGCCGGCGTCGAACTGGTAGGCGTGGTTCATCGGCCCCTGGTAATCGGGGTCGCGTGCGCGCTTGGGCGCGCGCGAGCGGTCGACCACGAGGCTCTGCATGGTCACCGCGTCGGCGAAGCCCAGGCCGGCGGGTGCCGTGCCCAGCAGCCAGTACGGCAGCAGCTCGGGGCCGCCGGGGCGCTGGCTGGGCACGCTGAAGGGATGGAAGAAATGTTCCTTGCCGGGCGTGCCGGGCGGCCGCACCCAATGGCGGAAGCGGATGCCCTGCTTGTAGGTGGCGGAGGTCTCGACCAGGAAGCGGCGCTCGTCGAGGCCGATGGCCGACAAGGTGCCGCGGATCGACGGGAAGGTGGATTCGCCGAAGCCGATCAGGCCGATGCGGTCGGATTCCACCAGGTGCACCTGCACGCTGGCCGGGTTGGCGGCGTTCACCGCCTTGGCCAGGTAGCAGGCGGTCAGCCAGCCGGCGGTGCCGCCGCCCACCACGAGCACCTTGCGCAAGCGTTGCATGGCCGCTCCTTTGATGAAGAAACGCCGGACCCCGGCGGGGGCCCGGCAAACAGCCATCCCGGGGAGGGTGGGCGACGCCCGCTCGATGGGGGGCGCCACCGCAGAATGGCAAACTGTTGCCGGCGCCGGTCGCCCGGCGCCGCTTGCCTTGCGTCAGAACGAAGTGCCGAACTGGATGCCGTAGGTGCGCGGGGCAAGGTATTCGGACACGTACTCGAAGCTGCCGTCGGGCATCTGGAAACGCCCGGCGTTGGTGCGCACCTTCACGTCGGTGACGTTCTGCGAATACACGCTGATCCACCAGCGATCCTGCGGCTCGGTGTAGCGCAGCGACAGGTCGCCGCGGAAGTACGCCTTCTGCTGGTCGCCGCTGCCCAGGTTGAACGGGCTGAGCCACTGCATGCTCTGGTACTGGCCGCTGAAGCGAGGCGTGAGGCGAGCGCCACTGGGCAGCACGAAATCATGCTCGTAGATCGCGGACAGCGAGACCGTGGGCGCATGCGCCAGGTCGTTGCCGCTGATGTCCATGCAGTTGGCGATACCCGACTGCGGCGCGCATGCCGGCAGGCCCTGGTAGTCGTTGCTGCCGGCGTACACCAGCGTGCCCAGGGTCTTCTTCGGGATGTACGAGAGCACCAGGTTCGCGCGGTCGTTCTGCCCCTGGTAGGCCAGTTCCGATTCGAAGCCGGCCACCTTGGTGCTGCCGCCGACGTTCGAGAAGCCCAGGCCGCGGTTGCCGTTGGGGTAGGTGATCGGCGCGGAAAGCTGGAAGTCCTTGAAGTCCTCGTAGTAGACCGCGTTGTTCCAGGTCAGGTGGCCGTCGAGGAAGGAGAACTTGGCGCCGATCTCGTAGTTGGTCAGCGTCTCCGGCTTGTACAGCGTGCCGGCGTCCTGCGTGCCGCCCGACTTGTAGCCGGTGGACACGCTGGCATACAGCATGCCGTGCTCGCCGATGTCGGTGTCGATGCGGCCCAGCCACGTCCACTGGCCCTTGCTGTACCTGGCGTCGTTGTAGGTGGACACCGCAAAGCCGGTGGCCGGGCCGGGGATGGTGCTCGGCGCGATCGGCAGTTGCGGCACGCTGGCGTCGTAGTCCCAGCCCCAGCCGCGGCCGTCGACGTTGCGCTTCTCGTCGTTCGACCAGCGCAGGCCGCCGGTCAGGTGCCAATGGTCGGACACGTTCCAGGTGGCCTGCCCGAACAGGGCCGTGGAATTCACCAGTTCCTCGGGCTGGATGAACGAGCCCTGCCACGACACCGAGCCGTACTGCGTGCCGTTCATGATCGGGATGTCGAAGCGGATGTTGTTGTCTTCGTGGCCGTAGTACGCGCCGACAATCCAGTCGACCGTCTGTTCGCCGCGCGACTTCAGGTCGAGCTCGTGGCTGTAGCTGCTGTAGTTGGAGGAGTTGGTGCGGTCGGCCTGGTAGACCCCGCCCGTGGTGAAGCTGGTGGGCACTTCCACGCCCACGTCCTGGTCGAAGTTGCCCTCGCCGGAGAAGCGGTTGACGCCGGCGATGTAGCTCAGCTCCATGCTGTCGCTGATGTTCCAGTCCATGCGGCTGCGCAGCGTGCCGGAATTGCGGTGCAGGTAGGGCGGCGTGTCGATCAGCGCCGACCAGAACGACTGGCCGGGGCGCGGCGTCTGCATCAGGCTGAGGTCGGGCGTGCCGCGGTCGATGAAGTATTCGTAGGAGAGATCCCACGTGAAGGCGTCGCTGGGCTGCCAGCGCGCGCTCACGCGGGCGGCGGACTGGTCCTGCGAGTTGTACTTGGCGCCGTTCTGCTCGTACTGGTTCGGGTCGATCGCGCGGAAGTTGGCGGGGGTGCCGCCCGCGGCGAGATAGGTCGCCTGCTGCTGCGCCACGCTGGGCAGCTCGGTCGCCGGATTCTGGTAGTCGACGTAACCGTCGTGCTGCTCGTGCACCACCGCGACGCGCATCGCGAAGGTGTTGCTGATCGGCAGGTTCACCGCCGCGCGGGCGCCTGACTGGTTGTAGTTGCCGGCTTCGATCTGGGCATAGCCCGAGGCGTCGCCGCCGATATCCGGCTTGGCGGTCTGGAAGCTCATCGCACCGGCGGTGGAGTTGCGCCCCCACAGGGTTCCCTGCGGACCGCGCAGTACCTCCACGCCATCCATGTCCAGCAGCAGACCTGCCGCGGCCTCGGCGCGCGCCGTATAGACGCCATCGACGAAGATGGCGACTTCGGGGTCGGCATACTCGGTCTTGGCACTGTCGTTGCCGATGCCGCGCATGGTCAGGGTGACCACGCCGTGGTCGCCTTCGGACGTTGCCTGCAGGCCCGGCACCAGTGGGGTCAGGTCCTGCACCGTCATCACCCGTTGCTTGTCGAGCGTGTCCGCGCTGATCGCGCTGACCGCGACAGGGGTCTTCTGCAGCGGGGTTTCGCGCTTGGTCGCGCTGACTTCCACCGTGTCGAGCTGCTTGACCTGCTTGTTCGCCTTGGCCGGCGCGGCTTGGGACGTCGAATCCTGCGGTGTCGTGCCCTGGTCCGTGGCCTGCGCCAGGCCCGGGGCAAGAATGAGCGACAGGGCGACGTACAACGCTGAGTAGCGCAACTTCATTTTTGTATCCCCTCTGGCTTTGTTCTTGACTGACGTGTGTGCCATCGGCGTGGCCGTGGCGGCTTGTTTCACTCCCCCAGATGACAGCGCTGTCTATTCAAGATATGACAGCGCTGTCAAATCCATCGTAGCGCTGATTTGCAGGCAAATCATGCTGCGCTGCGAAACGTGGCTATTACCTGTTCTCATCAGCCGGCTCCCGGTTTTCATATGGCGCGGCCGGGCCGTCCCCGGATCGCGATGCAGTGCATTCAGCGACCCAGCCTGCGCAGGGGCCATCCCGCCATCAGGTGTCGTTCGATGTGTTCCAGCGTCACGCCGCTGGTTTCCGGCACCCAGACGTGGGTGAAGGCGACGAAGACGAGGTTGAACGCCGCGTACAGCCAGAACGTCCAGGTCGCGCCGATGCCGTCGAGCAGGCTGAGGAAACTGGCGCCCACCGCCATGTTGACGATCCAGTTGGCGCAGGTGGAACAGGCGATGCCGAAGTCGCGTCCCCTGAGCGGCTGCACTTCCGAGCAAAGCGTCCAGACCATGGGGCCTGCGGACATCGCGAAGCCGGCGATGAAGACGAGCAGCGCGGCAACCACGGCGACTTGCATGGCGTGCGTCGGCGTGCCCGCCTGCATCAGCGCGCCCACCGCGCCGAGGCTGGCCGCCATGACGGCGAAGCCGAGATAGAGGATGGGCCTGCGCCCCCAGCGGTCCACCAGGCCGATCGCGGCGAAGGTCGCCAGCATGTTGACGAGGCCGACGATGGCGGTGGCCCACATCTGCGCGCCGTCGCCAAAGCCCATCCCGGCGAAGATGCGCGGCGCGTAGTACATGATCACGTTGATGCCGGTGAGCTGCTGCATGACTTGCAGCAGCACGCCCAGCCCCACCGAGCGGCGGAAATTCGCATTGCACAGGAACAGCCGCCAGCCGTGCCGCGGCGATTTCAGTTGCTGCGCGATGTCGTCCGCCTCGCGGCGAGCCTCCGCCGGGTCGTCGCGCAGCCTGTCCAGCACCGCCACGGCCTCGTCGCGGCGACCACGCAGCAGCAGCCAGCGCGGGCTTTCCGGCAGGCCCAGCACGCCCAGCAGGAACAGCCCGCCGGGCAGCGCCACGACCCCGAGCATCCAGCGCCACGCGCCGCTGTAGCTCAGCGCGGTGTCGGAGAGGAAGGCCACGAAGATGCCGATGGTGATCATCAGCTGGTAGGTGGAGATCATCGCGCCGCGGATGCGTCCGGGCGCCACTTCGGCCAGGTAAAGCGGTGCGGTGAATGTCGCGGTGCCGATCGCCAGCCCGAGCACGAAGCGCGCACCGGCCAGCACCCACGGCGACCAGGCGACGCCGCACAGCATCGAGCCGCCCACGAACAGCAGGGCGCTGAGGATCAGCGAGCGCTTGCGGCCCAGCGTGGCCGAAAGCCAGCCGGCCGCGGCGGCGCTGACCGCCGCGCCCAGCATCATCGAGCTGACGATCCATTCGATGGCGCGGTTGGATACCTCGAATTCGGCCTGGATGAACCGGGTGGCACCCGAAATCACGCCGATGTCCAGTCCGAACATCAGGCCGGCGAGCGCCGCCAGCACGCAGGTGAGGATGGTCGCGAATCCGCTGCGCGTGCGTACCGTCATGGCGAGGGCGTCGGTCATGGTTTCCCCTTCAGGCAGATGCCGGGGCCTGGGTCAGTGCGGGCACTCGAGCACGCGATCGGCAGTGGTGCCCAGCGCCACGCCGGAGACCGCGAGCCGCGTTCCCTTGCCGGCCTCGAGCACGAAAGGCTCGGTGATGTGGTGCATGTCGGCGCCGGCGGCGCGCAGGCATTTCAGCGGAATGCCGACGCGCTGCCAGCGCGCCTGTCCGGGCGGACGATCCAGCGCGACGCGCCCGCGGCAATCGTGGCCGCAGCCCATGCCGATCCACGCCGGCTGGGCGCCTTGCGCCTCCATGCGCAGCGTGGCGACCAGCATCACGTCGCCGTTCGCCTGGCGGCTGAGGTCGAGTGGCGTGGCGGAAGCGAGCGTGAGGGCGGCCGGGCCGCCGCTCCATGCGAGACGACGTGCGTCTTCCTGAGCCTTGTAGTCGAGTGCGGTCATGCGCAGGTCGCCGTCCGCCGTGGCGGCCGGCGTCGCGACTGCCGCGACCCTCCTGCCATCCGCGCCGGCCAGCGAAAGCGTGTAGCCGCTGACGGCCTTGCCCTTCTCCAGGTAGTCGTCCACGCGCACGACATGGCCGCTGATGCCGGACTGCTCCGGCAGCTTCGGCAACACGACATGGTCGGCATAGGTGAGGCCGTAGCCCAGCGGAAACTGCGGCTTGCCCTGGCCGGCCGCGGCGGTGGCCGGCCAGGCGAACGCCAGCTTGCCGTGGAAGTCGAAGTCGACCTGGCCGTCGCGCTTGCGCAGCAGCACGTCGGCCACGCCGCCGCCCTCGCTGCCGGGCAGCCACGCGGCGACGAAGGCATTGGCCGCGTTGATCTCGCGGTTCACCCACAGCGGCCTGCCGCACAGGAACACCGCCACCACCGGGATGCCTTGCGCGCGCAGGTGGCGGATCAGGTCGAGATCGTGGTCGTCGCCCGGATGGAACAGCAGGTTGGGGATGTCGCCCTGGAACTCGGCATAGGGCGATTCGCCGAACACCACCACGGCCACGTCGGGCTTGTGCCTGTAGCGCCCGTCGGGCGCTATTTCCGCCTCGCCGCCGGCGGCCTTCACCTGCCCGGCGATGCCGGCGCCGATCGATTGCGCGCCGGGGAAGTCGGCGTTGGTGAGGCCGGTGCCCTGCCACGTCAGCGTCCAGCCGCCGCTCTGCTGCGAGATGTCGTCGGCGCCTTCGCCCGCGACCAGGATGCGTTGCCGCGGATCCAGCGGCAGCAGGTTGCGGTCGTTCTTCAGCAGCACCAGCGATTCGCGCACGGCGCGCCGCGCCAGCGCGCGATGCGCCGCGCTGCCGACGATGCGGCCGGAGTCGCGCGCCAGCGGCTGCGTGGACGGCGCGCCGGCGCTGAACAGGCCCATGCGGAACTTCACGCGCAGGATGCGCGCCACCGCGTCGTCGACACGCGCCATCGGGATCACGCCGGACTTCACCTCGGCCAGCGTGTGCGCGTACAGGCCGCGCCAGCTGTCCGGCGCCATCAGCATGTCGGCGCCGTTGTTGTAGGCGGCGGGACAGTCCTCGTTGCTGCAGCCGGGGACCTGGCCGTGCGCGTTCCAGTCGCCGACGATGAAACCCTGGAAGTCCATGCGCCGTTTCAGCGCGTCGGTGAGCAGGCCCTTGCTGCCCAGCATCTTCACGCCGTTCCAGCTGGAGAACGAGGCCATCACGGTCTGCACGCCGGCATCGATGGCGGGCGGGTAGCCGGCGGCATGCACGGCGACCAGGGTGCGCTCGTCGATCTCGGCGTCGCCCTGGTCCCTGCCGTCCTTCGTGCCGCCGTCGGCGAGGAAATGCTTGGCGCTCGCGGCGACGTGCGCGTCGTCCAGGAAATCGCGCGTGCCGGGCTTGCCCTGCAGGCCTTCCACCACCGCCCCGGCATACGACGCCACCACGCGCGGATCCTGCGAGTAGCCTTCGTAGGCGCGGCCCCAGCGCACATCCTGCGGCACCGCGAGCGTGGGCGCGAAGCTCCAGTTGAAGCCGGTGGCGCGCACCTCGGCCGCGGTCGCGGCGCCGATCTCGCGCACCAGCCCGGGATCGTGGGCGTTGCCCAGCGCGGAGTTCTGCGGGAACAGGGTGGCGCCGAGGGTGCCGTTGTCGCCGTGCACGGCGTCGATGCCGAACAGCGGCGGGATCGCCGCGTGGCCGCCCGCGGCATCCATCGCGGCGCGGTAGAACGCGTCGGCCAGCGCCTTCCACTGCGCCACGGTGGCGAAGCGCCCGCCACCCGGCTTGGAGTTGCCGCCGGCGAGGATGGAACCGAGGTGGTATGTGCGCATGTCCGCCGGAGTGATGCTGCCGATGTCGGCCTGGATCAGCTGGCCCACCTTGTCCTGCACCGACATCTCCGCCATCAGCGCCTGCACGCGCTGCTCCAGCGCGGGATCCGGCGGCAGCGGCCAATGGGCCTGCGGCCACAGCGCGGGATGCACGGTCGCGGCGCCATCGCCCAGCGCGATGCCGACGGGCGCGCAGGCCAGCAGCGCGGCGAGCAGGGTTCGGGGCAGTTGCCGGTGTCGGACGATCATTCACGCACTCCTCGGCGGCACGGGCCGCTGGCGAGGCGGTACTGTCCAGCAAAAATGACAGCGCTGTCAAATTACGGCACGGGAGGCCGGCATGCGCTGCCAGATCGGGCGGTCCAGCTGGGGCCGGGGCAACGGGAACGCCGCTGGCGCAAACGCGGGGAGCACGGGCCGGCTTGGGGAAGGCGTGCGATGCGCCGCGCGCTCAGCCCGGCAAGGCGGCGGTCGACGCGCGCAGCTGCAGCTCGTAGGGAATCTGCACGAGCCGTCCTTCGCCGCGCCCGCGCAGCTGTTCCAGCAACTGCTGCGCGGCGAGCCTGCCCATCTCGCGGCTGGGCTGGCGCACGGTGGTCAGCGACGGCCAGAGCTGGGTGGCCATCGGCGTGTCGTCGAAACCGCATACGGAGAGATCGCGCGGCACCTTGAGGCCGATCTCGTTGGCCGTCCACATGACGCCGGCGGCCATGTCGTCGTTCGCCGCGAAGATCGCGGTGGGCCGGTGCTTGAGGGTGAACAGCTGGCGTGCCGCGACGACGCCCGAGCCGAAGGTGAATTCGCCCTGCACGATGTAGGACGGGTCGACGGCAAGGCCGGCGGCGGTCAGTGCAGCCTTGTACCCGGCCTGGCGCCAGCGGCTGGCGCCGTGGTCGGCGATGCCCACGACATGCGCGATGCGCTGGTGGCCGAGGCCGATCAGGTGGGTCACCAGGTCGCCGGCCGCCTTCTGCTCGTCCATGTAGACGCCGACGACGTCCTTGCGGCGCACGGGCGATATGCAGGCGTGCGCCACGCCGTGTTCCTGCAGGCGCGCCAGCAACTTGCGGTTGTCGGTGAGCGGTGGTGTCAGCACGACGCCGTCGATGTGGTGGTCGGTCACCAGTGCGTCGATGCGGTGGAGGAAATCCTGTCCGCGCATGCGCAGCGGACAGACCATCATGCTGTAGCGGTGCGCCTCGCAGGCATCCAGCACGCCATCCTGGATTTCGGCCAGGTAGGTCGAGGCGGGGTTGTCGTTGTTGTCGTACAGCATCGCGACCAGGAACGAACGGCTGCCGGCCAGGCCGCGCGCGGCGGGGCTGGGGCGGTAGTTCATCGACTCCATCGCGGCCAGCACCTTCTGGCGCGTGGCCTCCTTGACCGATGGCTCCTCGTTCAGGACGCGGGAAACCGTTTTCGGCGAGACGCCTGTCGCGCGCGCCACATCTTCCAGCCGCACTCGCATGGTGTTCCGGATCTCCTGCTGCTGCTCGGTAGCGCGATGGCCCGGATAGTCAGCCCCGTGCCGCCACCTCGTCAATGCGCCGCAGCATGTCGGCCGGGTCCTCGTACACGCGTAGCGCGCCGGCGCGGGCGAGTTCGTCCTCGCCGTAGCCGCCGGAGAGCAGGCCGATGCCGAGCGCGCGGGCGCGCTGCGCGGCGAGCATGTCCCACACGCTGTCGCCCACCACCATGGCGCGGTGGATGTCCACGCCAAGCCGTTCGGCGGCGGCGAGGAACAGGTCGGGGTCGGGCTTGGCGTGGCGCACCTGGTCGCGGGTCACCACCGGCACCTTGGCTGGATCGACGCCGAGCGCTTCGAGATTGTGCCGGGCGGTGCGCAGCTGGCCGCTGGTGGCGATTGCCCAGGGAATCTCCTGCGCGGTGAGGTGGGCCAGCAGTTCGCGCGCGCCGGGCAGCGGCTTCACCGCGCCCTGCGCGTGTTGCCGGTTGAATGCGGCGGCGTGGGCGTCGTACAGCCGGGTGCGGCGTTCCTCGCTGATCTCCTGCCCGGTCTCGCGCAGCAGCATGCGGGTGAACAGGCCGCCGCTCATGCCGATGCGGCGGTGGATGCGCCATACGGACAGGTCGATGCCCTCGCTGTCCAGCGCCTCCTTCCAGGCCAGCACGTGCTGGTAGACGCTGTCGACGAGGGTGCCGTCGAGATCGAACAGGAAGGCGGTATCGCGGCGAGTCATGGCGGATCCGTGGCGGAAATGCAGTTCTGAAGAGTGCGGCCATGGATGGCCGCCCGTTTGACCTTAGCAATCAAGGACGATTGCAAGGATCAAGCTTGAAGAGTGTGGCCACGGATGGCCGCCCGTTTGATTTTCGCGATCGGGGATGATCGCAAAGATCAAGTGAAGAGTGCGGTCACGGATGGCCGCCCGTTTGATTTTCGCGATCAGGGATGATCGCAAAGATCAAGTCAGGCGTTGCCCCGAGGCGCGCAGGGCGATCGCCGCGGCACCGAGCAGGCCCGGTTCCGGATGCACGATCGCCAGCGTGGGCACGCGCTCCATCGTCTCGCGGAAGCGACCCTTGGCCTCGAAGCGTTCGCGGAAGCCGCCGCGATGCAGCCAGGGCAGCAGGAACGGCAGTACGCCGCCGGTGAGGTAGACGCCGTCCCAGCCGCCCAGGCTCAGCACCAGGTCGCCGGCCACGCTGCCGAAGATGCCGGCCAGCGTTTCCACCGTGCGCACGCACAAGGGATCGCTGCCGTCCTCGGCGTGCGCGGTGACGTCCTCGGGCGTGTAGTCCTCGGCGGGCTGGCCGGCGATGTCGGCCAGCGCGAGATAGAGGTTCACCAGGCCGTTGCCGCAGATCATGCGCTCGTTGGAGACGCGGCCGAAGCGCGCGTTGAGGCGGTGCAGGATCTCCACGTCCTCGGCAGTGTGCGCGGCGAAGCCGGCGTGGCCGCCCTCGCTCTCCAGCACGATCCATTGCTCGTCGCGCCACAGCAGGCCGGCCACGCCGAGGCCGGTGCCCGGGCCCATCACCACGAAGGTCTGCGGTTGCGGCCGGCCCAGCGTCGGCGCGCCCAGCGCGCCCACCGGCGCCAGCGCGTCGGTGGCCAGCAGCGGTACCGCCATGCTCTGCGCGGCGAAGTCGTTCACCAGCCGCACCGACTGCATGCCGAGTTCGGCCTGCAGCGCGTGCGCCACGATCGCCCAGGGATTGTTGGTGACCTTCACCGTCTCGCCGCCGGCGATGCGTCCCGCCGCGGCGATCACCGCCTGCGTGGCGTGACAGCCGGTGTCGGCGAAGTACTGCCGCGCGGCGTCGGCCAGCGAGGCGAAATCCTTGACCCGGTATCGACGCACGCTTTCCATGACCAGTGGCGTGGCGGTGCCGGCACCGGCCAGCGCGAAGCGCACGTTGGTGCCGCCCAGGTCGGCGAGCAGGGTGGAGGGGTTTCCGTGGGGCATCGGGGGGACAGCCTGTGTGGCATCGCACAAAGGACAAGCGTGCCTTGTCAGGCCGGTGCGCGTCTACTGTGTGCATACGTATGGTCCGCGAACGACGGCGCACGCCCGGCGTGCCCGCGCCTGCGCCGACGCGTGCCCGGTCAGGGGGATGGCGCGCCCGCGGCGGGCGGGTTCTGCGCCGCCAGCGCGGCGAGCAGCATCTGGCCGTCCGGACTGCCGAGCCCGGTGCAGGCGTCCCAGCCCTGGCCTGCGGCGTAGCTGCCGTTGTCGCCCTGGGTGATGTCGCGGAAGGCGGTTTCGCCGATCTGGTACAGCGCGGCGTGCACGTCGCCCACGGCACGGCCCAGCGACTGGTTGCAGCGCGCCAGCAGCGCCGCCCACAACGGCGCCACCGCGCTGGTGCCGCCGATCACCTCGTCCGATCCGTCCACGCGCACCTGGTAGCCGGTGAGCGGGTCGGCGTCGCCCGCCACGTCGGGCACGCCGCGGCCGGTGAAACCGTTCGGCGCCTTCGGCACGTTGCTGCCCTGCTGCCAGGCCGGCAGCGCGTAGTCCGCGCTGACGCCGCCGCCGGTGGCGCCCTCGTTCGAGGCGGTCTCGTTCCACACCACCTCGCTCGTGATCGCGCTGGCGCTGGCGGTCAGCGTGGTGCCGCCGCAGGCCAGCGAGTACGGACTGGAGGCGGGGAAGTCCACGTGCGGCTGGCCGTCGCTCTCGCCGTCGCTGGAACCGCTGTCGCCCGCGGCGGCGGTCACCGAGACGCCCAGCGCGACGGCGTCTTCCAGCGCGCTCTGCATCGCGGCCAGCGAGGAGGTGCTCCAGCTGTCCTCGGGTCCGCCCCAGCTGATCGAGATCACCGAGGGTTTGTTCTGCGTGTCGTGCGCGGCCTGCGAGATCGCCTCGTAGAAGCCCTGGTCGGTGTTCGGCGCGAAGTACACCGCGATCGCCGCGCCCGGCGCCAGCGCGCCGACCATCTCGATGTCCAGCATCACCTCCGCGTCGGCGTCGCCACCGGGGCTGTTCTTGCCGCCGGCTACCGGCACCGCGGTCACCGTGGGCGGCGTGGCGATGCCCAGCCCGGTGAAATAGGTGGTGAGGTCGGCCTGGCTGAAGCCACCGCCCAGCTCGATCAGCGCCACGCACTGGCCGCTGCCGTCGGTATTGGCGGGGAAGTTGTAGAGCTGCCCGACCTGGGGCGGCGTGTAGGTCTGGTTCGGCGCCGACAGTGCCTTGCGGAAATGCGTCTTCGCCACCGGGCGGCGGTCCAGCCCCAGCACGGCGAGCACGGACGGCGCGACATCGGCCGGCAGGCTGGGCGCCTGCTCGCAGCTCACCACGTAGCGGCGCAGGCCGGGCCAGCGGTAACGGCCCAGTTGCACGCCGAAGGCGCGCTGCAGCGCCTCCACCGAGCCATTGAAGTGCAGCACGCGCCGGTGCGGATCGCAGCCGGTTTCCACGAGCCCATGCGTGCGGGCGTGGCTGCGCACGCGCTCGATGTCGGCCGGAGCGGCCCCGCAGTGCGCGCCGAACTCGCCGCGTGGCCAGCGCGGCGACTGTGGCCACGCCGCCGGTGTCGGCGGCTGCCCCATGCGCCGCAGCACCACGGTGACCCCGAGTGGCGTGCGGCTGCTGTGCGGCCCGAGGTAGCGCGTTCCGGCGGGGAAGGGATGACCGGCATGGAGGGGGCGATGCGCAGGGGTATTCATGTCGATGCCTCGTGGGTGGAGATACCTCGTGGGGTGAGGGCGAGCCTGCACTGAACCGTGTATGCGCGGCGTGCGTTTGATGTTGACGCTTCGTATGCCGCGGTTGCGGCAAACCGTCTCCACCGGCCGTGCCGGACGATGCGCGGCGCTAAAATGCGCCGACATCCACGTGAGACCACGCCATGAGCTTCCCCGCCATCCGCCTGCGTCGCATGCGCCGCGACGCCTTCTCCCGCGCGCTGATGCGCGAGCACAGCCTGCTGCCGTCCGACCTGATCATGGTGGCGTTCGTGATCGAGGGCGAAGGCCAGCGCGAGCCGGTGCCGTCGATGCCGGGCGTGGCGCGGCTGTCGATCGACGGGCTGCTGAAGCTGGCCGGCGAATGCGTGCGGCTCGGCATTCCCGCGCTGGCGCTGTTCCCATCGCCGGGGCAGGACGTGAAGAGCGAGGACGCACGCGAGGCGTGGAACCCGGACAACCTGATGCACCGCGCCACGCGGGCCCTGAAATCGGAATACCCCGAGCTGGGCCTGATCGGCGACGTGGCACTCGACCCCTACACCACGCATGGCCAGGACGGCCTGATCGACGCGGACGGCTACGTGATGAACGAGCCCACCGTCGAGGCGCTGGTGAAGATGTCGCTGGCCCAGGCCGAGGCCGGCATGGACTTCGTGGCGCCGTCGGACATGATGGACGGCCGCATCGGCGCGATCCGCGACGCGCTGGAGGAGGCCGGCCACATCCACACGCGTATCCTCGCGTATTCGGCGAAATACGCATCGAGTTTCTACGGCCCGTTCCGCGACGCGGTGGGCTCGTCCGCCAATCTTGGCAAGGGCGACAAGCACACCTACCAGATGGACGTCGCCAACAGCGACGAGGCGCTGCGCGAGGTCGAGCTGGATATCCAGGAGGGAGCGGACGCGGTGATGGTGAAGCCCGGCCTGCCCTACCTCGACGTGCTGCGCCGGGTGAAGGACGCCTTCGGCATGCCCACCTTCGTGTACCAGGTGAGCGGCGAGTACGCGATGCTCAAGGCCGCCGCGCAGAACGGCTGGCTGGACGAGAAGGCGGTGGTGCTGGAGACGCTCACCGCGTTCAAGCGCGCTGGCGCGGACGCCATCCTCACCTACTTCGCGGTGGACGCGGCGAGGTGGCTGCGCGGCGAATAGCGCGGCCACCCCGGGCACGTCACGCGCCTGGTGAGGACTGCCGCCAGCGTTTGCGCCACACGTTGTCCAGCGCCCATGGCCCGGCACCACCCAGCACCAGCGCGGCCAGGCCAGCAAGATAGAGCAGGTCGCATTCGTAGCCCGGTTGCCCGAAGTGCGCACCGGCGGCCGTGACGGACATCAGCTTGATCGAGCTGAAGCCGTAGGGCAGGTGCACGGTGAAGATGGCGACCAGCAGCACGACCGCCATCGGCACGCTGGCCAGCGCCACGAAGGCACCCAGCAGGATGGCCAGTCCACCGAATACCTCCACCAGGATGGTGGCCCAGGACAACAGGTGCGGGAACGGCACGCCGATGGCCTGCAGGATCGCCGCGAATGCGTCGGCACCACGACCGAGCTTGGCGCAGCCGTGTTCCATGAAGCCGCCGCCCACGATCAGGCGCAGGGGGATCGGCGCCCACGCGGCAAGCCGCCGGGGTATCGCGATGTCAGTTGGGAAGCCTTGCACGGGGTGACCTCGTTTCGCATGCCGGTAAGAGTGGGGACAGCGATCCGTCCGGGCGCGGTCCATGGGAGTGGTTCGCCGCGATGCGGGCGCGGGTTACGTGGGCGGTCGTCCGCAGCCGCGCGCTGCCCGCGAAAATCCACGGATGCCGCCGCTGCAGGCCCGTTGTCGCGTGCAGGATCGCCGGGAAAGGAAACCCGGTTTCCGATCACGGCAAGGTCTGGCTGGCGCCAGGAGGAAGGGGCGAATGAAGCTTGGAATCCTGTGGCTGTGCCTGCTGCTCGCATGCATGGGCGCGCATGCGGCGGAATCGGCATGGCAGCCTTCCGCCGGCCACGTGCAGGTGCCGCTGTGGCCGGGCACGCCGCCGGACATGCAGGCGATGCCCGGTCCGGAGAAGGCGCAGACGAGCGCCAAGCTGCTCGCCGGCAAGACCGTGACCGCCGTGAGCAATGTGTCGCAGCCCACCCTGACGGTCTATGCGCCGCCGGGAAAGAACACCGGCGCCGCGGTGGTGGTGATTCCCGGTGGCGGCTTCGAGATCCTGGCCATCGATCTGGAAGGCACCGAGATCTGCGACTGGCTGACCGCGCGCGGCATCACCTGCGTGCTGCTGAAGTACCGCGTGCCGGGCGGACCCTACGACTGGCACTGCGACTGCCGCCCGCACAACTACCAGGTGCCGACGATGGCGCTGGAGGACGTGCAGCGCACGATGGGCCTGGTGCGCCAGCATGCGAAGGCATGGAGCATCGACCCGCACAAGGTCGGCGTGGCCGGCTTTTCCGCCGGCGGTTATCTCGTGGCGGAAATCAGCACGCACTTCGACAGGCGCCTGTACAAGCCAGTGGACGCCGCCGACAAGGAAAGCGCGCGTCCGGATTTCGCCATGGCGATCTATCCGGGACACCTTGCGCTGGAGGACGGCAAGTTGAACCCCAACGTGCCGGTCACCCGCGACACGCCGCCCACCTTCATCGTGCAGGCCGAGGACGACGATGTGGATGGCGTGCAGCAGGCGCTGGTCTATTTCACGGCGCTGAAGAAAGCCGGCGTGCCGACGGAAATGCATCTGTACGCGCAGGGCGGCCATGCCTTCGGCGTGCGCCGCACGGACCGGCCGATCACCGCGTGGACGGACCTGGCGGATGCGTGGATGCGCACGATAGGCGTGCTGCCGCGCTGAGGCCGTTCATGCGTATTGCGCGATGCCGTTGCCGAACGACCAGTTCTCCTTCGCCGTCTCCAGCAGGTTGATGAACACGTCCTCGGGACGCAGGCCGGGATCGGCGGCGAGCTTCTCGGCCACGCGGCGATAGAACGCCTGCTTCTGTTCCACCGTGCGCGTGTCGTTGCAGGCGATCTGCACGATCACCAGGTCGTCGCTGCGCGCGATGCCGAGGTAGTTCGGGTCGCCGTCGAACTCCTCGGCGTCGTGCTGGTGGACCAGGATGAAGCGGTCGTCCTCCGGCACGTTGAAGGTCTCGCGCATGGCTTCGTAGATGCCGTTGCGAAGGGCGGCGAGCTGGGCGGCGGACTTGCCGCGTCGCAGGGAGATGCGGACCAGGGGCATGGGAGGTTCTCCGGAGTTTGCAGTGGGGATCGGCACGGCAGCGGCTTCAGCCGCGATGCCTTCATGGGAGCGCGGCGGCTACGGGGCGTCGCGGCTGAGGCCGTTCCTGCGGGGCCGCCGGGCAGGAGACATGGCCCACCCGATAGAGCTGGCAATGGGCGCCGGATGGCCCGGTGCGCAGTCCCGGCCACAGGCGGAAGCGCAGCAGGGTCCAGCCTGTCGGGTCGTATGCAGCGATCGCGGCCAGGGCGCCGGCCGCGCGATCCTGCCGCGCCACCATGGCCTCCACGTCGCGCAGCGTGGCCAGGTCGGCATGCGCGGGAATCGCGACGATTTCCCGGCTGGCGCAGGCGGCGCCACGCAGGTCGATGGCCAGTTCCGCCTGCCACGGCACCCACGTGCGCACCGCAGGGCGGCCGAAGTCGCGCGCCAGGGTGGCGAAGCCGCTGCCGCCGAGGAAGGCGTTCATGCCTGCGCTGTCGCGCCACAGGTAGAACGGCGCGTAGAGATTGTCGTGGCTGGGCAGTGCATCGTCGTCGCGTGCGGCGTGCAACCAGGCCTTGAACGCGAGGCCGGGGAAATCGTCGAGCAGGTGGCCCTTGTCCGCGATGCGGCGGCGGATGACCGCTATGTCGTAGTCGGCGGGCAGGGTGATGGCGTATTGCATCGCGATCATGGCGCGCGTTCCCCCTGCACCTGCCGCAGCACGTCGATGGCCGGGAACGCGCACGGCCAGCCGGCGTAGAACGCGAGGTGGGTGATCAGCTCGGCCAGTTCGACATCGGCGACGCCGTCGTCGCGAGCGCGCCGGAGGTGGAACGGCAGTTGCCCGGTGCGGTTCAGCGCCACCAGCGCCGCCACCGTGGCGATGCTGCGTTCGCGCGGGCCGAGTCCGGTGCGCGCCCAGACGTCGGCGAACAGCACGTCATCGGTGAGTTCGGCCAGCTTCGGGGCGATGTCGCCGATGCTGTCGCGGGCGTGATGCGGATCGTGGGCCATGCCGGCAGTCTCCGGGCGGGTTTGACGCCAGCCACGATAGCGATTCATGATGATCCTGAAAATCGGGAAAATCCGAATCAAGCATCCCGAAAACAAGGATGATGGCCGTGCCCCGCGTCAACTTCGACATCGACACCCTGCGCAGCTTCGCCACCGGCATCGAGCTGGGCAGTTTCGCGCAGGCGGCGGAACGGCTGAACCGCTCCACCTCGGCGGTGAGCGCGCAGTTGAAGAAGCTGGAGCAGCAGGCCGGCGCGCCGCTGTTGCGCAGGGCCGGCCGCGGCATGGCGCTCACCGAGGCGGGCGAAACGATGCTGGGCTACGCGCGGCGCCTGCTGGAGTTGAACGACGAGGCCGCCGCGGCGATCCGCGGCGCGGAGCTGGAAGGCCGTGTGCGGCTGGGCCTGCAGGAGGACTTCGGCGAAAGCCTGCTGCCCGCGGTGCTGGGCCGTTTCGCACGGGCGCATCCGCGGTTGCGCATCGAGGCGCGCATCGCACGCAACACGGAGCTGCTCGACGGCGTGAACAAGGGCCGGCTCGACCTGGCGCTGGCCTGGGAAGCCGGTGCGGGCAGCCCGCATGCGGAGCGCGTGGGGCGCTGGCCGATGCGCTGGATAGTCGCGGCCGATGCGCCGGCGTCGAAGCTGTACCGGCGTGGCGAACCCTTGCCGCTGGCGGTACTGGAGCCGCCCTGCCTGCTGCGCAGCGCCGCGATCGAGGCGCTGGATCGCGCCGGCATCGCCTGGCGCATCGCCTTCAGCAGCGCCAGCCTCGCCGGTACCTGGGCCGCGGTGAGCGCGGGGCTGGGCGTGAGCGTGCGCACGCCGCTGGGCCTGCCCGCCAGCGTGCGCGCGCCGGGTGCGAAGGAGGCCGGACTGCCCGCGCTGCCGATGCTGGGCCTGTCGCTGCATCGCGCCGAGGCGGAGCCCGCGCCGGCCGTGGCCCAGCTGGCGCGCATCATCGTGCGGACGCTCGCCATGCGCTGACGGCGGTCCCGCGTCTCATCGGTGGTCGCGCTTCGGCCTGGCCAGGCTGATCCGGCACGGCCTTGGCTGGCACTCGCCGAAGCGTGGATGCGAACGATCGGCGTGCTTTCGCCTGTTGGTCCGGCCCGCATGCGTTGCGTCCACCGGTCGTCCTGCGCGCAGCGGAGCGGAGTCGAAGGACGCCGAATGAAACCATTGGCGGACCGGATCAATGGGGCAGGCGTGGCCCGTTCTCCACAGGTATCCGGGCGGCTTCGGGTGGCACTTGCCGGGCCTGGGCCACGCGCCGCCGGCGCATGCGGGATGCTTCCGCACGACTCGGCAAAATATTGTATGTTTATATGATGATCGTTCGCGTCGCGTGCGGAGTGGCTCGTGGCGGAGCGGGTTCATTCGGCACGACCGCTGATCGATGACGGGCGGCTCAGTGGCCGTCCTGTCCGGGTCCGACAGTCCGGGCACGGCCACTCGTCGCAGGCATGTCTGCCGCAGCAGTTCGGAATTCCACCTCCCGGAGGATCTGTCCATGAAACGCGTGAACCTGCTCGTCGCGAAGATCGCCTTGCTGCCCGTGCTGCTCCTCGGGGTGTCGTTGCAAGCCTCCGCAGGCGCGCCGGAGCGGCTCGGCGCCGTGCCGCAGATGGGCTTCAACAACTGGAACTCCACCCATTGCCGCGATGAATTCAACGAGCAGATGATCCGCGGCATCGCGGACAAGATCGTCAGCCTGGGCCTGCGCGATGCCGGCTACCGCTATGTCAACGTCGACGATTGCTGGGCGAACTGGCAACGCGACAAGAACGGCAGGCTGCAGGCCAACCCCAGGCGCTTCCCCAGCGGGATGAAGGCGCTGGCCGACTACATCCATTCCCGCGGCCTGAAGTTCGGCGTCTATTCCAGCGCCGGCACCTCCACCTGCGAGCCGCTGCAAGAGAACCGCGGCTTCCCCGGCGGCCTCGGGCACGAGAAGCAGGATGCCGCGAGCTTCGCCGCGTGGGGTGTGGACTACCTCAAGTACGACAACTGCAACAACCGGAAGATTCCTGCCCTGCAGCGCTACACCGCGATGGCCAGCGCGCTGCGCGCGACCGGCCGGCCGATCTTCTTCAGCGTGTGCGAATGGGGCGAGAACAAGCCGTGGCTGTGGGCGGGCAAGCCGCCGGTGGACGCCCAGTCCTGGCGCACTACCGGCGACATCAGCGACAACTATATGTCGATGCTGAAGGTCTTCAGGCAGAACGTGCTGCTCGATCGCTACGCAAGCCCGGGGCACTGGAACGACCCGGACATGCTCGAGGTCGGCAATGGCGGCATGACCGATGTCGAATACCGCAGCCACTTCAGCCTGTGGGCCATCATGGCGTCGCCCCTGCTGATCGGCACCGACCTGCGCACGATCAAGCCGGCGGCGTTGAAGATACTGCTCAACAGGGAAGTCATCGCCGTCGACCAGGACCCGCTCGGCGTGCAGGGGCACCAGGTGCGCGACGCCAACGGCATCCACGTCATCGTCAAGCCGCTCGAGGACGGCAGCCGCGCCGTGGTCGTGTTCAACGAAACCGGCGGCGCCCAGGATGTCCACGTGGCGCCGGCCGAGATCGGCCTGAGACCGGGTCGCTACAGCCTGCGTGACCTGTGGCTGCACGGCGATCGCGACGGCGACGGCAGCATCTCGGTCAAGTTGCAGCCGCACGCCAGCGCGATGTACCGCATCCGCGCCGCGTGAACCCGACGGCAAGGCGCGTCGCGTGGCGTTGCAGCAGCGCATGCCGCGAGCGGGCGGGCCGGAGAAAGCCTGCCCCGCGTTGCGGACTTTCCCGGGCGAGTGCCGCCGCCGGTTCGCGGCCCGGGCAGCGCCGTGGCGTCAACGTGTGCGCTTCGGCCCGGTCAGCCTGATCTCGTAGAGCTTCGGCCAGCACTTGCCGGTGACGAACAGGCGGTCCTGCTGCGCGTCGTACGCAATACCGTTGAGCACATCGTTGACGGGATCGGCCAGCGTGTCGGCGGGCGGCACGAGGCCGGCGAGGTCGATCCAGCCCACCACCTTGCCGCTGGCCGGGTCGATGCGCGCGATGCGCGTGGTGAGCCACACGTTGGCCCAGATCTGGCCCTTCACCCATTCCAGCTCGTTGATGTTCGCGAGCGGCTGGCCGTCGGCGGTCACGTCGATCCGGCCGGTCTGCTTCAGCGTGGCGGGATCGAGGATGCGGATGGTCGGCGTGCCGTCGCTCATGTAGAGCTGCTTGCCGTCGCTGGCGAGCGCCCAGCCTTCGCCCTCGTAGGGGAAGCGCGCCTGCGGCTTCAGCGTGGCGAGGTCGTAGATGAAGCCCTCGTGGTTGCGCCAGCTGAGCTGGATCAGCGTGTCCTTCCACACCGCGATGCCCTCGCCGTAGTCCGGCCAGGGCGTGGGCGACTGCTGCAGCACCTTGCCGGTGGCGAGCTCCACCTTGCGCACGCTGGAGCTGCCCACCTGGCCGGTGCTCTCGTAGAGATGGCCGTCCAGATACAGCAGGCCCTCGGTGTAGGCCTGCGGATCGTGCGGGTAGCTGTGCACCACACGGTAGCCGTAGACGGGAAGGCTGTCGTGCGCACGTGCGGGGACGGTGCAGCCCAGGGCGAATGCGGCGGTGGCGATGGCGGCGAGGACTTTCATGGTCGTGGATCATCCCACGCCACGGACTTGCGTGGCAGCACAGCCGGTGAATGCGGGCGCGTGGAATAATCGGTACTCGCGAACGGACCGGAGTGCACGTGGACAGCCATCATTTCCTGCAGGTTGCGGTGGTGTTCCTGCTGGCCACGGTGGTCGCGGTGCCGCTGACCAAGCGCTTCCGGCTGGGCTCGGTGCTGGGCTACCTGCTGGCCGGCATGGCGATCGGGCCGCAGGCGCTGCGCCTGGTGGGCGATACCGGGGGCGTGGCCGCGATCTCCGAGTTCGGCGTGGTGCTGATGCTGTTCGTGATCGGCCTCGAACTGTCGCCACAGCGCCTGTGGGTGATGCGCCGCTCGGTGTTCGGCACCGGCCTGCTGCAGGTGCTGGCCACCAGCGCGGTGATCGGCGTGACCGCGTGGTGGCTGCTGGGCTTCACGCCGGGTGCGGCGCTGATCGTGGGCGGCAGCCTGGCGCTGTCGTCCACCGCGTTCGGTCTGCAGATCCTCGGCGAGCGCAAGGAGGCCGGTACGGCCTACGGGCGGCAGGCGTTCGCGATCCTGCTGTTCCAGGACCTGGCGGCGATCCCGCTGATCGCCGCGGTGCCGCTGCTGACCAGCAGCACGGCCAGCCATGGTTTCGACCTGATGGGTGCGCTGCGCACGGTGGGCGTGATCGTGGCCGTGGTGGTGGGCGGTCGCTACCTGTTGCGGCCGGTGTTCCGCTTCGTGGCGAAGGCCGACGCGGTGGAGGTGTCCACCGCCACCGCGCTGCTGGTGGTGATGGGGGTGGCGCTGCTGATGGAAGTGGCCGGCGTGTCGGTGACGCTGGGCGCCTTCCTCGCCGGCGTGCTGCTCGCCGATTCGGAATACCGCCACGAGCTGGAATCCAACATCGAGCCGTTCAAGGGGCTGCTGCTGGGGCTGTTCTTCATCAGCGTGGGCATGTCGATGGACATCTCGCTGTTGCTGCGTGCGCCCCTGCTGGTGCTGGGGCTGGTGGCCGCGCTGCTGCTGCTGAAGGGCGCGCTGCTGTGGCCGCTGGGGCGCATCGTGGGCGGCCTGGAGCGCGGCGACGCGCTGCGCCTCGCCGTGCTGCTGGCCTGCGGCGGCGAGTTCGCCTTCGTGGTGCTCAAGCTCGCCGGCGAGCAGGGCCTGCTCAGCGCGCGCCAGCACAACCTGCTGGTGCTGGCGATCACCCTGTCGATGGCGTTGACGCCGTTGCTGGTGGCGGGGCTGGCGAAGCTGCTGGGCGCGCACAAGGTGCGCAAGCCGGCGCGCGACTTCGACACCATCGTGGCGCACTCGCCGCGGGTGATCCTGGCCGGCTACGGCCGCATGGGGCAGATCGTGGCGCGCATCCTGCGCGCGGAAGGCATCCCGTTCGTGGCGCTGGACCACTCGGTCGAGCAGATGGACCTGGTACGCCGCTTCGGTCGCTGGAACGACATCTTCTACGGCGACCCCGCGCGGCCCGAACTGCTGCGTGCGGCGCAGGCGGACAAGGCCGAGGTGTTCGTGCTGGCCAGCGATGACCCCGAATCCAGCCTGCACGTGGCGCGCGTGGTGCGGCGCATGTATCCGCACCTGAAGATCGTGGCGCGCGCGCGCAACCGCCAGCACGTGTGGCGGCTGATGGACCTCGGCGTGGACGAGCCGATCCGCGAGACGCTGTACTCCAGCCTCAAGATGACCAAGCAGGCGCTGATTGCATTGGGCCTGACGCCCGAACGTGCGATGGACCGGGTGGAACGCTTCCGCCGCCAGGACGCCGAGCTGATCAAGGCGCAATACCTGGTCTACGACGACGAGGCCAAGCTGGTGCAGACCACGAAGGAAGCGCTGGCCGAGCTGGACAAGCTGTTCGAGGCCGACGCCGAGCCGCAGGCGCAGGCGGCACGCGAGCGCAATCCGGACACGCCGCTGACCAGCGCGGACTGATCCGTCCGATCGTGCCTGGTCGCCGGGCCCGGCGAGGACCGGGGCGTTCCTCCGGCCGCAACTTCCTGCCGTCAACGGTGCATGGCATGCAGCGTTGCGCTGGATATGCCCCATGCGCCGCATCCGCTCGTCATCCGCTTCGGCAACCTCGGCGACACCGTGCTGCTGCAGCCGCTGCTGCACAAGCTGCGGCAGCGCTACGGCGAGCCGTGCGACCTGCTCGCGACCGGGACGTGGCCGGCGGAGCTGTACGCCGGGCAGCCCGAGGTGGCCGAGGTGCTCGCCTTGCGGGCGCCGCGCCGGCCGCTGCTGCTCAGCCGCGAACGCTGGCGCGCGATCGGCTGGCTGCGCGAACGGCGCGAGGCGCCGGTCTACGTGTGCGAGCCGTGCCCGCATGCGCTGCTGCGGATCCGGCGCATGCTCGCCCTGGCGGGCGTGCCGGCGGCACAGCGGACGTATCTGGCCGACCTGCCGATCCGGGAGCACGAGCACTGGGTCGACCACCTGCTGCGTTTCGGCGACTGCACGCCGTCCGTGTTCCGTGGCCGCTGCGATGCGCTGACGGTCGATCCCGGTGCCGCGCCGCAACTGCAGGTCGATGCGGCGGCGCGGTCGGACTGTGAGCGCTGGCTGCACGCGCACGGCCTGCATGGCCGCCCGCTGGTGCTGCTGCAGCCGGCCGGCAAGCACACCAAGCGCTGGAGCGGGCTGCGCGCGATCAGGAATGACGACAAGGCGTGGCCGGTGCAGTGCTGGGCGGCGCTGGCCTGGACGATCCTGGAGACGCTGCCCTCGGCGCGCGTGCTGCTGTGCGGCAGTCCGCAGGAGGCCGGCTATCTGGACGGCATCCGCGCCATCGCGGCCAGCGAAGCCGTGCTGTCGCTCGCCGACGAGCTGCCGCTGGCGCGCCTCAAGGCCTTGCTGGGCTGCGCGCACAGCATGATCTCGGTGGACACGGGGCCGGCGCATCTTGCTGCCGCGGAGGGCTGCCCGCTGGTGGTGATGTCCGGTGGCGCGTCGCCCGCGCAGCGTGCACCGCGCGCCGCACCGGGCGGCGTGGTGAGGGTGCTGGGCGGCGCACCGCACGGCAAGCGGGTGGATGCGCTCAGCGTGGAGCAGGTCGCCGGTGCCTGGCGCGGCCTGCCGCCGCGCCAGGCGCGCTGGCGGGCGGTGGCCTGACGCCGGTCAGGCCGTCACTCCGCCGGCTGGGCCGGCTGGCGCAGGGTCTGCCGCACGCTGGGGATCGCGCTGGCGCGCACCGCGAATTCGTGGGCGATGTCCACGTAGCCGAGCTGGCGCGCCACGTCGGCCGCGGTGCGGCCGAACGCGTCGGCGGCGGCACGGTCGGCGCCGCGCGACAGCAGCACGCGGGCCGGCGGCAGCAGCGCGTGCATCGCGCAGGCATGCAGCGCGGTGACGCCGCGCTGGTCGGCATGCGCCACGTCGGCGCCGGCTTCCAGCAGCACCGGCACCAGCGCGCCGAGATGGGTGGCGTCGCAGTCGCCGCCGGGGCGCAGCTGGGCGCCGAGCAGCAGCAGCAGCGCGGTCTTGCCCTCGCCGTCGGCGTGGTTGACGTTGGCGCCGTGCCTGAGCAGCGCGTCGAGCAGGCGCCGCGCACGCAGGCTGTCGTTGTGCTCGAAGCCGTATTGCGCGGCGGCATGCAGTGCGCTGTGGCCGCGCGCATCGACGGCGTTGACGTCGGCGCCCGCGACGAGCAGCGCTTCGGCCAGTTCGGGGCGGCCCATCGCGGCGGCCACCATCAGCGCGGTGCTCTGGTTCGGCAGGCGCTGGTCGACGTCGGCCTTGCGTTCCAGCAGCAGCGCCACCGTGCTTTCGCGGCCGCCGGCGACGGCGGCGGCCAGCGGGGTGATGCCGTTCGCCGCGGCCAGCGCGCCATCGGCGCCGGCATCGAGCAGGCAGGCGGCGATCTCGCGATGGCCCGCGCCGCAGGCATGCAGCAGCGCGCTGGCGCCATGCGCATCGACGGTGTCCACCGCGAAGCCCAGTTCCAGCAGGCGCTGCACCGCGACCAGCGCGCCGGCCTGCGCCGCGGCGGGCAGGTCGTCGGCACGCAGCGGGCGATGCGGTCGCGGCCACGCGCCCCAGTCCAGCCAGCGTTCGATGGCGGGATGTTCCAGCGCCAGGCCCAGCGGTGTTTCGCCGTTGGCATCGGCGGCTTCGGCATCGGCGCCATGGGCGATCAGCGCGCGCACCATCGGCAGCGCGGCTTCGCCATGTTCCAGCGCGGCGAACAGCGGCGTGCGACCGTCGCGGTCACGGCCATTCGGGTTGCAGCCGCGCGCCAGCAGGGCCTGCAGCAGTTCGGCGTGACCGTTCACCGCGGCCAGTTGCAGCGGCGTGCGCTCGCGCGCATCGGGGCCGAACGGATCGGCGCCGCGCTCGAGCAGGGCCAGCGGCAGCGCGGCACCCTGCGCCGAACCGCCGAGGCGCTGCAGCGCCTGGGCGAGCAGGCCGGCGCCGGCCGGCGTGGTGCCGGCCTCCAGCAGGTCCTCCACCGCCTCGGTGGCGGCCGGCAGCTGCAGCAGCAGCGCGTCGAACAGGCGGCGACCCAGCGGCGGCAGCGTGGCGCGCTCATCGGGGCCGACGACGGTTTCGTCGCCATGCTCGTCGTCGGGCTGCTGCGCGGCGAGGCGCGCCTCGGGATCGAGGCCGTGGTCCAGCAGCCAGCGCCGTGCCTGGCTCTGCCCGGGCTGGGCGAGTTCGAGGTAGAGCTGGGCCAGTTGCGCCTGCGGCCAGTCGCGCACGCGCGCCGCGAAGCCGGAGACGATCGCCCAGTGGCCGAAGCGCAACGCGTCGAGCAGGTGCGCCGGGGTGTCGGCGCCGGAGGCGATCGCCGCGTCGCCGAGGCTGGCCGGCAGCGGGGTTTCCGGGTCGAGCAGGGCGACCAGATCCCAGCGGCCGGCGGCGGCGGCGTGGTCGAGCGCGCTGCGGCCGTCGCTGCCGGGCGCCTTCGGCTCGGCGCCCAGCGCAAGCAGGGCACGCACGGTGTCGGTGTGCGCGCGCGGCGACTGGCAGGCCAGGGTGAGCGCATCGCGGCCGTGGTTGTCGCGGGCGCGCGCGTCGGGCTGCGCCTCGGCCAGCCGCTGCACGATGCCCACCGCGCCGGCGCGCGCGGCTTCCATCAGCGCGGTGCTGCCGTGGCGGTCGGCCAGCGTGACGTCGGCGCCGGCGGCGCACAGCACGCGGGCAATTTGTTCGTGGCCTTCGGCGGCGGCGGCGATCAGCGCGCCACGGCGGCGCGCGTCCACCGCGTTCACCGCGGCGCGGTGCTTGAGCAGCAGCTTCACGCCGGCGGGATCGTCGTCGGCGATGCCGGCGGCGGCGACCAGGGCCGGCTCGCCATTGGCCGGCGCGGGCTTGGCGCCGCGCTCCAGCAGGAACTTCGCCAGCGGCCAGTTCGCGGCGCGGCAGGCCACCGCCAGCGGGCTGGCGCCGGCCTGGTCCAGCGCGTTGATCGGTGCGCCGGCGTCCAGCAGCATCGCCGCCACCATCGGTTCCTCGCTGAGCACGGCGCCATGCAGGGCGGTGCGGCCTTCGGTGTCGGCGGCGAGCGGGTTGGCGCCGTTGGCGAGCAGGGTCATCACCGCTTCGGCGCGGCCATGCAGGCTGTCGCGGGTGGCGGCGAGCAGCGGGGTGAGCCCGCCGCTGGCGCGGTTGACGTCGGCGCCCTTGGCGATCAACGCGCGCAGCAGGCGGGTGTCCGGCAGCAGCGCGGCGAGCATCAGCACCGGGCGCTGGTCGCGGTCGCCGGCGGACGGCGCGGTGGCCGGGTCGGCGCCGGCCTCGACCAGGGCCAGCGCGCGTTCGATGTCGCCGTCGCGGGTGGCGGCGAGCAGGGCGGCGGCCTGCTCGGGCGTGCCGGCGGTGCGCTCCTGTTCGCTCAGCGGTGCGGCGGCGGGTGGCGCGGCAGGCCTGGCGCCCGCTGCTGCATCGGCATGTCCGGAGCGCCGGCGATGGCGGTCGTGCTGCGCGCACAGCAGGGTGCGCAACGTACGGTTGGCCACGACCAGGCAACCCAGCGGCAGCAGCAGCACGCCGTACAACGCCAGCGCGGCGATGCGGATTTCCGATGGCAGCATGCCGTATAGCCCGCTCAGCGCGATCGCGCCCCAGGTCAGCACCAGCAGGGCCAGTGCGGCTGGCAGGAAGTGGCTGAAGAAGCGTTCCTCGCGCGCCAGGTGGCGCCCGAACATCAGGCTGCGCAGGGTGGCGGTGAAGATCCACGAGCCGTCGTGCCGCGCCGGATAGGCGTCGTCCCACACGAACACCAGGCCGAACGCGGGCCACGGCCGCCACAGCACGGCCAGCGCCAGCACCAGGGTGGCGACCAGGGCCAGCATGGCGGCGAGGCTGCGCGACTGGCTCAGTGCCAGCATCGGCCACGCCACCAGCACGAACACGATCACCGCGTAGCCGGTGAACATCACCAGGTGCGCGGCACCCCGGCGCAGCACGGTGCGCGCGAAGCTGGGTTCGGGATCGAAGCCGGTCGCGTGGCAGACCGCGGCCATGGTCAGCGCGTTCGCCAGCAGCAGCGGGATCAGGGTCAGCGGGTGGGCGACCAGGCCGGCCAGCGCCACGGCGATCAATCCGGGAACGAACCAGGCAAGGGCCTGCAGGAACGGAGGGCGTCGGCGCGATTTGGTCTGGGTCATCGTCACAGTATAGGAATCGTGATGGACACAGACGGTAACCTCGCGTTAACGCGACGGCCAGCGAATCGCGCCGTGCGGCGCAACATGCTCAGTCTTGCGCGGCGTCGTGCAACGCTGCGCCGTAAGCGGGGTGGTTGGCGCCGGCCAGCGCGTGCTCCGGCGGCAGTTGCAGATGCCAGCCCCGTTCGCGCAGATGCGCCAGCACCTGCCTGGCATCCTCGCGCGGCAGGCGACGCCGTTCGTCCAGCTGCAGCTCCAGCGTGAAGCGCAGCACGCCCAGCATGCCGCGCAGCGGTTCGGGCAGCACGCCAAAGCCGTCGCGTTCGGCCAGCCACAGATAGGTGTCGGGTTTGCGGCGACTGGCGTAGACGAAGCACTGCATGGACGTTTCCTCGATGCGCGGGTGCGGGCCCGCCATTATCGTGGCGGATGCAACGGCGATTGTTGCGCCAGCACTTGCAACACCCGGGACGAGCGGGCACAGTGCCGCGAAAGCATGTTAAACGCCCGTATGAATTTCGTGTGGAACTCGTGCGGCGCGCGAACCGCCCATCCCGATACGCAGGAGCACGTGATGCACAA
This sequence comes from Rhodanobacter geophilus, assembly GCF_040812275.1. Taxonomy (NCBI): domain Bacteria; kingdom Pseudomonadati; phylum Pseudomonadota; class Gammaproteobacteria; order Lysobacterales; family Rhodanobacteraceae; genus Rhodanobacter; species Rhodanobacter geophilus. Next base: position 185,357 of record NZ_JBFOHL010000001.1, on the reverse strand, counting down.
GTCTTTCCGCCCCCTCTCGAGCGCCTCCCGCCCGCTGGCGCTCGCTGCGCTCAGCGTGGCCGTCGCGGGTGCCCTGGTCGCGCCCGGCATGGCCCATGCCAGCGCCTTCCAGCTGAAGGAGAACAGCGCCCAGGGCCTGGGTCGCGCCTACGCGGGTTCCACCACGGCCGGCGGCGACGTGTCGGTGGTGGAAAACAACCCGGCGGCGATGAGTGACCTCGACGGCACCTTCGTGCAGGCCGACATCACCGCGGTCAACTTCAGCGCCAAGTTCAGCGGCAGCGCGCACGACGTGATGGGCAACCCGATCAGCGGCGGCAACGGCGGCGACGCCGGCACCACGCTGCCGGTGCCCGCGCTGGCCATCGCCACCAAGGTGAGCGACCGCGTGAACCTCGGCATCGCGTTCGACGTGCCGTTCGGTTTCCAGACCGAGTACGACCGCAACTGGATGGGCCGCTACGACGCGGTCAAGACCCTGCTGCGCTCGTACGACACCACGCTGTCGGCCTCGTTCAAGATCAACGACCAGTGGAGCATCGGCGCCAGCGCGATCGCCGAGCGCACCAATGCCGACCTGACCAACGCGATCAACTTCAATGGCGTGGGCCTGGGCATCCAGCAGGGCATCGGCGCGCAGACGGCTGCAGCCATCGCGCAGATCCAGGCGGCGGCCGCGGCCGGCCAGATTTCGGCGACCCAGGCGGCTGCGATGGCCCAGGCCGCAGCGGCGCAGGGCCAGGCTGCCGCGGCCGGCGTTGCTGCGCTGACCCCGCCGGGCTCGGATGGCTACGCCGAGGTCAAGGGCAACAACTGGGCCTGGGGCTGGCAGATCGGCACGTACTGGAAGCCGACCGCGAACGATCGCGTGGCGCTGAACTACCGCTCGCGCATCAGCCACGACATCGACGGCACGGCGAATTTCACCACCACGCCGGGCTACGACCTGCTGCTGGCCAATCCGGCGTTGTCCGGCAGCATCCCGCCGTTCCAGCACACCACCGGCAAGGCCCGCCTCACCAATCCGGCCGTCGCCAGCTTCAGCTACTGGCACCAGGAGCAGCAGTTCGGCATCGGCATGGACGTGGCCTGGACGCAGTGGAGCGTGATGCGCCAGCTCACGCTGAACTACGCGAACCCGGCGCAGCCGACCACCGTGCTGCCGTTCAACTGGCGCAACACCTGGTACGCCTCGGTGGGCGGCGAGTACTACGCCACCGACAAGCTGACCCTGCGCGCCGGCGTGGCGATCGACCAGGCGCCGATGTCGGCCGACAACCGCGACCCGCGCGTGCCCGACGGAGCACGCCACATGGCCACCTTCGGCATCGGCTACAAGGCGACCGAGAACTTCCAGATCAACGCCGCGTACGCGCACATCTTCGTCAGCCATGCGGGGATGAACGGCGCCACCAGCGCGACCGGCGACGTGCTGACCGGCAGCTTCGACGACTACGGCAACCTGCTGAGCCTGTCGGCGCAGTACAAGTTCTGACCGGTTCCGTCGAGGCCTCGCCAACGAACCTCCCCGCGCGAGCGGGGAGGTTTTTTCATGTCTGAAGAGTGCGGCCATGGACGGCCGCCCGTTTGATTCAAGCGATCAGGGATGATCGCAAAAATTCATGCCCACGATCAGCCGCGCTTGAGCAAGAGATCCAGCATGCGCCGGAAACGCGTGCGGTAGGGCGGGTTGAGCAGGCCGGCGCTGTTCCAGCGTGCCTGGCGGAACACCGGCTTGATGTGCGAGAAGGTGCGGAAGCCGGCCTCGCCGTGGTAGCCGCCCATGCCCGAGGCTCCCACGCCGCCGAACGGCAGTCCGTGCTGGGCAATGTGGTACAGCGTGTCGTTGACGGTGACCCCGCCGGCATGGGTGCGGGCGAGCACGCGGTCGATCAGCGACGGGTCCGTCTCGAACAGGTACAGCGCGAGCGGGTGCGCGCGCGTGTCCACGTAGGCGATCGCCTCGTCCAGCGTGTCGTAGGGCAGCAATGGCAGCAGCGGCCCGAAGATTTCTTCCTGCATCACCGTCATGTCGTCGCGCACGTTCGTGAGCAGCACGGGCGGCAGCAGGCGGCGCGAGGCGTCCGGCGCGGCGTCGCCCAGGGATTCGATCGAGGCGCCGGCGGCCTGCGCGTCATCGCGCAATGCAGACAATCGCGCGTAGTGGCGTTCGGTGGCGATGCTGGCGTATTGCGGATTGCGCGCCAGGTCGGGATACAGGCGAGCCACCGCTGCGCGCGCGGCGGCGACGAATTCCGCCATGCGCGCGCGCGGCAGCAGCACGTAGTCGGGCGCGATGCAGGTCTGCCCCGCGTTGACCAGCTTGCCGAACAGGATGCGCTCCGCCGCGTGCGGCATGCGCGCGCCGGGGCCGACGATCGCGGGTGACTTGCCGCCCAGCTCCAGCGTCACCGGGGTGAGGTTGGCGCTGGCCGCGCGCATCACGTGGTGGCCCACCGCGGTGGAGCCGGTGAACAGCAGGTGGTCGAACGGCAGCGCGGCGAAGGCCTGGCCCACCGCGGCGTCGCCGTTCACCACCGACACTTCGCCGGGTGCGAAATGCCGGCCGACCAGTTCGGCGAACAGGGCCGAGAAGCGCGGCGTGAACTCGCTCATCTTCAGCATCACGCGGTTGCCGGCGGCCAGGGCGTCCACCAGCGGCCCCACCGCGAGGTAGAGCGGGTAGTTCCACGGCACGATGATGCCGACCACGCCCAGCGGCTGCGGGTGCAGTTCGGTGCGTGCGGGCAGGAACAGCAGGTCGGCGAAGCGCCGCCTGGGCCGCATCCAGCGCCTGCCGTGGCGCAGCGCGTGGCGCAGCGCCGACAGGCTGGGGAAGATTTCCAGCAGCTCGGTTTCTTCCGCCGGGCGATTGCCGAAGTCGGCATGGATCGCGGCGGCGATGTCTTCGCGCCGCCCGTGCAGCATCGTCTCCAGCCTGCGCAGCCGCTGCGCGCGTACGTGCCATTCCGGCAGCGGGTCGCGCGCATGGGCGTCGCGCATGCGCTGCAGGATGGTGTCGAGATCGGACATGCGTGGAGAGCCTCTGGTTCCATCGTGCCGCCCGCATGCGCGGGTGGCACGACAATGGGGTTGTCCGGATCCTTCCTAGAGCTTCGCGTGCAGTTCCACGCCCCAGGTACGCGGCGGCATGATGTTGGCGTAGGGGGTGCCGAATACCTGTGCGGCGGTATTGTCCACGCCGTACACGTAGCGATGGTTGAACAGGTTGCTGGCGAACACGGCCACGCCCCAGCGGTCGTGCGCCGCGTCCCAGCCCAGCCGCACGTCCGTGCGGTTCTGCGCGGTGCCGACCGGGAAGCTGGGGCTTATCTGGCAGGTGCCCTGCGATTGCGACCCTGCGTTGCAACGCGTCTTCGAGCGGTAGCCGTAGGTCCAGTTGAAGCTCACGTCGCCGTTGGCCACGTCGTGCCAGGTGTAGCTGGCGTGGGCAGCGAAGGAATACTTCGGCACGCCGGTGGGCTGGCCGCTGACGTCGATGCCGTTCTGCACGGTGTTGAGGTAGGTCTGGTCGATATAGGCTGCATTGAAGCCGATCTGCAGCGCATCGATCGGCTGCCACTGCAGTTCCAGCTCCGCGCCGGTGGCCTGCTCGTTGCTGCTGCTGATGCCGTAGTGCGGGATGGTGGTGTCGGTGAACAGGATCAGGCTCTGCTGGTTGAGATACCGGTAGTGGTAGATCGACCCGTTGAGCAGCAGGTTCGCTTCCGGGAACAGCGTCTTGACGCCCGCCTCGTAGTTCCACACCGTCTCGGGCGCATAGGTCGAATTGAACTGCTGGAAGCCGAAGCCGCCGGCCTGGTAGCCCTTGGCCACCGAGACGTAGCCCATGACGTTCGGCGTGAACTTGTAGTCGAGCACGGCGCGGGGGCTGACGTCGGTCCAGCTGCGGTCGGCGTTCACCAGCACGCCCACCGGCGAGCCGGTGCCCTGGGTGAAGATGACGTTCTGGCCGAACGCAGCCAGCGCGTACTGCGCCTCGGGCGGCAGCATCGCGGTAATGCCGGCATTGTTCAGCGCCAACACGGTGGCATCGAACTGTGGCGCATCCCGTGGCGGGTTGTACCAGCTGAAACTCTTCTGGTCGTGGGTGAAACGCACGCCGGTGGTGAGGTTGAGCCGGTCGCTGAGGTGCCAGATCACGTCGCCATACACCGCCCATGACTTGTAGTTCTCGTCGTTCATGATGCGCTCGCGCCACATGTCGCCGAGCAGGGTGTAGGGCACGCCCATCGCGGCCAGTCCGTTGCTGATGTCGGTGAGCGGGGTGCCCACGCCCATCACGTTCTGCGCCAGGGTGTCGAGGCTGTCGGTGGTGACGCCGGCCTCGCTGGTCTGGCGTCCCTGCTCGCTGTACCAGCTGGTGCCGGCCACCCAGTCGATCAGGTCGGTGTTGCCGCTCAGCTTGAACTCCTGGTACCAGCTGTTGTTGTGCTCGTAGTTGCCGGTCTCGAGGTAGTCGACGGTGTGGTTGGTGCCGTCGTAGTCGCCCAGGTTCACCGTGTCGAAGTTGCGCCACGCGGTGGTGGAGGTGAGGCTGCCCCAGCCGAAGCTGTGGTCGATGGTGAGCGTGGAGCCGTCGAAGCGACGCTTCTCGATGGCGTTCACCGCATCGTTGTAAAGCGCTGCGTGCAACGGGTCGAGAAAGGTGGCCGGATCGGCCGGGAAAGGCGCGCGCTGGTTGGTGTCGCTCGACAGCGGGATCAGCCCGAACGCCGGATGCGGCGGCTGCTTGAGCTGTTCGTGATCCCACGACAGCAGCACGCGGGTATCGGGCGTGAGGTTCCAGCGGTACACCACGCGCGTACCCCAGTCGTCGTTGACGCCGTAGTGCTTGCCGGTGGCGGCATCCTGCACCCAGCCATCGCTCTGGTTGTCCATCACGCTGACGCGTACCGCCGCGTCCCGGCTGAGCGGGATGTTGACCAGCGCGTCGCCGTAACGCTCGCCGTAGTTGCCGAAACGCAGCTTGCCCTCGGCCTCGAAATGGTCGCTGGGTTCGTTGGTGACGACGGAAATGGCGCCACCCGCCGCGTTGCGGCCGAACAGGGTGCCTTGCGGACCCTTCAGCACTTCGATGCGCTTCATGTCGTTGAAGGCCAGCAGCGCGCCGCCGGTGCTGCCGGCGTAGACGCCGTCGATGTACACGCCTACCGGCTGGTCGACGCCGATGCCGAAATTGCCGGAGGACTGCACGCCGCGCAATTCGAAAGATGGCTGGGTGGGCTGGGTGGCGCCCACCACCAGGCCGGGCACGAAGATGTCCATCTTGCTGATGTCGGTGGCGGCCAGCGTGTCGACCTGCTTCGCGGTGACGATCTGCAGCGCGATCGGCACGTCCTGCACTTCCTGCGCGCGGCTCTGCGCGGTGACGGTGATCGCGCCGAGCTGCCGGGCCTTGGCGTCGTCGGGCCTGGATTTCGCGGGCGTGGTGTTCTGCGCGGGCGTGGCGTCCTGGTCGGCCAGCGCCGGCAAGGGGGCGCACAGCAGCAGGGCGGTGCCGCCGTACAGCATCTGGCGCACTACCGCGGACAGTGGTCGTTGGCGCATCGTCATACCCGTTCTCCCCAGGCCTGGTCAGGCAAGGCGCGCCGGTCGCGCCGAAAGTCTTCATCCTCCGCGACGGTGCTCAGTGCACGATGTCGCAGTTCCCCTTCAGCGAAAGAATCCACGCGCGGATCAGCGCCTCGCCCTCGCGGTCCACGGTGCTGCGGCCGATCTCCGGCATCATCGTGCCGGGCCGGGTGGAGCCGATGCGATTCATGATGATCGACTCGTCCGGCTTGCCAGGCACGATGTCGAACAGGCGCCCGCCGGTGGCCGGGCCGGCTGCCTCGGGCGACTTGCAGATGCCGAGGTGGTGGTCTTCCGGCACGTCGGGGCCGAGCGAGAAGCCGGTGACGCTGGCCTCGCCGTGCGGGTTGTGGCACATCGCGCAATTGACGTCGAGCCAGGTGCGTGCGCGCGCGTCGAGCGAGGCGCTGGGGTCGCGCCAGTCGGCGGCCTTCGGCACGTCGGCCAGCCTGGGCAGGTCCATCAGGTAACCCATCGCGACCAGGTGTTCCAGCTGGTTCTCGCGGCCGTTGCCGTAGTCGTATTCGCGGTTGAGGTTCCGCGCCTTGGGACCGATCGGCAGGATGCTGCGGCCGATCATGTCGGCCTCGTGGCAGTTCACGCACTGGCCTTCGTCGGGCACCACGTAGTTGAAGTCCTCGCGCCGGTCCTGCGCATCGACCAGGGTGAGCGCCTGCACGTCGCCGGTGCGCACCAGGGTGGCTTGGGTCTGCTGCGGGTTCCACACGTAGACGAACGGCGTCCAGCCTTCCTTGCGGCGCACCAGCAGGCGCGTTTCCACCAGGTGCACGCTGGCGAGGTTCAGGTCCTGGCCGGTGAAGTCGCCGGAGTAGTCCAGCGTGCGCGCCACGTCGCCGAACTTGCCGTCGGCGGCGCGCGGGTAATAGAAGGTCTTGGTGACGACGGTGCCGACCGGGAAATCGAAGGTGTTTTTCGCGTCGTACTTGGCCGCCATGCCCCTGGGCATCCAGATCGTGCGCAGCTTGTGCACGTAGTCGGTGAACAGTGGCGTGTTGAGGTTGTACGGCACCACGCCGGCGTTGAGTTCCAGCTTGCCGTCGCGGGCCTCGACCATGTGCCAGTCGCTGAGCCTGGCCGGCTTGCCGTCGGCATGGAATTCCGCCGGCGGCATGCCGCGGTGGCAGCCGGCCAGCAGGAGCAGCGCCAGCAGCGCGGTGCGTTTCACGAGCTTCACCATCGCGCCCTCAGAGCTTCGGCTCGGGGCTCAGCACCACCGCCGGCAGCTTGGCTAGCGTGCACTGGAACGGCCTCATGTCGGTGCTGGGGTGCTTGTAGCCGTCGGGGCCGTCGGCATTCACCACGCCGCTGACGTCCTGGATGCAGATGCGATCCTGCGGCGGCAGCGCCTTGTCGGTGAATTTCGGATCGCTGTAGCCGTCCCACAGCACGTCGGGGAAGTGGCCGTTGATGCCGAACAGCGCGACCTTCAGCGTCTTGAAGTCCAGCCCGCTGGGCGAGTCGCCGCCGCCCTTCAAGCGGTTGCCGTAGACGAAGATGCCCTTCGGGTACGGGTCGTAACCGGCCGCCACGCCGGTCTTGCTGGCGTAGTTGGTGGAGTAGAAGCTGGAGATGATGATGTTCGCCGTCTTGTTGTCGGCGATGTCGTTGTCGAAGATCTCCACCTTCGGGTTGGAGTTCACCACCACGCCCGAACCCGCCGGCACGCTGGCCACCGCCGAGCCGTTCGCGGCGAAGTTGTCGTGGTTGTTGGCGATCACGTGGTTCTTGAACACGCGCGTGCCGTGGCCTTCCATCAGCAGGTCGGGCATGTTGAACACCAGGATGCCGCCGGAGTTGTCGGTGGCGGTGTTGCCGTAGACGTCGGCATCCACCGTGTTCTCGACCTCGATGCCGGCCACGTTCCGCTCCACGTGGTTGTTGCGCACGATGACGTTGGTGGACTGGCCCACGTAGATGCCCGAGTCGGAGGCGCCGATCGCTTCCGAATCCTCGATCAGCACGTTCTGCGTCTTCACCGGGTAGATGCCGTAGGGGCCGTTGCCGGTCTGCGAGCCGTCGGTCCACTGCGTGCGCACGCCGTGGATGGTGATGTTCCTGCCATGGTTGATCTTCAGCGCATCGCCCTTGGTGTCCTCGATGGTGAGGTTCTCGATGGTGAAGTCGTTGGCGTTGACCAGCAGCCCCTCGGGGCCGACCAGCTGGCCCTTGAACGAGAGCACGGTCTGGTCCTTGCCGGCGCCCTTGATGGTGACGCCGTCGGTGCGCAGGCTGAGGCCGCGCTGCAGGTGGTAGTGGCCGGCGGGAATGTCGATCACGCTGCCGGGCTTGGCGTCCAGCAACTGTTCCTGCAGCTTCGCCTCGAAGCCGGCGTCTGTCTGGTTCTGCGGTGCGGGGGCCTGCTGGCTGCTGCAGGCGGCGAGCGCGCTGGCCAGCGCCACGGTGACGAGTGTCTTGCGCATGATCGTTGAACTCCCCATTCGAACGCCATCAGCGGATGCGTCCACTGTCGCCCAATCCGGCGGCATGGGGGAGGGCAAAACGGCCAGCGAACGGGGGGCGGAGCGGCCAGTATTGGCCCCGGGAGGCGATCACGCCGCGGCGCGGCGGGCTTCCTGCGGCGCCATGCCGGTCCAGCGCTTGAACGCGCGGCGGAATTCGCGCGGGTCGCTGTAGCCGACCTCGCCGCCGATCTCGGCCACGGAAAGCGTGCCGGCCTGCAGCAGCTGCAGCGCGCGTTCGGCGCGCACGCGATCGTGGATCTCGCGGAACACGCGCCCGCTCTCGGTGAGCCGGCGGCGCAGCGAGCGTTCGCTGAGGTTGAGCGTGCGCGCCACGTCGGTGAGCGTGGGCTGCTGGCGCAGCAGGCCGCGCAGCAGGCGTTCCACCGCGGCGACGATTTCCTGGTGCGGTTCGCCGCCGTCCGCGGTGCGCTGCTGCGCGCACAGCGCCAGCGCCTGTTTCGCGGTGAGCGGGTTGTAGCCGGGCAGGGGATGGGCCAGCCATTCCCTGCCGATCAGCAGCCGGCAGCGCGGCGCGTCGAAACGCAGCTCGCAGCCGAACAGTTGCGCGTATCCGTCGGCGTGTTCCGGACGCGGATAGGCCAGTTCCACGCGCAGCGGGCGCAGCTCGGCGCCGACCAGTTCGCGCGCGATCAGCGTCGAGCTGGCGAACAGCTCCTCGCAGAAGAACGGCAGCAGGCTGGCGTCGTCGAACAGCGGCAGCGCGACCATCGCCACGGCATGCCCGTCCACCGGCTCGAACGCGAGGTCGAGCAGGCAGCCGCAGATCTTGTGGTGCGCGATGCCGGCCAGCATCGCCTCGCCGAACGTGCGCGAGGTCATCATCGCCAGCCCGAGCAGGCCGAAGCCGCCGATGGTGCCCTCGCGGCCGATGCGCAGCCCGGCGTCGGGCACGCCCGCCGCGGCCAGCGCGGTGAGCGCGCGGTGCACGAACAGGCTGGCCTGGCGATAGGACACGCGCAGTGCCGGGTCGGCGATCTGCGCGCGGTTCAGCGCCAGGCCGCCGAACCACGAGCGGGTGTCCACGCCGCAGCCGTCCGCGAGCTGCGTCAGGTAGAGCAGCTTGTTGGTGGGGAACTCCGCGGCGGTGTAGCGCGGATCGTCCATTGCCGGCGCGGCATGCGCACTGGAATGGAAGCCGATCATGCCGGCGGGACGTGCCATGGTGCCGATGCTCCGCGGGGGCAGGCCGGGCGGCCTGCGCTCCGGACTTTCTAGCACGCCTGCGCCGGCGGCCGCTTGTGCAATGCGCAAGCGGCCGCCCGGAGGGTCGCCGTCCGGTCAAGGCATCCGCGCGGAGACATCCCCGGCATGGCGAATGCCGGGGATGTGCCGGTTGCCGCGTGGAGGGTTCAGTGCATGCCGCCGCTGGCGTAAAGCTTCTCGCCGGTCAGCCAGCCGGCGTCGTCGGACGCCAGGAACACCGCGATGGAGGCGATGTCCCGCGGCTGGCCGATGCGGCCCAGCGGCGTCTGCGACGCGGCATGGTTGTGGAAGTCGGAGCCGATGAAGCCGGCGCTGTGCGTGCCCTCGGTCTCCACCAGGCCCGGGTTCAGCGCGTTGACGCGGATGCCGCGCGGGCCCAGTTCGCGGGCGAGCGCGCCGGTGATGCCCTCCACCGCCGACTTGGTGGCGGTGTACACCGCCGAGGCGGGCGGCGTGATGCGGCTGACCAGCGAGCCGATGTTGATGATGCTGGCGCCCTGGCCGAGGTGCTTCGCCGCCGCCTGCGTGGTCAGCAGCAGGCCCAGCACGTTGACGTCGAACTGCTTGCGGTAGTGGGCTTCGGTGACCTCCTCGATCGGCGCGAATTCGTAGACGCCGGAGTTGTTGACCAGGATGTCGAGACCGCCGAAGCGCTCGACCGTCTGCGCGACGATGGCCTGTGCACCGGCCGCGTTGGCGACGTCGCCCTGCACGGCGAACGCCTTGCCGCCGGCGGCGGTGATCTCCGCCACCACGGCGTCGGCGCCGGCCTTGCTGGAGGCGTAGTTCACGGCGACGGCGGCGCCTTCGGCGGCGAGCGCCTTGGCGATGGCGGCGCCGATGCCCTTGGATGCGCCGGTGACGAGGGCGGTCTTGCCTTGGAGCTTGCTCATGGGTGGGTTCCTGCGAGTGGGGGTGGGGACGATCTGGTTCCTTGATGCCGTAGTTCAAGATATATGAACTATGGAACAATGGTCAAGGGGCGGCTAGAATGCCGCCATGCGACCGCTGTTCCACCCCTCGATCGACGACGTCACCGTGGAAGGCATCCTCCACGCGCTGTCCGACCCCGTGCGCGCCTCCATCTACGCCAGGCTGGCGGGGCTGGACTGCGCGGCGACCTGCACCGCCCTGCAGCAGGCCGGCGACCGCACCATCCCCAAATCCTCGCTGTCGCAGCACTTCCGTGTGCTGCGCGAGGCGGGCCTGGTGCGCAGCGAACGCGCCGGCGTGGAAATGCACAACACCACCCGCTGCGCAGAAATCGAGCAGCGCTTCCCCGGCCTGATTCCCGCCATCCTCAGCGCGCATCGGGTGCAGGCGGCTGGCGCGCCGTCGCCACGCTCGCGAGTCCGCAGGACTGCGACGAGTGCCGCCAAGAAGAAGGCAAAAGGGAGCTGAAGGTCGGCTTCAGATCGCCGCCGCGCCTACGGGCGTTTGTGATCGGCTTTCAGCCTTCGCGGCGGAATTCGTCGAAAAAGGCATGGTCGATCTCGTAGACCGTCTTCGGCTTCACGCCGATGAGCTTGTCCTGGAACAACTCCACCAGCTGCTCGCCGTCGATCAGTTCGATCGGCACCACGCCGTCGCGCGTGGCTTCGGCCTCGGCGTCCTGCGTGAAGCGGCCGGTGGTGATGAACACACCCTTCTCGGCGCGGCCGAGCAAGGCGTTGCGGAATTCGCCCACGGCGCTGCGCGTGACGGTGTCCTTGAAGCGCTTGGCCTGAAACGCTACGCGCAGGCTCACGAAGGGGCTGAGGCGCAGCAGGCCGTAACCGTCGATGCCGCCATCGCGAGAGCGCTGGGTGACTTCCACGTCCTCGAATCCGTGTTCGCGCAGCAGGCGGCCGCAGATTAGCTCGAAGCCATATGGCGGCAAGGACTTGAGGATGTTGAGCAGGTCGAGATCGTGGGCCTCCTCGGGTGGCTCGGCTTCGACCAGTTCGGGTTCGGGATGCGGTGCCGCTTCTGTGTGCTGCTTGCGTTCGGCCTGATCAGTTTTCACTCGATTGAGAAAGACGCGATGTGACTCATCGTCATCGAGATGGGTTTTCCAGCCCAGTGGGGTCAGCGTCCAGATACCGCGGCGACTGTCATCCAGCAAGCCTTCCCACACCAGATACTGGCGTGCCCATTGCACTTGGTTATGGAAACGATTGGCGCCAGATTTGATGGTGGCTTCGGTGATTTCGCGAGACAGTTGCAGTTCGTGCGCTATCCACCGTGATACTTCTTGTGGCCTGGCGGAACCACCGAGTGCGCGCAAGCAGTCCAGCAACGGCCCCATCCAGCGGGTGACTTCGGCTTGCCCTTTTCGTTGCTGTCTTGCCATGCAGATACTCCGTGCAATGGCACGAAACGTACTCATTGCATCGACGTTATAGCAATACCGAAAACCTTTCCCCTTCGCTTCGGCCCACTCTCTCAACGAGTTGGGAGAGCGGACATGGAGCGATGGCGTTACTCGCCGATCGTCAGCAGCGACGCATTGCCGCCGGCCGCCGTGGTGTTGATGGTGAGCGTGCGTTCGCCGGCGAAGCGCAGCAGGTAGTGCGGGCCGCCGGCCTTGGGGCCGGTGCCGGAGAGGCTTTCGCCGCCGAAGGGCTGCACGCCGACCACCGCGCCGATCTGGTTGCGGTTGACGTAGCAGTTGCCGACGCGGGCGTGGCTGCGGATGTATTCCACGGTGTCGTCGATGCGGCTGTGCACGCCCAGCGTGAGGCCGTAGCCGGTGGCGTTGATCTGCTCCACCACCTGCGGCAGTTCGCTGCCCTTCCAGCGCAGCACGTGCAGCACCGGGCCGAACACTTCGCGCTTGAGCGTGGACAGCGCGGGGATCTCGTAGGCGCGCGGGGCGAAGAAGGTGCCGTGGGCGGCGACCTCGGCGTCGATCTTCGCCTCGGCGATCAGTTTCGCCTCCTTGTCCATGCGTGCGGCGTGCTCGACCAGGATCTGCTTCGCGTCCTCGTCGATCACCGGGCCCACGTCGGTGCTGAGCTGGCCGGGATCGCCCACCTTCAGCTCGGCCATCGCGCCGGCCAACATGCCGACCACCTTGTCGGCGATGTCCTCCTGCACGAACAGCACGCGTGCGGCCGAGCAGCGCTGGCCGGCGGACTGGAAGGCGGAGGCGATCACGTCCTTGACGATCTGCTCGGGCAGGGCGGAGGAGTCGGCGATCATCGCGTTCTGCCCGCCGGTCTCGGCGATCAGCGCGGCGATCGGCGCGTTGCGCGCGGCCAGCGCGCGGTTGATCGCCCAGGCGGTCTCGGTGGAGCCGGTGAAGGCCACGCCGGCCACGCGCGGGTCCCGGGTCAGGGCAGCGCCGACCACCGCGCCGTCGCCGGGCAGGTACTGCAGCACGGCCTCGGGTACGCCGGCTTCGTGCAACAGCTTCACCGCGGCATGGCCGATCAGGCTGGTCTGCTCGGCGGGCTTGGCGATCACGCTGTTGCCGGCGGCGAGCGCGGCGCTGACCTGGCCCAGGAAGATCGCCAGCGGGAAGTTCCACGGGCTGATGCAGACGAACACGCCGCGGCCGTTGAGGAACAGCTGGTTGCTCTCGCCGGTGGGGCCGGGCAGCTGCTCGGGCTGGCCGAACAGGCGGCGAGCCATGGTGGCGTAGTAGCGCAGGAAGTCGGCGGCCTCGCGGATCTCGGCGATGGCGTCGGGCAGGCTCTTGCCGGCCTCGCGCACGCACAGCGCGATGAACTCGGCGCGGCGCGCCTCGAGCTGTTCCGCCGCATGTTCAAGAATCGCGGCGCGGCTGGCGGCGGGCAGGCGGTCCCAGTCGGGCTGGGCGGCGACGGCGTTGGCCAGCGCCTGGTCCACCAGGGCGGCGTCGGCGCTGACGTAGCTGCCCACGATCTGGCGGCGGTCGGCGGGGTTGGTCACGGTGACGGCCGCGGCTGAAGCCGCTCCTCCGGCGCCCGGTACCAGCGGTGCGGCGCTCCACGGGCCGCACTTGGCGTTGACGGCTTCGGCGGTGGCCTTCAGTTCGTTGTCGTTGGAGAAGTTGATGCCCATGGAATTCTTCCGCAGTTCGCCAAAGAGGTTGACCGGCAAGGGGATGCGCGGGTGGGGGATGGAGGCGAAGCGGCGCACCGTTTCGCAGGGATCGGCGACCAGCTCGCGCACCGGCAGCGTCTCGTCCACCACGCGGTTGACGAAGCTGGTGTTGGCGCCGTTTTCCAGCAGGCGGCGCACCAGGTAGGGCAGCAGGTCTTCGTGCGTGCCCACCGGCGCGTACACGCGGCAGGGCACGTTGAGGTTCTGCGGGCCGATCACTTCCGCGTACAGGTCGGTGCCCATGCCGTGCAGGCGCTGGAACTCGAACGGCCGGCCGCGCGCGACGTGGTGCACGGCGGCGATGCTGTGCGCGTTGTGGGTGGCGAACTGCGGGTAGATCAGCTCGCTGCCGGCGTCGAACAGCTTGCGCGCGCAGGCGAGGTAGGAGACGTCGGTGTTCGGCTTGCGCGTGTACAGCGGGTAGCCGGCCAGGCCCTGTTCCTGGGCGCGCTTGATCTCGGCGTCCCAGTAGGCGCCCTTCACCAGGCGCACGTACCAGCGACGATTTGCCGCACGTGCCGTCTCGATCAGCCAGTCGATCACGAACGGGGTGCGCTTGGAGTAGGCCTGCACCACGATGCCGAGGCCGTTCCAGCCCTCCAGCGAGGGGTGGGCGAACACGTCGCCGATGATGTCCAGCGAGAGTTCGAGGCGGTCGGCTTCCTCGGCATCCACCGACAGCGCGATGCCCTGCTGCATCGCCAGTTGCGACAGTTCCAGCAGCTTGGCGGTGAGGTCGCGGCGGGCGACCTCGCGCTTGGCCACTTCGTAGCGCGGGTGCAGGGCGGAGAGCTTCACCGAGATCGACGGCGCGTCGGTGTGGTTGGCGAACGGGCCGCGCGCGCCGATGCGGGCGATCGCGCGGCGATAGTCCTCCTGGTAGCGCTCGGCGGTCTCGGCGGTGAGCGCGGATTCGCCCAGCATGTCGTAGGAATAGCGGTACATCGCATATTCCTTCTTCGCGCAGCGGTCCAGCGCCTCGTCGATGGTCTGCCCCATCACGAACTGGTGGCCCATGATGCGCATGGCCTGGCGCACCGCGAGGCGGATCGCCGGCTCGCCGGCGCGGCCGGCGAGGCGCTTCAGCGCGCCGGTGAAGTCGCGGCGGGTTTCCTCGGCGAGGTTCACCAGGTGGCCGGTGAGCATCAGGCCCCAGGTGCTGGCGTTGACGAACAGCGACTCGCTCTGGCCCAGGTGCTTCTTCCAGTCGGCGTCGCCCAGCTTGTCGCGGATCAGCTTGTCGGCGGTGGCCTTGTCGGGGATGCGCAGCAGCGCTTCCGCCACGCACATAAGCAGTACGCCTTCCTCGGAGGACAGGTCGTACTGGCGCATGAAGGATTCGACCGCGCTCTGGTCCTTGGCGCGCGCGCGCACGCGCGTGACCAGGCCGGCGGCGACGTCGATCACCTGCTCGCGCTCGGCGGGCGGCAGGGTAGCCTGGGCGAGCAGGTCGTTGACCGCTTCGGTCTCGTCGCGCAGCCACGCGGCGGTGATGCGCGCGCGGGCCGGCTCGGCGCCGGCGGGGAGTTCGGGGCTGAGGATGGGCTGGGTCACGGTGGGGTCGATGCGATGGGGGAGGCGGACGGAACGCGCGATTGTACGCCGGGCGCCGCCCTGCCGCCGCTACTCGCCGCCGTGGCGCAAGGTACGCGCAGGTATGTGCGTGCGTGGCAAAAGTGACCGGGCTCAAGCCCCTGCGGCATTCTTGCCCCTTGCGCCCATGCGACCTATCATCGATGCGCTCTTGGCACGCCGGATCTCCATGATCGTGCTACGACCAGCCGCCGCCGGCTTGCCGCGCGTGACGATATGGCTCAGGCCCAATCGCACGCTCAGTCGACGCGGCCTGCGTCGGCTCATCATGCTTCTGGTGGCGCTGGCGCTGACAACGGCCGTCCTGGGCGCGTGGCAGGGGAATGTGTTCGCTCCGCTGTTCGCCCTGGTCGAGTCGTCTGCCGTGGCTGTCGCCCTGTGCGTGGCCTGGCGGGCCGGCGACCGCGGCGAACGCATCACCCTCGACGACACGTCGCTGGAGGTGCAATCGTTGCCGGGGCGGCAACGCGTGCGTTTCCAGCCTTACTGGGTGCGCGTGCGGATGGACGAGGGGGAAAGCGGATGTCGCCGCCTGCTACTGTCATCACACGGGCGCGAGCTGGAAATCGGCGGGTTCCTTGCCGAACAGGAACGTGTCGAGCTGTTGCGGAAACTCAAGCTGCTGCTGGAAGGGATCAACGACCAGCCGCGCGGATAGGTTCAACAAAGGGCGAGAGCATGACATCTGGCAGCATCAGGACTGACGGGACCGGGCCGAACGGAAATCGAATCCGTCGCAGCCGTTCCAGCCGCGGCAGGATGACCGGCATCAGGCGCGCCGTGGCGGCGTCGGCGGCCCTCGTGCTGGTGCTGTGCGCCGGTCTTGCGCAGGCCGACCCCCGCCCGTGGCAGCTCAACATGACGCGCGGCGCGACGGCCTGGTCCGGCGAGCCGTACTTCCTCAACAACGTCGCGCTCGGCGTGTGCGTGGTGATCGGCGTGCTGGTGTTCGGCGCGATGTTCATCGCCATGTTCCGCTTCCGCAAGTCGCGCGGCGCGGTGGCCGAGAAGTGGTCGCACAACACCACGGTCGAGATCATCTGGACGACGATCCCGGTGATCATCCTGGTGGTGCTGGCCTGGATGGCCACCGGCGGACTGGTCTCGTTCGCGAACACCACCGGCTCGCAGATGACGATCAAGGTCACCGGCTACCAGTGGAAGTGGCGCTACGACTACGTCGACTACCTCGGCAAGCCGGTCAGCAAGGTCGGCTACATGTCCAAGCTCGACGCGCTGAGCGACAAGACCCGCCAGCTGGATTCGGGCATGGACCCGTACGCGGTGAAGACCGGCGACAAGAACACCTACCTGCTCAACGTGGACAAGCCGCTGGTGCTGCCGATCCACACCAAGATCCGCTTCGTGATCACCAGCGACGACGTGATCCACTCGTGGTGGGTGCCGGCGTTCGGCTGGAAGATGGATGCGATCCCCGGCATCGTCAACACCGCGTGGACCAACATCAACGAGCCCGGCACCTATCGTGGCCAGTGCGCCGAACTGTGCGGCCAGGACCACGGCTTCATGCCGATCGTGGTGAAGGCGGTCTCGCAGGAAGACTTCGCGAAGTGGCTGGCCGCGCAGGAGCAGGCGTCCGCGCCGGCACCGGCCGCGCCGCCGGCCGCGGCCTCCAGCGCCGCCGCCCCGGCGACGGCGCAGGCTGCGGCACCCGCGCAGCACGGCGACAAGGGTTGAGCCCCGCCGCGGTGCGATTGCAGTCATGACGTGTCGCGGCCGACCCGGCCGCGAAATTCCGGAGAGCAGCCGCGAGTGGCTGCGCCATCGACAGATTCAGGCAGAGGTGCAAGGCCATGGCCCACGAAGCCACCCACGATCACCACGATGACCACCACCATGCGCCGCAGGGATTCTTCCAGCGCTGGGTGATGTCCACCAACCACAAGGACATCGGCACGCTGTACCTGATCTTCTCGCTGACGATGTTCTTCATCGGCGGCAGCTTCGCGATGGTGATCCGCGCCGAGCTGTTCAAGCCCGGCCTGCAGCTGGTGCAGCCGGCCTTCTTCAACGAGATGACCACCATGCACGCGCTGGTGATGATCTTCGGCGCGATCATGCCGGCCTTCGTGGGCCTCGGTAACTGGATGATCCCGATGATGATCGGCGCGCCGGACATGGCGTTGCCGCGCATGAACAACCTCTCGTTCTGGATTCTGCCGTTCGCGTTCACGCTGATGCTGTCCACGCTGTTCCTGCCCGGTGGCGGCCCGGCCGGCGGCTGGACGATGTATCCGCCGCTGTCGCTGCAGAGCAACTCGCTGGCCTACGTGGTGTTCGCGATCCACCTGATGGGCATCAGCTCGATCATGGGCGCGATCAACATCATCGCCACCATCCTCAACATGCGCGCGCCGGGCATGGACCTCTTGAAGATGCCGGTGTTCGTGTGGAGCTGGCTGATCACGGCGTTCCTGCTGATCGCGGTGATGCCGGTGCTGGCCGGCGCGGTGACCATGCTGCTCACCGACAAGTACTTCGGCACCAGCTTCTTCAACCCGCACGGCGGCGGCGACCCGGTGCTGTACCAGCACGTGTTCTGGTTCTTCGGCCACCCCGAGGTCTACATCATGATCCTGCCCGCGTTCGGGATCATCTCGGAAGTGATCCCGACGTTCGCGCGCAAGCCGATCTTCGGCTACCGCGCGATGGTGTACGCGATCGCCAGCATCGCCTTCCTGTCGTTCATCGTGTGGGCGCACCACATGTTCGCGGTGGGCCTGCCGCTGGGCGCGGACATCTTCTTCATGTACGCGACGATGCTGATCGCGGTGCCGACCGGCGTGAAGGTGTTCAACTGGGTGGCCACGATGTGGGGCGGCTCGATGACGTTCGAGACGCCGATGCTGTTCGCGATCGCGTTCGTGATCCTGTTCACCATCGGCGGCTTCTCCGGCCTGATGCTGGCGCTGGTGCCGGCCGACTTCCAGTACCACGACACCTACTTCGTGGTGGCGCACTTCCACTACGTGCTGGTGACCGGCGCCGCGTTCGCGATCATGGCGGCCACGTATTACTGGCTGCCGAAGTGGACCGGCCACATGTACAACGAGTTCTGGGGCAAGGTGCACTTCTGGTGCAGCGTGGTGTTCGTGAACGTGCTGTTCTTCCCGCAGCACTTCCTCGGCCTGGCCGGCATGCCGCGCCGCATCCCGGACTACAACGTGGCGTTCGCCGACTTCAACATGGTCAGCTCGATCGGCGGCTTCCTGTTCGGCGCCTCGCAGCTGATCTTCCTGGGCGTGATCGTGCATTGCGCGTTCTTCTCGAAGAAGAAGGCCACCGACCGCGTGTGGGAAGGCGCGCGCGGCCTGGAATGGACGCTGCCCTCGCCGCCGCCGCACCACAGCTTCACGGTGCCGCCGGTGGTGCACGACGAGGAACTGGCGCACGGCCACGTGAACGACTGACCATCATCCTGCCGCGGCGGCCGCAGGGCCGCGGCGGCGCCAGCGGGACAGCAGCGCATGACGACAAGCCGTATGACGTCCGGCCACATGACATCCGGCATCGCGGACCAGCGTTTCGAGCAGGGCCGCCGCCGCGGCGTGCGTCGCACCGTGACGGTGCTGGCCATCGTGGTCGGCGCGTTCTATCTGCTGTCGTTCGCGCAGATCCTGCTGATGAAGTAGCGCAGCGCCATACCGGGTTCCACGGATGGCAGCGGCAGGGTCATCCGGCAGACATCCGGCCACGCGATGACGGGGCCGGGTCACCAGAGCAACGCCACGGGGTCATACCATGGGTCAGCAACACGACATCTACTACGTACCGAGCAAGAGCCAGTGGCCGATCGTCGCCGCGGTGGTCATGTTCCTCACCGTGTTCGGCGCCGCGCACTGGCTGAATGCCGAGCCCGGCGAGTCCGGCTTCGGCAAGACGGTGATCACGATCGGCGCGATCGGCATCCTCGGCATGTTCTTCGGCTGGTTCCATTCGGTGATCAAGGAATCGCTGGCCGGCCTGTACAACCCCCAGGTGGACACCTCGTTCCGCATGGGCATGATGTGGTTCATCTTCTCCGAGGTGATGTTCTTCGGCGCGTTCTTCGGCGCGCTGTTCTACATCCGCACGTTCTCGGTGCCGTGGCTGGGCGGCGAAGGCCACGGCGTGCTCACCCACCAGTTCCTCTACGACACCTACAGCGGCGCGTGGGGCGCGGCCGGCGGCAACGGCCCGCTGCACGTCGGCGGCGCCTTCAGCACCGTGGCGCCGTGGGGGCTGCCGCTGCTGAACACGCTGATCCTGCTCACCTCCAGCGTCACCGTGACGATCGCGCACCATGCGCTGCGCGGCGGCCATCGCGGGCGGATCCTGCTGTTCCTCGGCCTCACCGTGCTGCTGGGCGCCACCTTCCTGTTCTGCCAGGCGCACGAGTACATGGAGGCGTACAAGGAGTTGAACCTGACCCTGCACAGCGGCGTCTACGGTTCCACCTTCTTCATGCTCACCGGCTTCCACGGCCTGCACGTGACGCTGGGCACGATCATGCTGGCGGTGATCTGGCTGCGCGTGCTGAAAGGCCATTTCAGCAAGGACCACCATTTCGGCTTCGAGGCGGTGGCGTGGTACTGGCACTTCGTCGACGTGGTCTGGCTGTGCCTGTTCCTGTTCGTTTACATACTGTGATTTGACGCGACGTCCTGCCGCGGAAGGCGAAGATCGGGAACCGGCCATCCATGGCGGACGGTTTTGACTTCACGCGACATCCTGCCGCGGAGGGCGAAAGTCAGGAACCGGCCATCCATGGCCGGACGGTTTTGACTTCACGCGGCATCCTGCCGCGGAGGGCGAAAATCAAGAACCGGCCATCCATGGCCGGACTCTTCAGAAACGCGCCGCTCAAATACAAGAAGCCCGCCGATTGGCGGGCTTCTTCGTGTTGCGGGAAAACAAGCAGTGCAGGGGCGGTTACAATCACTGGCCGACGTCGTGCGGCTGCAGCCAGCCCATCCAGATGCCGAACATGACCATGCCGATCAGCAGCAGCGACAGTGCGATGCGGCGGGTCAGCGCCCAGGCCATGCGCCTGTCGTTGTCCTTGTCGGTCATCATGTAGTACAGCGCCTGGGCGAGGCTGAAGATCACCACCAGCAGCAACACCACCACCGCGTATTTGTAGATGGGACCCACGTGATTGATCCGGTCGATTTTGTTGCAGGCAGTATAGCGACCGGGGAGTGCGCGCCGTGCTAGGTGGTTTCCGCCGCCCGCCGTGGTGGGCGATCCTGCTCACCGCTGCCGCGGCCGTGCTTTTCGTGCGACTGGGCGTCTGGCAGCTGCACCGCGCCGCCTACAAGGACGATCTGCTGCGACGCTATGCCGCGGCGGAGATCGCGTCGCCACAAGGCTTTGCCGCGGTGGCCGCGAGGCCGCCGCCGGACGCCTACCCCCGCGTGCAGGTGCAGGGCCGCTACCTGGCCGACCGCGTCTATCTGCTGGACAACCCGAAGCACGACGATCGCGGCGGCGTGGAAGTGTACGTGCCGTTGCGTGTGCCGGGCACCGGTCACCGGCTGCTGCTGGCGGATCTGGGCTTCCTGCCCGGCAACGGCACCGACCAGACACCACAGCTGCCGCCACTGCCGGAAGGCGTGCAGGACCTGCGCGGACTCTACGTGCCGCCACCGGGTCGCGGTTTCGAGATGGGCGGCAACGCGCTGGCGCGGCAGACGGCGTGGCCGAAGAAGACGATCTATCTCGACCTGCCGCAGATCGCCGCCGATCTCGGTGCGCCGCTGTATCCGCGCGTGCTGAGCCTGGATGCCGATCCGGCGTCGATCTACGTACGCGTGCACACGCTGGACTTCGGCGACATGCCGCCGGCACGGCATCGTGCCTACGCGTTCCAGTGGTTTTCCTTCGCGATCGCCGTGGTGGTGATCCTGCTGGTGCTGAACCGCAGGCGCGGTTCGCGCAAACCCCGACCGACGGACTCCCGATGAATGCCACCGATCCCGCCGCGCTCCGCAAGAGCCGCCTGAAGCTGTTGCTGGTCGCCTCGATCTTCGCCGCGCCGTTCGTGCTGGCGCTGCTGCTCACGCTGGCCGGCTGGCAGCCCGGCGCGAAGGGCAACGGCCTGCCGATCCTGCCGCAGCGCAACTTCGCCCAGGAGCAACTGCCGGTGCGCCTCGCCGACGGCAGCGACTGGGCCTGGCGCGACAGCGAGCCGCGGCTGACCCTGGTGGCGTTGCCCGGGCCGGACTGCGCCGCGCGCTGTTATGCCGCGCTGACCGCGATGGCCAAGGCGCGCATGATGCTCAACCGCAACCAGTCGCGGCTGCGCCTGTTGTACGTGGGCACGCCACCCGCCGATGCGCAGCGGGACGGCATGGCGAACTACTGGCAGGTCGGCCAGGACGTGGGCGGCAGGCTGGCGCCGTGGCGTCCGCGGCAACCGGACAGCGTGGGTGCGCTGCTGGTGGAATCCAATGGCACGGCACTGGCGAGTTATCCTGCCGGTTTCGATCCCTCCGGCCTGTTCCGGGATCTGCAGAAGGTCATCAAGTGATGTCGTTGCAAGCGGGAAAAATCCTGCGCTGGCTGTCGCTGCTGGCGGCCGTGTTCGCGTTCGGGCTGGTGATGTTCGGTGCCTTCGTGCGGCTGTCCAACGCCGGCCTGTCCTGCCCGGACTGGCCCACCTGCTATGGCCAGGCGACCTGGCCGCAGCACGCGCAGGCGGTGGCCAGGGCCGATGCCGCTTTCCCGGACCGCCCCTACGAGGCGCACAAGGCCTGGCGCGAGCAGGTGCACCGCATGCTGGCCGGCACGCTGGGCGTGCTGGTGCTGGTCTTGGCGCTGCTCGTTGCGTGGCGCGACCGGCGCACGCGCAGGCAGGTGATCGTGGGCGCCGTATGCGCCGCGGCAGGCGTGGCGACGTACATGCGCGGCGAGTACGCGGTTTCGTCGGCCTTGTCCGCCATGGCGATCCTGTCGCCGACGCTTGGCGCATGGCGCTGGCGCGAAAGCGGCGCGTGCCGGATCGTCGTGCTGGCGCTGGCCGTGATCATCTTCCAGGCCATGCTGGGCATGTGGACGGTGACCCTGCTGCTGAAACCCATCGTGGTGACCGGCCACCTGCTGGGCGGCATGACCACGTTCGCGCTGCTGGGCTATGCGGCGGTGCGCTTCGCCGGCGTGGGCGCGGCGGACGATGCGCTGGCGGGCCTGCGCCGGCTGGTGGTCCTGGGCATCGTGCTGCTGGCCTGCCAGATCGCGCTGGGCGGCTGGACCTCGTCGAACTACGCGGCGCTGGCCTGCGGTTTTGGCGATGCGGCGTTCCCGCAGTGCCTGGGCCAGTGGTGGCCGCCGGGCGACTACCACCAGGGCTTCATCCTGTGGCGCGGCATCGGCGTGGATTTCGAGGGCGGCATCCTCGACCAGGGCGCGCGCACCGCGATCCAGATGGTGCACCGGATCGGCGCGCTGGTGGTGTTCTGCTACCTCGGCTGGCTGTCGCACCGGCTGGCGCGGCGCGGCCTGCGCTGGTGCGGCATCGCCGTGGCCACGGCGCTGGTCTGCCAGGTGCTGCTGGGCATCAGCAACGTGCACTTCGGCCTGCCGCTGCCGGTGGCGACCGCGCACAACGGCATGGCGGCCCTGCTGCTGTTCACCCTGGTGGCGACGCTGGCGCGCACGCAGCGCAGGCATGACGCCGCGGGAGCCCTGCCATGAGCGGAGTGCTGGGTGAATACCTGCAACTGACCAAGCCGCGCGTGGTGGCGCTGCTGGTGTTCTGCGCGGTGATCGGCATGTTCCTCGCGGTGCCCGGCATCCCGCCGTGGCGCGCGCTGGTGTTCGGCATGCTGGGCATCTGGCTGGCCTCGGGCTCGGCGGCGGCGTTCAACCACCTGATCGACCAGCGCATCGACAAGCTGATGGCGCGCACCGCGAGGCGCCCGCTGGCCACCGGCCATCTCAAGCCGTGGCAGGTGCTGGTGTTCGCGATCGTGATCGGCGTCGCCTCGATGCTGGTGCTGGCGCTGCTGGTGAACGGCCTCACCGCGTGGCTCACCTTCGCGGGGCTGATCGGCTACGCGCTGGTCTATACCGCCTATCTCAAGCGCGCCACGCCGCAGAACATCGTGATCGGCGGCCTCGCCGGGGCGATCCCGCCAGTGCTGGGCTGGACCGCGGTGACCGGTGCGCTGCATCCGTTCGCGCTGCAGCTGTGCCTGATCATCTTCGTGTGGACGCCACCGCACTTCTGGGCGCTGGCGATCTTCCGCCGCGACGACTACGCGCGCGCCGGCGTGCCGATGCTGCCGGTGACCCACGGCGTGGCCTACACGCGCTGGCAGGTGCTGTTCTACACGGTGCTGCTGGTGCTGGTGACCCTGCTGCCCGCGATCACCGGCTACAGCGGCTGGCTCTACCTGGGCGGCGCGCTGGCGCTGGGCGCGGGCTTCCTGTACTACGCGATCCGCCTGCTGAACCCGCCGGACGAGTTCTTCGCGATGCGCGTGTTCAAGTATTCCATCGTCTACCTGATGGCGCTGTTTGCGTTCCTGCTGGCCGACCACTGGCTGGCCGAGCCGCTGTTGCGGCAGGGGCTGGTATTCCACGGGCCGGCCTGAGCCGGACTTTTCGCCACCGATTCACGTTTCATGCGTTGACTCGATCGCTGCCGCACCGCAAAATACACCGGTCGCGCGATGTGTCACTCTCGCCGGCATCCTGTCCTGACTAACCAAGGCATATGGACGTTTACCCTAGTCGCAACGTCGACATCCGCTCGCATCGGGTGCCGGCAATGCATCACAAGCTGAACGCCTGCGGCAGCCGCCAGCGGTCGGCCGGTCCTTTCCTCGACTAGGAAACGCCGGCCCATCCTCGACGGCGCCGTGCGCCGCAACCGAGGAGATGGGCCCATGAAGCTCCTTCGCGATTTTCTCCGCCTGCGGACTCCCCGCCGCAGCCTGCTCGCCGTACGCCGCGATGCGCGGCGGCGCGTCTTCGTCGTGACCGTGCCGGCACCGCTGGTTCCTCCGTCCGTCGAGCCGCAGCGCCAGGCCGAGGCACGTAACGTCGCGTCCCTGTCGTCGCCGCGTCATCTGCAACTGGCATCCAGTCACTGATGCAGGCGTGTGCGCCCCGCAGGTGCTGGCCTCCGCCAGTGCGGCGGCGGCGCGGCCTGTTGTGTCCGGCGGTCCGCTCGGCCGCCACCAGCCCCACAGCGGACGTTCCGTCCAGCTAGTCGGTCCTGCGCCGACACGCTGCCGCGGCGCGGATTCCCTCGAACAACGGTAGCGATCCATGAGCAAGTCCATCTCCCGCTCGACCGTCAAGGCTGCGGCGCCGGCTCCGGCGCAGGTGCTGGCGGCGCAGGAAGCGTTCCGCGACAACGAAGCCCTGCTGGCCGCGCTCGAGACCACGGTCCACGGCCTGGACGAGGAGCGAATCACCGAGCGCCTGCACCGCGACGGCACCAACGAGGTCTCGCACGAGAAGCCGCCGCACTGGTCGCTGCAGCTGCTGCGCGCGTTCAAGAACCCCTTCATCATCGTGCTGCTGGTGCTGGCCGGCGTGCAGTTGTTCGCCGACGACAGCGACCTCACCGGGCCGATCATCATCGCGGCGATGGTGGGCATCAGCGTGGTGCTGACCTTCACCCAGGAATACCGCTCCTCGCGCGCCGCCGAGAAGCTGAAGGCGATGGTGCGCAACACCGCCACGGTGACGCGGCAGGCTTCCGACGGCCACAGCGAGCAGATCGAGGTGCCGGTGGGCGAGCTGGTGGTCGGCGACATCGTGCACCTGGGCGCGGGCGACATGGTGCCCGCCGACCTGCGCCTGCTTGCGGCGAAGGATCTGTTCATCAGCCAGGCGATCCTCACCGGCGAATCGCTGCCGGTGGAAAAGGCGGCGCCGGTGCATGCGCATGGCGAGGCGGCGGCGGCCAATCCGCTGGATTTGCCCACGGTCTGCTACATGGGCACCAACGTGATTTCCGGCACCGCCAGCGCGGTGGTGGTGGCGACCGGTGCGCGCAGCTACCTGGGTTCGCTGGCGCACAGCATGACCGGCCAGCGCGTGCAGACCAGCTTCGACCGCGGCGTGAACTCGGTGAGCTGGCTGCTGATCCGCTTCATGGCGGTGATGGTGCCGGTGGTGCTGGGCATCCAGTGGTACAAGCAGGGCTTCTGGGAGGCGTTCCTGTTCGCGCTGTCGGTGGCGGTGGGCCTCACCCCGGAAATGCTGCCGCTGATCGTCACCGCGAACCTCGCCAAGGGCGCGATCGCGATGTCCAGGCGCAAGGTGGTGGTGAAGCGGCTCAACGCGATCCAGAACTTCGGTGCGATGGACGTGCTGTGCACTGACAAGACCGGCACGCTGACGCTGGACAAGATCGTGCTGGAACGCCACCTCGACCTCGACGGCGAGGAGAGCGACGAGGCGCTGGAGTATGGCTACCTCAACAGCCGCTTCCAGACCGGCCTGAAGAACCTGATGGACAAGGCGGTGCTGGCGCACCGCGACCTGGAACCGACCGCGGCGCGCTACCGCGTGGTGGACGAGATCCCGTTCGACTTCCAGCGCCGGCGCATGTCCGTCGTCGTGGCGAACGGCGGCGACGAGCACCTGCTGATCTGCAAGGGTGCGGTGGAGGAGATGCTGGCTATCTGCGCCCATGCGCAGGTCGGCGGCACGGTGGAGCCGCTGACCGACGAGCGTCGCCGCGAGATCCGCGCGATGACGCACCGGTTGAACGAAGACGGCCTGCGCGTGCTGGTGGTGGCGGTGCGTCGCGAGCCGGCGGCCGAACGCGCGTGGAGCGTGGCCGACGAGAGCGGACTCACCGCGGTGGGCTGCCTCGCCTTCCTCGACCCGCCGAAGGATTCGGCCGCCACCGCGATCGCCGCGCTGCACGCGCATGGCGTCGAGGTGAAGGTGATCACCGGCGACAACGAGGCGGTGACGCGCAAGATCTGCCGCGAGGTGGGGCTGGACGTCACGCATTCGGTGCAGGGCCGCGAGATCGAGCCGCTGGACGACGAGGCGCTGGATGCGCTGGTCAAGCGCACCACGGTGTTCGCGAAGATGTCGCCGCTGGAGAAGGCGCGCGTGGTGAAGTCGCTGCAGCGCCAGGGCCACACCGTGGGCTTCCTCGGCGACGGCATCAACGACGCACCGGCGCTGCACGACGCCGACGTGGGCATCTCGGTGGATACCGCCACCGACATCGCCAAGGAGTCGGCCGACATCATCCTGCTGGAAAAGAACCTGATGGTGCTGGAGGAGGGCGTGCTGGAAGGCCGCATCACCTTCGGCAACATCATCAAGTACATCAAGATGACCGCCAGCTCGAACTTCGGCAACGTGCTGAGCATGCTGATCGCCAGCGTGTTCCTGCCGTTCGTGCCGCTGCTGCCGCTGCAGATCCTGGTGCTGAACCTGCTCTACGACATCTCGCAGCTGTCGATCCCGTTCGACCGCATGGACGAGGAGTACCTGCGCGTTCCGCGCAAGTGGGACGCCAGCGACATCGGCCGCTTCATGCTGCTGGTGGGGCCGTCGAGTTCGGTGTTCGACATCACCACCTTCGTGCTGCTGTGGTTCGTGTTCGGCGCGAACACGCCGGCGCACCAGTCACTGTTCCAGTCCGGCTGGTTCATCGAGAGCCTGCTTACCCAGACCCTGGTGGTGCACATGATCCGCACGCGCCGCATCCCGTTCCTGCAGAGCAGCGCGGCCGCGCCAGTGCTGGGACTGACCACGGCGATCATCGCGATCGGCATGGTGATTCCGTATACCGGCCTGGGCCACAAGCTCGGCATGCTGGAGATGCCGCCGGTGTATTACGCATGGCTGGCGGCCACCGTGCTGGCCTATTGCGCACTGACCCAGCTGGTGAAGCTGATCTACATCCGCCGCTACGGGCGTTGGCTGTAGCCCGGTACGCTTCCCGTTGCGCGAGCCGCTCCGGCGCCGGAGGGCTGCTTCTGCACACGCGGGGGGAGCAGGCGGTTTCGTGTCGCTGCCGCAGCGGGACGGCTCGGCTGCGCCGCAAGGCCGGGCGTGTCAGTCGTCCTGGCTGATGCGCTGGCGCCGATGGCGCCACCACAGCCACGCCACGCACAACAGCACCAGGCCGAGCAGGAACCACATGCTGTTCTGCCCGCGCTGCATCCACTTCATCAGCCACACGTGGTTGTCGGCGCCGAAATAGCCCAGGTACACCCACACCGGCACGCTGATCAGCGCGGCGGCGGCGTCGATCAGCAGGAAGCGCAGCAGCGACACCCGCCGCGTGGCGCCGGCGGAGAGGTAGATGGTGGTGCGCATGCCGGGCAGGAAGCGGGCGACGAACAGCACGCGGTTGCCGTAGCGCGCGAACTTGTGCTGCACCAGCTCGAAGCGCTCCGGGGGGAGTGCGCGGGCAATCCAGCGCCATTTCAGCATGGCTTCGCCGTAACGGCGGCCGAGCAGGAACACGGTGGCATCGCCGAGCAGTACGCCGATCATGCACAGCGCGAACATCGCGTGCACGTTGGCGTAGCCCAGCCCGGCGATCACGCCGCCGGCGACCAGGGTGACGTCTTCCGGCAACGGCAGGCCGAGGCCGCAGATCGTCAGCGCGATCCACACCGCGAGGTAGCCGTTCTCGGCGAAGATCGTGACCAGTCGTTCAAGCAGATCCATCGGCGTCCCTGCGGGGTGTGGGGCATGCGTCGCGGCATGATCCCACACAGCTGCACGACAAGCTTTCCGCAATGCGGTGCCCGCCCGGCATGCGCGCTCAGTCCGGCACGGCGGCGGGCCGCACGCGCGCGGCCAGCAGGTCGCGCAGCTCGGCCTTCTCGGCGTCGTCGAGCGGGCCGCTGCGCATCTTCGCGTGCAACGCTTCGCGGCGCAGCGCCACGGCCTGCTCGCCCATGCGCTGCAGGGCGTCCATGAACTCGGTGCGTTGCGCCTCCGGCTCGCCCACCACCGCGGCGGCCATCAGCTTTTGCAGCGCGGGATACTCCGGCCGCTCGGCGAAGTGCTCCACCAGCATCGCGGGATTGATGCCGGGGCGGCTGCGCGCGAGGTCGAGCAGTTCGGCGAGCAGGTCCACGCCGGGCTTGTCCAGTCGCAGGAAGCGGTAGGGCTTCTCGACCTGGTCGGCCATGCCGGGCTGGGCCAGCAGCAGGGCGATCGCGCTGCGCACCAGCGAGCGCTGCGCCGTGGTCGGCCGCTGCACCGCGCGACGCGCGGCGGGATCGGCCTGCAGGCGCGCGCTGGCACCGCTGCGTTTTTCCAGCTCCTGCGCCATCAGGTCGCGGAACGCGCCGTCGGGCAGCCGCGCGATCAGCGGGCGCGCGCGCTCGGCGAGGCGCGCGCGACCGTCGAGGCTGGCCATGTCCACGTCGCGCGCCAGCTCGTCGAAGAAGTAGTCGGACAGCGGCGTGGCGTTCTTCAGGCGCTGCTCGAAGCCTTCCCTGCCTTCCTTGCGCACCAGCGTGTCCGGATCCTCGCCGTCGGGAAGGAACAGGAAGTAGGCCTGCCGCCCGTCGCGCAGGCGCGGCAGCGCGGCGTCCAGCGCCTTCCACGCGGCGGCGCGGCCGGCGCGGTCGCCGTCGAAGCAGAACACCACGTCGGGCGCGGCGCGGAACAGCAGCTCGGTGTGCTCGGGCGTGGTGGCGGTGCCCAGCGTGGCCACCGCGATCGGCAGGCCCGCCTGGTGCAGCGCGATCACGTCCATGTAGCCCTCCACCACCACGATGCGCTGCAGGTTCGCGTTGGCCTGCTTCACCTGCCACAGCGCGAACAGCTCGCGGCCCTTGTGGAACAGCGGGGTTTCCGGCGAGTTGAGGTATTTGGGGCCGTCACTTTTGCGCGCGTCCTGCGCGCCGGAATCAAGAACCGGCGATCCCTCGACGGACTTTTGAATGACCCTTCCTCCAAACGCTATGACGCGCCCGCGGCGGTCGAGGATGGGGAACATCAGCCGTTCGCGGAAGCGGTCGTACTTGCTGCCGCGCTCGCCGCTGGAAACCATGCCGGCTTCGGTCAGCAGCTCCATCCGCCGCGGGCTGTTGCCCAGCGCCTTGATCACGCCGTCGTAGCCGGCCGGCGCCCAGCCGAGGCGGAAGCGCGCGATGGTGTCGGCATCCAGCCCGCGCTTCCTGCAGTACGCCTGCGCTTCGGCGCTGCGTGGCAACTGTTCCTGGTACCAGGTCGCGCTGGCGTCGAGCAGGGCGTAGAGATCGGTCTTGTCCTCGCGCGGGCGCTCGTCGCGGCCGCCTTCGCGCGGTACGGCGAGGCCCACCGACTGCGCCAGCTCCTCCACCGCGTCGGGGAACTCCAGCCGCTCGTAGTCCATCAGGAACTTGATCGCGCTGCCGTGCGCGCCGCAGCCGAAGCAGTGGAAGAACTGCTTGGCGGGGCTGACGTAGAACGAGGGCGTGCGCTCGTCGTGGAACGGGCAGCACGCCGTCCACTCGCGCCCGGCCTTCTTCAGCGGCACGCGCCGCTCGATCACGTCGACGATGTCGACGCGGGCGAGCAGTTCGTCGATGAAGCTGTCGGGGATCAGGCCGCGCATAAGTGCCCTAGTTTAGAGGCTGGACTTCCCATGGGGGCGGAACCGGCCAGCAGGGGTGGCGGTCCGGCCAATCCGCGGACCGGCAGCCCGTGGCGCCCACGGTGCTGGTTAGCATGCGCAAGGCTTCGGCGAGGGAAGGGCGATGGCAGATGATCCGTCGGTGCAGTTCCGTGCGGCCACTCCGCAGGACGTGGAGGCGGCCGTGCCGTTGATCCACAGCTCCGGCCCCGCGGCATTCGACCATGTGTTCACCCTGCCCGGACGCGGCGATGCGCAGGCCTTCCTGCGCCACGCCTTCGTCGACGGCGCCGGCGAGTTCGGCTGGCGCAACCATGTCGTGGGCGAACTGGAGGGCATGGTAGTGGCCGTGGGCGCGGGCTACGGCGGCGAGACGGCGCTGGCGTTCACGCTGGCCGCGGCGCGGCAGATCCTCAGGCACTACGGCCTGCGCCACGCGCCCGGGGTGATCGCGCGTGGACTCCGGGTGGAGCGGGTGATGCCGCCGCCTTCGCGCGGGATGCATTACCTGGCGCACCTCGGCGTGTCGCCCGCCCTGCGCGGGCAGGGCATCGGGCAGGCGCTGATCGAGGAACTGATCCGGCGCGGGGTGCAGGCGGGCCGTCGCCGCATGGTGCTGGACGTGGCCGTGAGCAACCCGCGCGCGCAGGCGCTGTACGGGCGGCTGGGCTTCGCGGTGACCGGCGAGCGACGCTCCGCGCTGGCGAATGCGCAAGGCACGGTGCCGGATCACCGGCGGATGGAGCGCATGGCGGGTTAGGGCTCGCCCGCCGCATGCAGGGGGCGACGGAAGCGGATTGCCCGCGGTTGCCGGCTTGTTGCGATGCGCGTGGCTTGCGCCCGGCCGGCGCCCCCGGCAAGCTGCCGCGGCGGTCGATCCGGGGAGTGGGCGATGCTGTTGACGGCAATGCGGATGCGCAGGCAGCGCGCGATCGTGCGCGCGTTCGAGCAGGCCGGCGCGCTCGCGGCGGACCGCGCGTGCAGCGCGGAAGAGCTGGGTGTGCGCGTGGATTTTGCCTGGCAGCAGCTGGCCAGCCTCGCCGTGCTGCGCAGCCCCGCCTCGGGACGCTGGTTCCTGGATCGCGCGAACTGGCAGCGATTGTGCCGGCGCCGCTGCGTGCTGGCGGCGGCCGTGGTGGTCGGCCTGTTGCTGATGCTGCTGTTCGCGTATTCGATGAGCTGGCGCTGACAGGTCGTCGAGAAACAGCCGGGTGGCCCGATCCATGGACGGATCGCACGCCCATCATGCACGCCA
Source organism: Rhodanobacter geophilus (assembly GCF_040812275.1). Classification (NCBI taxonomy): domain Bacteria; kingdom Pseudomonadati; phylum Pseudomonadota; class Gammaproteobacteria; order Lysobacterales; family Rhodanobacteraceae; genus Rhodanobacter; species Rhodanobacter geophilus. The sequence goes on along the minus strand of NZ_JBFOHL010000001.1, from coordinate 154,573 downwards.
GTGCTTGATGGGCGGAGCCGGGGCCGGACAAATCCGCATGGAACGGATTCGGACGACCGAAGGTTGGCCCGCAGGGGCCGCTTCACGGATGAAGCGGGCACATGCGCCGGGCCCGGCGAGTTGAGAAAGTGCGGGAAGGCACTTTCCCAGCCTGAGGATTACCCCGCCAGCTTCGCCTTGATCCGCGCCGAGACCTGGGCCATGTCGGCGCGCCCGGCGGCCTGTTCCTTCACCGCGGCCATCACCTTGCCCATGTCGCGCGGCGAGCTGGCGCCGGTGGCGGCGATGGCCCGGGCGATCAGCGCGTCGAGTTCGGCCTCGTCCAGCTGGGCGGGCAGGTAGGCCTCGATCACCGTCATCTCGGCGCGTTCGACGTCGGCCAGGTCCTCGCGGCCGGCGGCGGCGTACTGGCTCACCGAGTCGCGGCGCTGCTTGAGCATCTTCTCCAGCACGGCCAGGATCTGGGCGTCGTCCAGTTCGATGCGCTCGTCCACCTCGCGCTGCTTGATTGCGGCCAGCACCAGCCGGATCACGCCGAGGCGATGCTTGTCGCCGCCGCGCATGGCGGTCTTCATGTCGTCGGTGAGCTGCTGCTTGAGCGTCATGGCGGGCGTCCCGGGTGGCGGAAAGTGGATTTTACGGAAACGACAAAGCCGGCGTTGCCTTGCGGCAACACCGGCCTTCGTGTCCGGATGCGGGCGGTGGCTGCGAGCGTCCGCGCCGACCGCGTTTCCTGCATGCACGGCGCCGGGCGCCGCTGTCCGCCAGGGAGGCGGACCCAGGGAAACTCAGTACAGCCGGGTCTTGCGCGAGACGTCGCGCGACAGGCGGCGCAGGTGGCGCTTCACCGCGGCGGCACGCTTGCGCTTGCGCTCCTGGGTCGGCTTCTCGTAGAACTCGCGCTTGCGGGTCTCGGCCAGGACACCGGCCTTCTCGCAGGTACGCTTGAAACGACGCAGCGCGATCTCGAACGGCTCGTTCTCGCGGACTTTGACGTTGGGCATGGATACTCCGGGTGTTAATCTGTCCCGCTTCCGGGACTGTTGAATATGGCGAGCCGCGAAGTATACCGTGTCTGACGACAGATTTTCAAAGCCACCATCCGCGGCTGCCAGCGGCCTGCCCGTGACGGGCAAACCGGTGCTGGGCATCGAATCCTCCTGTGACGAGACCGGCGTGGCGATCCTGCGCTGGGAGCCGGACGCACCGGGCAAGGGCCTGCTGGCCCATACCCTGTATAGCCAAATCAAGCTGCACGCCGACTACGGCGGGGTGGTGCCGGAGCTGGCCAGCCGCGACCACGTGCGCAAGCTGCTGCCGCTGGTGCGCGAGGCGCTGGCCGAGGCCGGCCTGCGGCCAGCCGACCTGGGCGGGGTGGCCTACACCGCCGGCCCCGGCCTGGTCGGCGCCCTGCTGGTGGGCGCGGCGGCGGGCCGGGCGCTGGCCTGGGCGCTGGGCGTGCCGGCGATCGGGGTGCACCACATGGAAGGCCACCTGCTGGCGCCGCTGCTGGAGGACGACCCGCCCAGGCCGCCGTTCGTGGCCCTGCTGGTATCCGGCGGGCACTCCATGCTGGTCGAGGTGAAGGCGATCGGCGAGTACACCATCCTGGGCGACACGCTGGACGACGCCGCCGGCGAGGCCTTCGACAAGACCGCCAAGCTGATGGGCCTGCCGTACCCCGGCGGCCCGGCGCTGGCCAGGCTGGCCGAGCAGGGCCGGCCCGGCGCGTTCCGCTTCTCGCGGCCGATGACCGACCGGCCCGGGCTGGATTTCAGCTTCTCCGGCCTCAAGACCCAGGTACTGCTGGCCTGGCAGCAGTCCGACCAGTCGGAGCAGACCCGCGCCGACATCGCCCGCGGTTTCGAGGAGGCGATCGTCGACACCTTGCTGATCAAGTGCCGCCGCGCGCTGGAAGCCACGGGCGTCCACAGCCTGGTGATTGCCGGCGGCGTGGGCGCGAACCGCCGCCTGCGCGCGGAACTGGCCGCGGCCGGCGAAAAGGACGGCTTCCGCAGCTATTTCCCGCGCCTCGCGTTCTGCACCGACAACGGCGCGATGATCGCGCTGGCCGGCGCGATCCGGCTGGCCAGCGGCCAGCACCAGAGCGAGGCGGTCGAGGTGCGCCCGCGCTGGAACCTGGAAGATCTGCCGGCGGCCTGAGTGACCTTTGCGATCATCCCTGATCGCGAAAATCAAACGGGCGGCCATCCGCGGCTGCACTTTTCAATGGAATCTCACCACTGCGTGCGGCCGGGCAGCAGACCCTTCAGCTCGGCGTCGGTGAGGTTGCGCCACTGCCCCGGCTTCAGGTGGCCGAGCTTGACGTTGACGACGCGCACGCGGCGCAGCTGGGTGACGCGGTAGCCGAACGCGGCCGCCATCAGGCGGATCTGCCGGTTCAGGCCCTGGGTGAGCACGATGGCGAAGCCGAACTTGGCGATCTTGCGCGTGCGGCAGGGCCTGGTCATCTGCCCGTGGATGCGCACGCCCTTGGCCATGCCGGCGAGGAATTCCTCGGTGACCGGCTTGTTCACCGCCACCAGGTATTCCTTCTCGTGGTGGTTCTCCGCGCGCAGGATCTCGTTGACGATGTCGCCGTTGCTGGTGAGCAGGATCAGCCCTTCCGAATCCTTGTCCAGCCGGCCGATCGGGAAGATGCGCTGCGGGTGGTCGACGAAGTCCACGATGTTGCCATCGATGCTCTGGTCGGTGGTGCAGGTGATCCCCACCGGCTTGTTCAGCGCGATGTAGACCGCCTTCTTCGCGGCCGGCGTGGCGGCGAGGATGCGTGCCTTGACGACTTCGCCGTCCACGCGCACCTCGTCGCCCTCCAGCGCCTTGGCGCCGGTGCCGACGACCTCGCCGTTGATGGTGACGCGCCCGGTCGCGAGCCACTCGTCCGCCTCGCGGCGCGAGCACAGGCCGGCTTCGCTGATGTATTTGTTGACGCGCATGGGTGGAATATTTCCGAGACCTTCAATGCCGTCATTCCGGTGAAAGCCGGAATCCAGTGCCTTGATGCGCGGAAAGGCACTGGATCCCCGCATTCGCGGGTATGGCGATCGAGAGCGTTACGAACGCAGTCCCACGCCGCGCTTGAGCAGCTGCAGCCCGAACGCGGCGAGCGCGACCACGAAGCCCAGCATCACCACGAAGGCCACGCCCACGTGCACGTCGCTGATGCCGAGCACGCCGTAGCGGAACGCGTTGACCATGTACAGGATCGGGTTGATCCGCGAGATCGCCTGCCACGGCTCGCCCAGCATCTGGATCGAGTAGAACACGCCGCCGAGGTAGGTGAGCGGAGTGAGGATGAAGGTGGGCACCAGGGCGATGTCGTCGAACTTCTTCGCGTACACCGCGTTGACGAAGCCGGCCAGCGAGAAGATCACCGCGCCCAGCAGCACCGAGGCGAAGGTGATCAGCGGGTGCGCGATGTGCAGCGAGGTGAAGAACAGCGCGATGCCGAGCACCAGCACGCCCACCGCCAGGCCGCGCGTCACCGCGCCGGTCACGTAGCCGGTGAGGATCACCCAGTCCGGCATCGGCGACACCAGCATCTCCTCCACCGCGCGGCTGAACTTGGCGCCGAAGAAGGAGCTGGAGATGTTGCCGTAGCTGTTGGTGATGATGCTCATCATCACCAGGCCGGGCACGATGTACTGCATGTAGGTGTAGCCGCCCTGGATCGTGCCGATGCGGCTGCCGATCAGCTTGCCGAAGATCACGAAGTACAGCGTCATGGTGATCGCGGGCGGGATCAGCGTCTGCGTCCAGATGCGCAGGATGCGCACGATCTCGCGGCGCACGATGGTGTTGAGGGCGACCAGGTTGGCGGCTGCGTTGCTCATGCGGCCAGCTCCTGGCCGTTGCGGCCCTGTTCCACCAGTCGCACGAACAGCTCTTCCAGCCGGTTGGTCTTGTTGCGCATCGAGGTCACCGTGATGCCGTGCGCGCTGAGTGCCGCGAACAGCGAGTTGAGGTCGTGCGTGCGCGCCATCTCCGCCTCCAGCGTGTGCTCGTCCACGCGGCGCAGCGCCACCCCGGGCAAGGCGGGCAGGCCGTTCGGCACCTGCGTCGCGTCGAGCACGAAGGTCTCCACGTCGAGCTTGGCCAGCAGCTGCTTCATCGTGGTGTTCTCCACGATCGTGCCGTGGTCGATGATCGCGATGTTGCGGCACAGCTGCTCGGCTTCCTCCAGGTAGTGCGTGGTGAGGATCACCGTGGTGCCGGCCGCGTTGATGCCGCTGATGAACTGCCACATCGAGCGGCGGATCTCGATGTCCACGCCGGCGGTGGGTTCGTCCAGGATCAGCAGCTTCGGTTCGTTCATCATCGCGCGGGCGATCATCAGGCGCCGCTTCATGCCGCCGGAGAGCATGCGTGCCTGGTGCTGCGCCTTGTCCCACAGGCGCAGTTCCTTCAGGTACTTCTCCGCACGCTCGGCGGCGATCTTCCGCGGGATGCCGTAGAAGCCCGCCTCGTTGACGCAGATGTCGAACGGCTTCTCGAACTGGTTGAAGTTGATCTCCTGCGGCACCAGGCCGATCAGCTTCATCGCCTCGTTGCGCTGCCGGTTGACGGAGACGCCGAACACCTGCGCATCGCCGCCGCTGGAATTCACCAGCGAGGAGAGGATGCCGATCAGGGTGGACTTGCCGGCGCCGTTCGGGCCGAGCAGGGCGAAGAAGTCGCCGGGCTGCACGGTCAGCGAGACGCCCTTGAGGGCCTCCACGCCGTTGCCGTAGGTCTTGCGCAGATTGTCGACGACGAGCGCGGGGATGGAACTCATGGGCTGCACCGAAGGGGGTGAGCCTCCTATTATAGCGGGCCGCCTTTCGCCGCCCGGCCTTTCCGGGTGCACACACTGTTTCCCGGAACCTGTTCATGGCCGACCATTTCCAGCTACGCCTCGTCGACAGCCGCATGCTGGCGCCCACCGTGCGCCACCTCGCGTTCGAGCGCGTGGACGGCCAGCCGCTGGCCTTCGTGCCGGGGCAGTTCCTGCAGATCCACTTCCACTACGACGACGGCACGCCCACCAAGCGCAGCTATTCGGTGGGCACCGTGGGCGACGGAAGTTCGCCCGTGGCGCGCATCGAGATCGCGGTGAGCTACGTGGACGGCGGTGCGGCCACCAAGCTCCTGGGCGAGCTGCCGACCGGCGGCGTGATCGACGCCAGCGGCCCCTACGGCCGCTTCTGCCTGCAGGCCGGCGACGTGCACCCGCGCTACCTGCTGCTCGCCACCGGCACCGGCGTCACCCCGTACCGCGCGATGCTGCCGCAGATCGAAAAGCTGCTCGCCGCCGGTGGCCGCGAGGTGGTCCTGCTGTACGGCGCCCGCAACGAAACCGAGCTGCTCTACGGCGAGGAATTCGAGGCCTTCGCCCAGACCCATCCCGGCTTCACCTTCCACGGCTGCCTCAGCCGCCAGCCGCGCGCCGTGCCACGTGCCTCCGACCGCAGCGGCCACGTGCAGGGCGTGCTGGCCGAGCTTGCGCCGCACGAAGGCCGCGACATCGCCTATCTCTGCGGCAATCCCAACATGGTCGACGCCGCCTTCACCGCGCTGAAGGAATGCGGCTTGCCGGTGCCGCAGATCCGGCGGGAGAAGTACATCTCGTCGCGATAGGCATGGTCGTGTCGCGGGTATCGGGTGTTTCCTGGTGGACCGGTGGCCTGGCTCGCCGTGCGCGGCCCGGCGCGGCCTTCAAGTTTGTTGCCTCGGTGTCGATAAGTCGCTCGCAGCCGCAGACGCGGTTTTCACCGCCCGTTCGTTAAATAGGGCGGCCGCAAATCGGTTGCCGTCAAAAATGTGATTCTCATCACATTCCGGAAGGCAACGCCGACGCACGCCATCAAGTCCAGGAATGAGGTGCCGATGGGCCTCTCAAGGCATGCAATTTCTCGCGTGCCAGGCGAGGTGGGTCATGCGCGCTCGGTATCGCTGGATGGTCGGTTCGCTCGTCGCGCTGGCGATGTCAAGCGCGTGGGCGGGCGGGGGGCGGATCGAATTCAGCGGCGCGGTGCTGGAGCCCACATGTGCGACCGACGCGATACCGGTCGGCCCGGCCAGTCCGCTGTCGCCACAGGCCGCGCAGGCACCCCGCCATCTGGCTTGCGGCCAGACCGCGACCGATGCCGGTCGGACCTATTCACGCACCGTGCAAACCATCGACGCGACGAGCGCCGCCAATGAGCGCCTGCTCGGTTACTTCGCCAGCTACGCGCCGGCCGGACCTGACGGCAAGCCGGTGGCCGGCCTGATAGTGCGTACCTACGATTGATACCGGATCCGGGCGGTCGCCGCGCGACTCGCGGCGTCGCCGATCCATCGTCCGACGCAAGCGGTGACTCGCACGGTTACTGGTAGGTCAACGTGTAGGTAGCCGTGGCACTGACCTGACCAACGGTCACGTCGTTCCGGGAGTCTTGATAATAGCGTGCGTAAAAGGGCAGGCTCATGCTGCCGTTCTGAGTGGCGCCCTCGGGGATGGCGGTGCCGAATTTGACGGGAGTGACACCGTCCTGCTGGAGGATCTGTACGCCTACGTTCTTGGCGTACCCGGTGCCGGGGGTGTTTTTGATCACGCCAAGGTTCGCGTTGCCATAACCGTTGGCGGTGCTCAAGGTGATCCGGAGATTGGAGCCCGCGGCGCAATTCAATTGCACCTGGAACGGCTGTTGGCCTGCAGTGGAGCCGCTGCCGTTGAACGCCGTGACGGATACCGCCGAGAGCGTCACCACGGTGGGATCGACAGCTGCCGTGCAGGTGGGAATGACAAAGTTGATGTTGGTTATCTTGAAAATCTCGACAGGTTTCGAGCCGCTCGTCATGTCGACATTCCACTGCGCGAGCTGCCCGGCAGGAATGGTCATCTGCTGCGTGGTGCCTTGCTGGCCCTGGGGAATGGGGCCGGTCACCACCAGCTGCAGGGCAGAAGCCACGCTGAAAGCAACGCCATTGCTATTTGCCGGTACGGATGCATTGTTCGGATAGGACGACAAGGGCGAGGATGTATCCGGATGTAGGATCCGGAAGGACAACCATGGAAGATTGGTGGGAAAGAGGGTCGCGTCGCTGCCCGTAGGTGGGCCGTAGGCACTCACGATGCCGTTGTTGGTGGTGCCCGTGCAGGTGAGGGTGGGATAGCTTGCAGGGGTGGCCTGCGACGACGTCCACAGGATGGTTCCTATGGCGGTGCCGGTGCTCGACAGGGTGATCTGGCCACCAGGTGGTGAGAACGTCACCGTGCCGGGATTGTTGGTGTTGGAGCAATTGGCGTGGACGCGGCCGGACAGGACCAGCGCAACCAAGGCCAGCAGAAGCGCCGTCCACTGCCCACGAGCGGCACGTGTTTGCGCATGTGCCCGGACGGCAACGGCTCGTCCGACCACACGGCAGGGTGCGTGATGCAGCGCCGACGCGCCGACGGTTGTATTGCAGGTCATGCCCCACCCTCTTTCTGCGGCTGTGCCGCGGCATGGCGCACGACGCACGTGGCCTGGATCTGCTGGTACGCCGCCGCGGCCTTGCCGGAACCGGGCAGCGTGTACGGGAAAGCGCAAGCATGCGCCACGCCTTGTTCATCGTCCCACTGGACATTGAGCTCGCCACTAGGCCCGACGCCGCGCAGCAGCGTCATACCGGCCTGTCCGACCACGCCAAGCGCTTCGTTCTTGGCATTGAACACCTGTGCACCGAACGGCGCCGGCGTGCCGTCGGACAGGCGGATGCGCGCAATCAGCGGGTGGCCGGACTTGCTCTTGAAATCCACCATCACCACGGCGCCGGCATACGGTGCCACCTGCGCGCTGGTGGCGTCCATTTGCACCCCCAGCGGCAGGCCCTGAGGGTCGATCTGGATGGTGTCGAGCTGGTACGGGGTGAGGTACGGCACCAACGCGTAGCCGGCGCGGTCCACGCTGAGGCCGGGCGCGCTGAGGATGTGCGCGCCCGCGGCGCCGGGCGCGTGCACGATGGCGACGGTGTCGCCGGTCGACTGGCCGAAGGTGATGCCGCCCGCGTGGATGGCCACCGCGCCGCTGGCGCCGACGGATGCCTGCGAGTAACCGCTGCCGTTGCCCACGCTGGCGTTGAACGTGGCGTAGGGGCTGTTGTAGCCGGCGTTCACGCTGTAGGCGTTGCCGATGTCGTTGCCGCCGTGCGAGGCGGTGGCGCCGTAGGTGAACTGGTTCCACTGGCCCAGCGTGCCGTTGAGGGTGGCCTGTTCCTGCGTGCCGCCGCTGGTGTCGTGGTCGAGATTGAACGAGATGCTGGGCGTATGCGCGGAGTTGCCCAGCGGCAAGCTGGCGTTGAAGGAAACCTGGTTGTCGTAGCCGCCCAGCGCCATGCGCCCGCGGCTGACCGAGACGCCATAGGTCAGGCGCCCGAAATGGTTGTCGTAGCCCACCTGGAACTGGGTGTCGTTGCCGCCGCGATTCCAGTAGCTGTTGATCGTGGCGTTGGCGTACAGCGAGCCGCCACTCTGCCCCAGCTGCTGGTTGAGCGTCAGGGTGAAGCGGTTGCGCTGCTGCAGCAGGCCGCGGGCGGTGTAGAGATTGCTGTTGTTGTAGACGGTGCCGCTCAGTGCCGCGAGCTGGGCCGGCGTGAGCAGGCTCTGCACCGGCAGGCCGTCGATCGTCTGCACGTTCGACGGCTGGTATTGCAGCGCGTCCATGCCATGGTTGGCGTAGTAGCGTGCGGTCTCGGCGTCGCCCAGGCTCAGGAAGCCGCTGGTGGAGTAGCGGTCGGCGGCGACGCTCAGTGACGTATTGGTTTCCGGGATGATCTTGCTGTAGCTGATGCGGAAGCTCTGTCCGTCGTAGGTGCCATGGCCGGGGATGCTCGCATGGGCCTGCGTGATGTCCAGCGCCAGCGCACCGAAGCGCGTGTTGAAGGCGCCGCCGACCAGCGCCGCGGCGTAACCTTCCGAACCCTGCACGCCGGCATAACCGGTGAGGCGGTTGGTGAAGCCGTGCTGCACCGTGGCCTGGACCACGTTGGGTCGATCCTGCAAGGTGGTATCGCGCAGCTGGCCGGCGGCGATGTCGAAACGGGTGACGCCGGGGCGCAACGATTGCGCCACCGAAGCGTAGGGCACGGTGACGCTGTGCTGGCGGCCATCGGCTTCCGTCACGTTCACGATCAGGTCGCCGCCGTAGCCGGTGGGGTAGAGATCGTCGATCACGAACGGGCCGGGGGCGACGGTGGTCTGGTAGATCTGCACGCCGTTCTGGGTCACCGTGACCTTGGCATTGGTGTAGGCCACGCCGCGCACCACCGGCGCATAGCCGCGCAGCGACTGCGGCAGCATGCGGTCGTCGGTGCCCAGCTGCACGCCGCGCAGGGCATAGCTGTCGAATACGGCGCCGTCGGTATAGCTGTCGCCGACGCTCAGTTCGGCGCCCAGCCCGGGCAGCGCGCGCTGCACATAGGTGTCGATGTTGTGCCAGTGGCGCTGGCTCGGCTGGCCGGTGCCCGACTGCAGCGTGGCGGTGCTGTCCTGCCGGAACTGCCAGAGGCCGATGTTGAAGCCGGAGCGCAGCCCCAGGTAGGTGCTGGTCTGGTCCCGCCCGTTGCTGGTGGTGCGGTAGCTGTTGAGGTTGTAGTTGAGCAGGAAGGCCGGCACGCCCGCATCCCACGAGGACGGGTTGACCCAGCCGCGCGGTCGCTGGTTCATGTAGATCTGCGGCACGCTGGCGTCCATGCGCAGGGAGGGCATGTCGAAGGACAGCGTGGCGCCGGGGATCAGGTCGCCGAGGCTCACGCAGTCGGACGGGGACGACAGCCTCGCAGCCGCTTCGGCGCCGGTCTTGGCGGGTACAAGACCCATGCGGTCGAGCAGTTCGGTGCTCACGCAAGGCACCGCGTTGGCGTCCTTGGACGGCGCGCTGAAGCGCACGTCCATGCGGCCCACCCAGTTCTGGTTGAGATAGACGTCGAGGTTGTAGATGCCGGGCAGTACCGGGTTTCCGTGCTCGAAGCGCGAGAGGTCCGTGGTGGTGCCCTGTCCGGCACCCGCCAGCATGCTGCGGTCGAAGTTAGCGAAGCCGCCGCTGGCGCTGGCGTCGGGCGATGCATCCGCGGTGCCGGCGGCCCATGCAGGACAAGGACAACCCGTGGCGGCAGCCAGCGCCAGGCCACACGCCACCGCGAGCGCCGCATGGCGCACGGTCGGGTGGCGGCGCATGGCGCGGCGCAGGGTCATGGCGTCACGGCACCCTTGTGGATGTCGGTCGCGCCGTAGTCGTTGATGGTGGCGAAGGTGACCGGCGTGCCAACGGCCGGCGCCTTCGCCAGGCCCTTCAGCGGCAGACGCAGGTCGCCGAACGGCGCGATCATGCCGGTGGCGCCATCGAGCGATTTGCCGTCGGCGCCGAACGAAACCGAGCTGATCGTCACGTAGTACGGGGTGGGGTTGTGCGCTTCCAGCGCCGCACCCGGACCGTCGGCAACCTTGAAGCTCAGCTTGTCGGGCGCCTGTATCGCGTTACCCGGCAGGTTGGCCGGGCGATAGAACAGCTTCAGCCGCGAACGTATCGCGAACTGCAGGTAGTTGCGGCCGGCGTATTGCGGACCGCTGGGCTTGGGCGGGACTTCCAGCACGTTCAGCCAGAACAGCGACTCGCGGTCGGCTGGCAGCGGCTGGGAGCCCTGCGTATAGATGATCCGCAGGCTCTGGTCCTTGTGCGCATCCATGCGGAACAGCGGCGGCGTGATCAGGAACGGCGTGCTGACGCTGTCCGGCGTCGATTTGGAGTCGCCCGTGTCGATCCACGCCTCGACCAGCGCGGGATGGTCGCCCTGGTTGGACAGGCGCACGGTGTCCTCGCCCTGCTGGGCGGGAAACACTACGCGGGTGCCGCCGATCACGACGCTGGCATGGGCCGGCAACGTTGCCAGGCACAAAGCGACCGAAGCCGCGCCAAGTGCACGGGTGAGGATCTTCATGGGGTATCTCTTGCGAGGGTGTCGGTCCGCAACGGGCTGCCGCATTCCTGCAAATACGGCAGCCCGCCCGCATGGACCCTTAGTTGTAGGTCAGCGTGAAGGCGACCGACGCGGTCACCGTGCCGGCAGTGATGGCCGTGGCGGTCGGCTGGTAGTACTGCGCCTGGTAACTCAGCGTGGCGCCGCCGGTGCCATTGATGGTGGCGCTGACCGGGTTGGGGTTCGTGTTGAGGTTGATGGCGGTACCCGAACCGTCGGTCATCTGGACTTCGACATTGGAGAAGGTCGCGCCAGTCGCGTTCTTGACGGCGCCGGTCGTCCCATCGATGTTGGCGCTGCCGCTGAACGACGCACCCACCACGACACCCGACGGCGTCGTCGGGCAGCCGGTGAGGTTGAGCGAGAAGGGCGTCAAGCCCGCAGTGGAGCCCTGCGCAGTGAAGACGGTCTTGACCACATCGGGCAGCGCGACTGACACGATGCCGCCAGATGCGTTGCTCACGGTGCAGGTCGAGGACAGGACCTTGCCGTTGAAGGTGATGGTGCCGTCGGTTGCGCGGGCAACCTGCGGAGCGAACGCTGCAATGCCGAAACCGGCAATCAGGGCAGCGGAAAGTAGCGTCTTGGTCATGGTGTTTCCTTGGGTTTGCGAGTGGTGTTGGGCGATTTGCAACAGCTTGTCGGTGTTCCATGGCGGACTTGCGGTGCCACTCTTCCAACAGGCGGTGAGGCAAGCTGTCGTGGTGGGGTTGAGCAAGGACCGGGCCAAAGTGTGATGCACTTCCCACTTTGCAGTCCAGGCAAGCCATCCTCGTCCGGAATTTTTGGGTGCCGTGTCGTGTCCCGTAGCGGTGATTTGCTGCGCGTTGGCGTGTTATCTCGGCATTTTCATGGAAAATGATCGCTTTTAGCGTGCTTTAGGAGCGCAAAGGTCAATCAGCCGCTGCTGAAGGCAGCCGGACATCGAGGCTGGCGACAGGCGCTGTCGCCTGAACGGCAGATCCCGCCTTGGCGTGGGATGGTTTCGCGATCAAATCTCGGACAATTGCTGTAATGGGACAGGTGGCCGGCCGCGGTGCCCCCTGACGTCAATAAATGACGTTGCGCCACTTGACCGTTGGGCGGGCAAGGGCGGTCCGGCTTCCTCGGTGCGGAGTCGAGGCGCGATGGATGTAAAGCACGCTTGACAGGTCGCGGACGACCGAACTACGCTGCGCATGTAAAGGATGCTTTACAAGCCGAAGGGGAGCTCCATGCGCAATGCGGTCAAGGCGACGTTCCACATCCTGCTGGCGTCTTCGCTGCTCGCTGCAGGCAGCGCTTGGGCAGCGCGGACGCAGGCGATCACGGCAGGTGGCCGGATCGGCACGCTGAAGTTCGAGGTCCACGGCACGCAGGGCCGTCCGGTGATCCTGATTCCCGGCCTGGAATGCGGTCCGTGGGCGTGGCAGCAGACCATCGCGGATCTGCAAAGGAACCACGTGGTGTACGCGGTGACGCTGGCCGGCTTCGATGGCGTGCCGGCGCCCGCGCCTGACGCGAAAGCCGGCACGCTGCTGGATCGCGCCGATGCCTCGCTGCTGCAATTGATCGAGCAGCAGCACATCGACAAGCCGGTGCTGGTAGGCCACAGCATCGGTGGCACATTGTCGCTGCGCTTCGCCGGCGAGCACGCGAACCTGATCACGGGCGTGGTGGCGGTGGATGGTCTGCCGATCTATCCCGGCATGGATCGGGCAAGCGACACGCAGCGGCGGGCGATCGCGGCGCAGATCGGGGCGAAGCTCGCCGCAATGACGCCGGCGCAGTTCAAGGCCGCGGCGCTGCCGTACATGCAGCATATGGGCGTGATCGATCCGCAGCTCGCCGCGCGCGAGGCGCCACTGGTCGCGCGCAGCGATTTGCAGGCCACCAGCGACTATATGGCAGCGGACATGGCTGCCGATTACCGCCCGGAGCTGAAGCAGGCAGACGTGCCGATCCTGGAGATCTCGCCGTACAACGCGCCGGACTTCGCGGCAGCGGCCGCGACAAGCGGGCAGCCGGTGATGAGCGAAGCGCAGAAAGCGGCCTACTACCAGAGCCTTTTGGCGAACGCGCCGCACGCAAGGGTGGTGTCGATCGCACCCGCACGGCATTTCGTGATGCTGGACCAGCCGGCGAAGTTCCAGCAGGTGCTGGACGACTTCCTGAAGTCACTGTGAGGCCGGTGCGATGGCGCGTCTGATCAAGAAGCACTACGAACAGCGGCTGATGCTGGCGATGCTGGTGTACATGGTCGCGCTGATCGCGGCTGGTCCGCTGCTGCGCGCGGTGGCGAGCCTGCCGCTGAAGGCCATGCTGGCAGTGGCGCCGGTGCTGCCGATGCTCTACGTGATCGCGCTGATGTGGCGACGCATCAGTGACAGCGACGAGCTGGAACAGCGTACCCACCTGGTGGCCCTGGGCGTGGCGACCGCGCTGGTGTCCGCGCTCAGCATGGGGGGCGGTTTCCTGGTGGCTGGCGGCGTGCTGCACCTGGGTGGCGATGTGCTGATCTGGGTGTTCCCGGTGCTGATGATGGGCTATGGCATCGCCTACAGGCAGGTGGCGAACCGCTATGGCATGGGCGTCCTGTGCACCGACGAAGGCAGTCCGTGGCTGCCGTGGTACTTCGCGGTCACCGCCGTGGTCATGGCGGCATTCGGGCTGGATGCATGGTGGAAGCACAACGCGTGGAACGCGCTGGCGTTTGCCGCCACGACCGCGCTCTTCGTGACGATGGCGGTATGGGTTCGCATGCGGCAGTCGCGTGCACGGCGGCTGGAACGGGAGGACTGACATGCCCGCGCTTCGCGCATGGCTGGATCGCTTCAACGACTGGCAGGCCCGCACGTATGCGCGTGGCGTGGCAGATCGCATGGAGCGCGCCGCGGATGGCGGCCGGCGCATGACGCGTGGCGAGGCATGGGCGCTGCTGGGGTACTTCGGCGCCCTGCTGGCGTCGAATGCCTGGCTGTCGCGGGCGGTGGCGCCGCCGCTGCGCGTGCTGGGGGCACTGCTTCCGCTGCCCTTCATCGTGGCGATCGTGGCGCTGGCCGTGCGCCGCGTACTGGGCATGGACGAGCTGCAACGCCGCATCGAACTGGTGGCGCTGGCCATCGTGGCGGCGAGCACCTGGCTGGGCTTCGGCATCGGCTGGATGCTGCGGCACGCGGGTGTCTCCGCGGCTACGCCGATGCTGGGCTTCTGGGGCATGCCCCTGCTCTACGTGTTCGCGCGACGCTGGGCGGGCCGGCACTACGCATGAACAACCACGTGCGCGAGCTGCGCGGCGGGCAGGGCTGGTCGCAGGCCGACCTCGCCGAGCGGCTGGAAGTGTCCCGGCAGACGGTCAACGCGATCGAGACCGGCAAGTACGACCCCAGCCTGCCGCTGGCCTTCAAGATCGCGAAGCTGTTTGCACGTCCGATCGAGGCGATCTTCGAGCCGGGCGAATGACAAGGGCCTGGAACAGGCTGCAAGGGAGAGGACATGAAACTGGGTGGACGCGCGATCTTTCGCATCATGGTTGTGGTGGCGGCTGTGGGCTTCCTGGGTTGGAACCAGTGGCATGCGCACCACGCATCGCCGCCGGCACAGGCACCCGCTGCGACGGGCGCACACATGGACCAGAGTTCCCGTGCCACGGTGCAGCCCGCGCCGCCGCGCACCTGGAAACTCGGTTCGCTCACGCTGACCGCCTGCGACCTCGGCCAGCCGAACAGCGGCCTCAGCACCGCGGCGTGGTGCGGCTCGCTGGCGGTGCCGGAGGACCGCGCCGAGCCGCAAGGCCGCAAGATCGAGCTGAGGCTGGCGGTGCTGCGCTCCAGCGCGCAGGTCGCCAGCCCGGACATGCTGGCCTTCCTCGCCGGCGGCCCGGGTCAGGCGGCCACCGATTACGCCGGGCCGATCGCCGCGATGCTGGAGCCGCTGCGCGCGCACCGCGACATCCTGTTGCTCGACCAGCGCGGTACCGGCGGTTCGAATGCGCTGGCTTGCAAGAACGGCGGGCAGGCCGCGACGAGTGACGACACCGGCTTCGATCCCGCCAAGCTGCGCGCCGAAGCGGCGGCCTGCCTGAAGCAGGTGGAGGCGCATGCCGACCCGCGCTACTACACCACCAGCGACGCGGTGCAGGACCTGGAAGACGTGCGCCGCGCGCTGGGCGTGCCCGAGTTCGACCTGGTCGGCGTTTCCTACGGCACGCGGGTGGCGCAGCAGTACGCGATGCATCACCCCGGCGCGGTGCGCAGCATGGTGCTGGACAGCACGGTGCCGAACAGCGTGGTGCTGGGCGAGGACTTCGCGCAGAACCTCGACGACGCGCTGAAGGCGCAGTTCGCACGCTGTGAAGCCGATGCCGCCTGCAAGCAGCGCTTCGGCCATCCGTTCCAGACCCTGGTGCAGCTGCGCGACGCCCTGCGGGCGAACCCGCACCCGGTCAGTTTCCGCGACCCGGAGACCTACCAGACCGTGCAGCGCGTGCTGAGCGAGGATGCGCTGGTCAGCGTGGTGCGCATGTTCGCCTACGCGCCGCCCACCGCTGCCCTGCTGCCATTGTCGATCGACGCCGCCGCGCACGGCGACGTGGGTCCGCTGCTGGGCCAGGCCAAGCTGCTGACCGTGGACATGGCCGACCTCGCCGGCAGTGGCATGTCCTACTCGGTGATCTGCAGCGAGGACGCCGACCTGCTCGGCGCGCGCCCGCAGGATGCGGACACCCTGCTCGGCACGCACATGGTCGACGCCTACAAGGCGATCTGCTCGGTATGGCCGAAGGGCACGCGACCGGCGGATTTCCACCAGCCGCTGCAGACCGCCAAGCCGGTGTTGCTGCTGGCCGGCCAGTACGACCCGGTGACGCCGCCGCGCTACGCCGAGGAGGTGGCGAAGCACCTGCCGAACGCGCGCGTGCTGCTGTTCAAGGGCCAGGGCCACAGCGTGCTGGCGGCGGGCTGCGGGCCGCAGCTGGTGCAGCACTTCGTCGAGCATCCCGACCCGAAGGCGCTGGACGCGAGCTGCCTGGATCGCCTGCAGCCCACGCCGTTCTTCATCGATTTCAACGGAGCCACGCCATGAGAAAGCCGTACGTACCGGCCAACGCCGGGTGGTTTGCCGCGGCTTTCGTCGCCGCGGCCGTGCTGGATGCGCCGCATGGCGTCACCCGGCTCCTGCTGCCGCTGCTGGTTGCATTTTCCGTGGTAACCAGCAGGCGGGGCGCCTGTTTCAAGCGGGGGGAACAGCCGTGATCGAAGTCAGGGATCTGCACAAGGCCTTCGGCAGCGTGAAAGCGGTCGACGGCGTCGGCTTCACCGCCCGCGACGGCGAGATCACCGGCCTGCTCGGCCCCAACGGCGCCGGCAAGACCACCACGCTGCGCATGCTCTACACGCTGATGGCGCCGGATCGCGGCCAGGTGCTGGTGGACGGTGTCGACGCCGCGGCCGATCCGCTGGCGGTGCGCCGCACGCTGGGCGTGCTGCCGGATGCGCGCGGGCTGTACAAGCGGCTTACCGCGCGCGAGAACATCGAGTATTTCGCGCGCCTGCACGGCATAGCCGAAGCCACGCTGCGCGCGCGCCACGATGCGCTGGTCGACGCGCTGGAAATGCGCGACATCCTCGACCGCCGCACCGAGGGCTTCTCGCAGGGCCAGCGGGTGAAGACCGCGATCGCCCGCGCGCTGATCCACGACCCGCGCAACGTGATCCTGGACGAACCCACCAACGGCCTCGACGTGATGGCCACGCGCGGCCTGCGCCGCTTCATGCAGCAGTTGAAGGCGGAGGGCCGCTGCGTGCTGTTCTCCAGCCACATCATGCAGGAGGTGGCGGCGCTG
This sequence comes from Rhodanobacter geophilus, assembly GCF_040812275.1. Taxonomy (NCBI): domain Bacteria; kingdom Pseudomonadati; phylum Pseudomonadota; class Gammaproteobacteria; order Lysobacterales; family Rhodanobacteraceae; genus Rhodanobacter; species Rhodanobacter geophilus. The sequence continues at coordinate 137,754 of NZ_JBFOHL010000001.1, read as the reverse complement.
TGCGACCGCATCGTGGTGATCGCACGCGGCCGCGTGGTGGCCGACGAGACGCCTGATGCGCTGCGTGCGCAGACCGGTGAAACCAACCTGGAGGATGCCTTCGTGAAGATCATCGGCAGCGAGGAGGGCCTCGCCGCATGAGTACCGCCCCTGCCTCGAAAGCGCGCCGCTCCGGCACCGCGTTCACCGTGTTCCTGAAGGAGGTGCGCGAGAACCTGCGCGACCGCCGCACCCTGCTGAGCGCCTTCCTCACCGGCCCGCTGCTGGGACCGCTGCTGTTCGTGATGCTGGTCAACGTGCAGGTGAACCGCGAGCTGGACAAGGCCGACCGGCCGCTGCCCGTGCCGGTGATCGGCGCGCAGTACGCGCCCAACCTGGTCGACGCCCTGAAGGAAGGCGGCATCGTGCCCGGGGCGCCGGTGGCCGATCCGGGCCTGGCCGTGCGCCGGCAGGACGCCGACGTGGTGCTGCGCATCGCCGCCGGTTACGGCAAGGCCTGGCGCAAGGGCGAGCCGGTGCAGGTGGAGATGTTCTACGACTCCTCGCGCCAGGACACCCGCAGCGCGGTGGATCGCGTGCAGCAGCTGGTGGAGACCTATGCCCGCCAGCAGGGCGCGATGCGGCTGGTGGCGCGGGGCCTGTCGCCGGGCACGGCGTGGCCGGTGCAGGTGGCGCGGCGCGACCAGGCCACGCCGCAGTCGCGCGCGGTGCTGATGTTCGCGATGCTGCCGTACTTCTTCGTGATCACCCTGTTCATGGGCGGCATGTACCTCGCCATCGACCTCACCGCCGGCGAGCGCGAGCGGCAGTCGCTGGAGCCGCTGTTCGCGAACCCGGTGGCGCGCTGGAAGATCCTCGTCGGCAAGCTCGCGGCGATCTGCGCGTTCTCGCTGGCCAGCCTCGCGATCACCCTGCTGGCGTTCGCCGTGGTGGGCCGCTTCATCCCCGCCGAAAAGCTGGGCATGGAGCTGGACCTTGGCTGGCACTTCGCCGGCATCGTGCTGCTCCTGATGCTGCCGCTGGTGATGCTGCTGGCCGCGTTGCAGACCCTGGTGGCCGCGTTCGCCAAGAGCTACCGCGAGGCGCAGACCTACATCTCGCTGCTGATGATGGTGCCGCTGATCCCCAGCGCCCTGCTCGCCTTCCTGCCGATCAAGGCGCAGGCGTGGATGTATGCGGTGCCGCTGCTGGGCCAGAACCTCGGCATCATGCAGCAGCTGCGCGGCGACGGCGTCAGCGGCGAACAGCTGCTGCTGTGCCTCGCCGGCACGCTGGCGGCGGCGCTGGTCGCGGCGGGCGTCACCGCGCAGCTGTACCGTTCGGAGAAGCTGGCGATCTCGGGCTGACCCCGCCTCGACCCTCCCCAGCGCGCCGGGGCGGGAGATTCATGCGGTGGCGTGCCGCAGCACCCATTGCGCCACCGCCTGCGGATGTTCCAGCTGCAGGTGGTGGCCGCCGTCCATGTGTTCGACCGCGATGCGCGGCACGCAGGCGGCGCGCGCCTGCATCATCGCCGCCGGCAGGTAGGGCGTGGCCGGTTGCGACAGCAGCAGGGCGGCGGGCGCCTCGATGCCGGCGAGCAGCGCACGGATCTGCGTCTCGGCCAGCCGGATCGCGGTGGGACGGACCAGGCGCGGGTCGCTGCGCCATTGCCAGCCGCTCTCGGCCACGCGCAGGCCGCGCTCCACGATCGGGCGGGCCAGCTCGGTGCGCAGGCCGCTGGCGATCACGCGGGCGCTGATCGCCTGCTCCACGTCGCGGAACACGCGCAGCGCCTTGCCGTCGGCGGGCGGCCTGGCCAGCGCATCGCGGTAGCGCTGCAGCGTGTGCGCGCCGTCGTCGCCCAGCGGGCCCAGCCCTTCGATCAGGTGCAGCCGCTCGATCCGCGCGGGTGCGGCGGCAGCCACCAGCGATGCGATGCCGGCGCCCAGCGAGTGGCCGAGCAGGCTGCAGCGCGGCAGTTCCAGCGCATCGAGCGCAGCCAGCACGGCGCGCACATGGTCGAGGTAGTGATAGCCGGCGCCTGCGGGAAGATGATCGGAATGGCCGTGCCCGGGCAGTTCCAGCGCGATCACCCGGTAGCGCGACGCGAGTAGCGGCGCCAGCGTGGCGAAGCTGGCGGCATTGTCCAGCCAGCCGTGCAGGGCGACCAGCGGCGGTGCGGCGGGATCGCCCCATTCCAGCGCCGCAAGCGTGAGCCGTGGCAGCGCGATGCGCCGTTCGCGTGGCGCGCTCACGCGTCGAAACCGGGCCAGCCGCGCAGGTGGCGGCGCGCCAGCGCGGCAAGGTTGCGCACCTGCTCCACGCCGTCGTTGAGCGCGGGGATGTAGCGCAACGACTCGCCGCCGGCGGCGACGAAGAAATCGCGGTTCTGCAGCGCGATCTCCTCCAGCGTCTCCAGGCAGTCCACCGCGAAGCCGGGACAGGCCACGTCGAGCCGCCGCACGCCTTCGCCGGCGAGGCGGCGCACGGTGGCGTCGGTATACGGCGACAGCCACATCTCGCGTCCCACCCGCGACTGGAAACTGACCAGGCATTGCGCTTCGTCCAGGCCCAGCCGTGCGCGCAGCCGGCGCGCGGTGGCCTGGCATTGCCCGGCGTAGGGATCGCCCAGCTGCACATAGCGCTCGGGGATGCCGTGGAAGGAGAGCAGCAGCTTGTCGCCGCGGCCGTGTGCGGCCCACCAGCGCTCGATGCTCGCGGCCAAGGCCTCGATGTGGCCGGGATCGTCGTGGTAGTCGTTGACGAAGCGCAGCTCCGGCGGCCAGCGCAGCGCCCGCATCGCGTCGGCCACCGCGTCGATCACCGAGCCGGTGGAGGTGGCCGAGTATTGCGGGTACAGCGGCAGCACCAGCAGGCGGCGCACGCCGTCACGCTGCAGTTGCGCGACGGTCCTTGCCACCGCCGGTTCGCCGTAGCGCATCGCCAGTGCCACGCGCACGTCCGTGCCGAGTTCGGCCTGCAACGCCTTCGCCAGCGCCTCGCTGCGCCAGCGCAGCGGGGAGCCTTGCGCGTCCCAGATGCGCGCATAGGCATGCGCGGAGCGCCTCGGGCGCACGCGCAGCACCACCCCGTGCAGGATCGGCCACCATTTCCAGCGCGGAGTGTCGATCACCCGGGGGTCGGACAGGAATTCGGCAAGGTAGGGCCGCACCGCCCGGGCGGTGGGCGCCGTGGGCGTGCCCAGGTTGACCAGCAGCAGCGCTGTCTGAACGGGCGCCGCGGCGACTGGGACGGAAAGGCCGGCGGGGCCGGTATAGTGGTCGTGGTCAGGCATCGCGTGGCTGGCGGTGAAACTGCCCAGAGTCTGCCACAAGCGCGACGCGCATCCCCGCATCCCCCACGACGGAGCTGCCCATGTTCAAGAAGACATCTCTGTATCGCTTCATGCTGCTCGGCGCGGCCCTGCTGCTGCCGGCGATGGCCGTGCATGCTGACGACGACTCCCCGCAGGTGCGCGCACAGAACGCGGTGCGCGTGCTCAACGAGATCGAGCAGGCGCCGGACAAGGCCATTCCCAGCGACCTGCTCAAGGACGCGAAGGCGATCGCGGTGGTCCCCGATGTGCTGAAGGTCGGTTTCGTGTTCGGCGGCCGCCGCGGCGAGGGCTTGATCTCGGTGAAGAGCCCGGACGGCACCTGGTCCAACCCCAGCTTCATTTCCTTCGGCGGCGGCAGCGTGGGCTTCCAGATCGGCGTGTCGTCCACCGACGTGATCCTGGTGTTCCGCACCCAGCGCGGCGTGGACTCGATCGTCAACGGCAAGTTCACCGTAGGCGCCGACGCCTCGGCCGCGGCCGGCCCGGTCGGCCGCACCGCCTCGGCCGCCACCGACCAGCAGCTGAAGGCGGAGATCTACTCGTACTCGCGTGCGCGCGGCCTGTTCGCCGGCGTGGCGCTGGACGGCTCGGTGCTGAAGATCGACCAGGACGCCAATGCGGCGGTGTACGGCCCCGGCATCACCCCGCGACGGATCTTCGAGGGCGGCGTGAGCAACGTGCCGCCGTATGTGGTGAAGTTCCGCGATACGCTGGAAGAGTACACTTCCAAGTGACCGCCTTGTGCGAAGATCGGCGGTTCGGGGGTGGAGCCGTTTCCGCCCCGGGCCGCCTCGAGGAACATCATGGGTTTTGACAGCATCTGGCATTGGCTCCTGCTCCTGGTCATCGTGCTGCTGATCTTCGGCACCAGGAAGATCGGCAACATCGGTTCCGACCTTGGCAACGCCGTGCGCGGCTTCAAGAAGGCCATGCACGGCGACGACGACGAGAAGGCCAAGGAATCGCAGCAGACGAAGGAGCAGCTGCGCGCCGATCCGCCGCCGGCCTCGTCGGCGAACGCCAGCACGCAGGACCAGCACGACTCGCACGAGTCGAAGTAAGAGCCGGTTCGGAGTCCCGGGGCATGGTCGAGATCAGCTTCGGCAAGCTGGTGCTGCTCGCGCTCGTCGCGCTGATCGTGCTCGGCCCCGAGAAGCTGCCCGGCGCGGCGCGCACCGCGGGTGCGCTGCTGCGCCGCGTGCGCAGCGGCTGGAACAGCGTGCGCGCCGAAGTGGAGCGCGAGCTGGAAGTGGAAGAGATCAAGCGCACCGCCCGCGAGGCCGCCGCGCGCGCCGAGGCCGCGCAGAACGAGTTCAAGGACAGCGTGCAGCAGGTGCGCCAGCCGGTCGACGAGGCGGTGTCCACGCTGAAGTCCGCGGCGACGCCGGAACCGGCTGCGCCGGAAGTCGCGCCGGAGACGCAGCAGGAACTGCCGCTGGGCGAGCCGCCCGCCGCGCCGCCCGCGAAGGAGTCCGCGCATGGCGGCCACTGATCCCGACGATTCCGGCGACGACCTGCAGCAGGGCCTGTTCTCGCACCTGATCGAGCTGCGCTCGCGCCTGCTCAAGGCGATCGCCTGCGTGCTCGTCGTGCTGGTGGCGCTGGTGCCGTTCGCGAACCGGCTTTATTCGGAGCTGGCCGCGCCGCTGGTGGCGCGCCTGCCGCAGGGGGCGCACCTGATCGCCACCGAGGTGGCCAGCCCGTTCGTCACGCCGCTGAAGCTGGCGTTCTACGCCGCGCTGTTCATCAGCATGCCGGTGGTCCTGTACCAGCTGTGGGCCTTCGTCAGCCCCGGCCTGTACCGGCACGAGAAGCGCCTGGCGCGGCCGCTGCTGGTCGCCGCGCTGGCGCTGTTCTACTGCGGCTGCGCGTTCGCGTATTTCCTGGTGCTGCCGGCGGCGTTCCGCTTCCTCACCGCGGTGACCCCGGCGGGCGTGGAGATGATGACCGACATCACGCACTACCTCGACTTCGTGATGCTGATGTTCTTCGCCTTCGGCCTGTGCTTCGAGGTGCCGGTGGCGGTGGTGATCCTCGCCGCGGTGGGCATCGTGGACATCGCCAAGCTGCGCAATGCGCGGCGCTACGCCATCGTGGGCGCGTTCGCGGTGGCCGCGCTGATCACGCCGCCGGACATCACCTCGATGATCATGCTGGCGATACCGATGTGCCTGCTGTACGAGCTGGGCATCGTGGCCGTGCGCTGGTTGCTGCCGAAGAAGGCGGCGGATTGAGCCGCGCATTCCGGCGAAGTCGATTTTCGCCCGTCATCCCGGCGAAGGCCGGGATCCAGTGGCGCTCATGCTAGTTCGAGCATGCGGTCACTGGATTCCTGCCTGCGCAGGAATGACGCGCATGGCCCGGTGGGCTGGACTTACCCTTGCGGCTGTATGGCTGAAGCTGCAGCCGCCGGGGCAGCGACCGTAGCCGCCGGTGCCGGCAGCGGCTCCACCTTCGCGCCGTCGTCCGCCCGCAGCTTCAACCCACCCTGCTTGAACAGGTCGCTGGCCACCTGGTAGTAGGCGATCGCGGTGTTCACCAGGTCCTGCCTGATCGGCGCCACGGGCGTGGCGTCGCCGGTGGCGAAGTTGGGCTTCAGCTGTTCCAGCCGCTTGCGCGGCTCGAGGATGGTGAGCGTGTCGCCGTGCACGTAGCCCAGTTTCTCGTAGGTGCCGGGCAGGGCGTGGCCCTGGTCCGGCGCCGTCTGGAACACGTCCTGGCCGAAGAAGCGCGAGCGGTAGCTGAAGTCGAGCAGGCCGAGCAGGGTGGGCGGGATGTCGAGCTGGCCCATCAGGGTTTCGACGCGCCGGGGCTTGAACTGCCTGGGCGCGTAGATCCACAGCGGGATGTGGTAGTGGTTGATCGGGATGCTGGTCTTGCCTGCGCTGGAGGCGCAGTGGTCGGCGGTGATCACGAACACGGTGTCGGCGAAGTACGGCTTGGCCTGCGCGCGCTTGATGAAGTCCTCGATCGACCAGTCGGTGTAGGCCACCGCGCCCGGCCGTGACGGCGCCTGCCACTTCACCCGCCCTGCCGGATAGGTGTACGGGCGGTGGTTGGAGGTGGTCATGATGTGCAGGAAGAACGGCTTGCCCTCGGCGTGGATCTGGTCCATCTGGCCCAGAGCCAGCGTGTACAGGTCCTCGTCCGAGACGCCCCACACGTTCTGGCTGTGGATCGGCGTGCCCGGCGCGATGTCGCTGCGGTCGACCGTCCTGTAGCCGTTGTGGCTGAAGAAGTAGTTCATGTTGTCGAAGTAGCCGTAGCCGCCGTAGACGAACTCCGACTCGTAGCCGCGATCGTTGAAGACGCTGGCCAGCGAGAACAGGCTTTCGTTGTCGTGCTCGCGCACCAGCGAATCACCCGGCGTGGGGGGCACCGACAGCGACAGCGCTTCCAGCCCGCGCACCGTGCGCGTGCCGTTGGCGTAGAGGTTGTCGAAGAAGATGCTCTTGTCCACCAGCGAGTCGAGGAAGGGCGTGAGGCCCTGCTTGTTGCCGAAGGTGCCGAGGTAGTCGCCGGACAGGCTCTCCACGCTGATCAGCACCACGTTCAGGTGCTTCTCCGGTCCCGTCGCGTGGATCGCGCGGGTGAGGTCGCGCGGGTCGCTGCTGGTGAAGTCGGCATTCGGCGCCTTGAGCTGTTCGCGCATCAACCGGAACGCCTCGTCGTCGGGCAGGCTGCGGTAGAACTTCTTGTAGTCGAGGTGGCTGCTGCGGAACGCGGCGAAGAACTGGTAGATGCCGTTGCCGGCCAGCTCGTTGACGTAGTTGTTGGCGGTGCGGTCCTTCATCTCGCCGTTGACCGCGGCCACCGAGATCGCGGTGAGCACCAGCCACACCAGCGGCACCCGTGCGCGCTGCAGCAGCGTGCTGCCGTCGTCACGCGCGCGCAGGCCGCGCCGGCTCAGCACGAACACCACCAGCGCCAGCACCACCAGCAGCGCCAGCCAGGTGCCCACCGGGTAGGACTCGCGGATGTTGCCGATCACCTCGGTGGTGTAGACGAGGTAGTCCACCGCGATGAAGTTGAAGCGCGCGCTGAACTCGTTCCAGAACACCAGCTCCGACGCCGCCACGAACAACAGGGCGTACAGCAGCGCCAGCCCCAGGACGTACAGCCCCCACTGCCCGCTGGCACGGTTGTAGGCCAGCGCCGGCATCGGCAGGAAGAACAGGAACACCACGAGGACCGGCCACGACTCGTGCACGTGCACGTGCCACAGCAGGAGGAACACCCCCAGCGTGGCCGCGTACAGCGCCGCCATGCCCACCAGGTACGCCAGCCAGCGGCCCGCGCCGGCCACGGGCGGGCGCCGCGTCGGCACCAGCCACAGGAACAGCACCATCGGCCACGCCAGGTACAGGAAGGTGACCAGGTCGTAGCCCAGCCCCACGCCGAACGCATACAGCCAGTTCAGCGGATTCGGTGCCACGTTGCTGCCGGACATCACCAGCAGGGCGATGCGGGTGACGAAGCAGATCGCGACGAAGGTGATGCCAAGCCACCACAGCGGCCGGAACCGCTGACGCAGCGGCGAAGGAGAGAACAGGGCGCGCGACACGGGCAGCTCCAGGCGACAGAGGGAGTGAAGAGGTGCCGGTTCGGCCGGCATCCCGGCAGGCGTTATACCCGCACGGGCTTAGATGTTACATAGTTTCATTTCGGCAATGGCGCCGATGCGCGCGCGTTCCATCGCCGCGCCGATTGCCGGGCCCGCCAGCCCCTGCGCCACGAACGGCGCCGCGGTCACGGCCGCGGCGGCCGCGCGGGCGCGGCGCAGGTAGTCGGCCGGCGGATAGTCGTCGTGCCCGTGGCCCAGCCGGCCCCGCTGGTCGGCGAGGCAGGCGGCGAGGAAGGTCTCCAATCGCTCGGGCCGGCGCAGCGCGTCCAGCGCGGCGAGCAGCTTCAGCACGGTGGCCGGCTTCAGCTCCAGCGCGCGATGCGCGTTGAGATGCTCGCGGCAGACCAGCTCGGCCAGCACGGCGTGCTCGGTCGGCACCTTGAGCCGCGCCCCCAGTGCGCGCAGTGGCGCCACGCCACGCTGCTCGTGGCCGATGTGGCGCGGCAGCTCGGCGGCCGGCGTCAGCGCCTTGCCCAAGTCGTGGGTCAGCACGCAGAAGGCCGCCAGGTCGTCGCCGGGCGCGATCGCGGCGGCGGCGTCCAGCGCCATTTCCACGTGCACGCCGGTATCGATCTCGGGGTGGAACTCCGCGCGCTGCGGCACGCCGTACAGCGCGTCGACTTCCGGGAACAGCACGCGCAGCGCGCCGCAGCCGCGCAGCACGCGCAGGAAGGCGGACGGCTGCGCCTCGGCCAGCGCCTTGCGCGTCTCCGCCCACACCCGTTCGGATACCAGGTGGTCCACCTCGCCCGCGGCCACCATGTGCCGCAGCAACGCCATCGTTTCGTCGGCCACGCTGAAGCCCAGCGGCGCGAAGCGCGCGGCGAAGCGCGCCACCCTGAGCAGGCGCACCGGGTCTTCCACGAAGGCGGGCGAGACGTGGCGCAGCACGCGCGCCTCGAGGTCGCGCACGCCGCCATGGGGATCGACCAGCGCGCCGTGCTCGTCCTGCGCGATCGCGTTGATGGTGAGGTCGCGCCGCGCCAGATCCTGCTCCAGCGTCACCGCGGGATCGGTCTGGAACACGAAGCCGTGGTAGCCGTGCCCGCTCTTGCGCTCGGTGCGCGCCAGCGCGTATTCCTCGCCGGTGTCGGGGTGCAGGAACACCGGGAAGTCCTTGCCCACCGGCTTGTAGCCCAGCGCCAGCAGCTCGTCCGGGCGCGCGCCCACCACCACGTGGTCGTGATCGACCACCGGCCGCCCGAGCAGATTGTCGCGGACCGCGCCGCCGACCAGGTAGATGCGCATGAGGTGATTGTGACATGGCGTGGCGCGCGCCTCGCGCATGCTTCGGTGCTGCAACGGCCACTGTTGCCGACGAAGCCGATGCCACCGGGGACGACGAGTCGTGGTGCGGTCTGCCCGGCTCAGCGCCGGTGGCTGGCGGCCGGGGCGGGCGGGATGCTGCCTGCCGTTGCCGGCGCCGTGCTGGCGCTGCCTGCCGCGGATGCCGCGCTGGCGGGGACCTGCACCGAGCCGGTGGGAGCCGGTGGCGGTGGCGCAGGGCAATCCACCGCCTTGCGTGGGCTGAGGCTGTTCGGCAACGCGTAGGGCTGGCCGAACGGGGTGAGCCTGTCGGACATCGGCAGCACCGTGCCGTGCAGGCGCCAGTCGTAGATCACGCTGAAGGCCATCACGCGCGCCACGTATTCGCGGGTTTCCTTGAACGGCATGGTGGCGATGAACAGGTCGGGCGCCAGCGCGTTGCGCGCATCCACCCACTGGTCGACGCGGTTGGGGCCGGCGTTGTACGCGGCGCTGGTGAGCCAGGGCGCGCCGTTGTAGCGCAGCGCGAGCTGGGCCAGGTAACGCGTGCCCAGCGCGATGTTCACCGCGGGGTCGTACAGGCTGTCGCCGCCCGCCCACGGCAGGCCGTTGCGCCGTGCCACCAGCGCGGCAGTGGCGGGCACCAGTTGCATCAGGCCGCGCGCGTCGGCGCCGGAGCGCGCATCGCCGACCCAGGCGCTTTCCGAACGCAGGATGCCGTAGGCCCAGGCGGGATCGATGCCGGCCTGCTCGGCCTGCGGCACCACGCCGTCCTGGCTGGCCAGCGGGAAGCGCAGCGCGTAGTAGCGCAGCGTGTCGCCGTAGGTGAAGGTGAACACCGCGCGGTCGAACCAGCCGCGACGATTCGCCAGCTCGGCGGCCAGCTCGCGCGTGCCGGCATCGGCGCCGTCCAGCGCGCGCGCCCATTCGCGCCGCGCGAGTTTCGGCAGGCCCACGGCGTACAGCTCGAACGCGCGCAGCAGGCCGGGTTGTTGCAGCAAGGCCTGCTCCTGCGGCAGATCCTCGACCGGCGCCAGCGGGCAGATCGCGTAGGACTGCTTGAGCCGGTCGGCGGCGAGGAAGCCGTAGAACGTGGCCTCGCCGGCGAGGCTGGCATAGATGCCGTTGGCCTGCTGGGGGTGGCCGGTGGCGGCCAGCGCGCGGGCGCGGAACCAGCGCCACTCGCTGTCCTGCTGCTGCGTGGCGGGCATCGCCGCGATCGCCGCCAGCACGGCCGGCCAGTCCTGCTCGGCCAGCGCCACGCGCGCGCGCCATTCGCGGGTGGCGGGCGTCTGCGCGGCGGCGGGCAGGGCGATCAGCCGATCGAGCGCGTTCGTGTCGAAGTCGGTGGCATGGAACAGCGCCAGCGCGCGCAGGATCGCGTCACGCTGCGTGGCGCTGAAGGGAAAGCGCGCCTGCAGTTGCTGCCACGCGGCGTCCGCGGCGGTGGTGTCGCGGCGCGCCTGGCGCTCCAGTGCCAGCGTGGCGGCCTGGCGCGCGCGCGCGGTGTCGGGCCAGCTTGCGGCGGCGGCGAGTGCGGCGGCGGGATCGCGCAGCGCCTGCGCCAGCCACTGCGCCTCCTGGTTCTGCGTTGCGGGCAGCCACGGGGCCAGTGCGGCGATGGTGCCGCCCTTGCCGGCATCGGCGGCGCGGTCGATGCGGGCCCACAGGCGCGGCGTGGTCAGCAGCCCCTGGTCATGCGCGGCCTGCAGCACGGGGTCGCAGGCGCCGGGCAGTTCGGGGCGGCTCCACAGCGCGGCGAGGTCCGCGTCGAAGTCGAGTTTCGCGCCGCCGGCCATGCGCGCCTGCAAGGCGTCGCAGGCGAGCGTGTCGCCCATGCCGGGCTGGTACAGCGCGAGGAAGCCGCTCCAGTCCTTGCGTCGCGCGAGTTCCAGCAGGAAATCGCGGCGCAGGTCCTGCGCGGGAATCAGCTCGGGGTACTGCTTGAGGTAGGCCTGCACCGTGGCCAGGTCGGTCTGGCGGAGGTCGTGTTCCAGCGCGGCGGCGGGCAGGTAGGGATAGAGCGGATAGTCGCGCAGCTGCGTGGCCCAGGCACGCCAGCCGTCGCCGCCTTGCTGGGCTGCCGCCCACGCCTGCCTGAATGCGGCGCGCTGCGCCTCGTTGGGCGTGGCCGCACGCGCGGCGACAGCAGCGAGCAGGGTGCCGCCAGCCAGCAGCAGGGCGGCCAGGCGGGTGAGGGAACGGCGCCGCGGCGCTGCCTTCGCGAACATGGAGACTCCTCGGTGATCCCCCGCAACGAATTGTAGTGGAAGCACTCCGGTGCGCCGAAGCGCGCGCAGGTTTCCGTTTCGGATGTGCCTGATAAGCTGGCGCACCTCGCTACGTCTGCAAGGGCCCGGCATGTCGTTTTCCCCCTCGTCCCGCGGCCGCCGTCTGGTCGCCTGGCTGGCGCTGGTGCTGCTCGCACTGGCCGGTGCGGCATGGTGGTGGGCGGTCGGGCGGCCGGTGGATTTGCCTGATGCACCATCGGCGCGGATCGCCTGCGTTTCGTACGCGCCGTTCCGCGAGCCGGGCGAGACGCCGCTCGACCCGCGCGCCTTCGTCAGCCCCGGGCGCATCGATGCCGACCTGCGCGCACTGTCCGGGCGCTTCGACTGCGTGCGCACGTATTCGCAGGGCCAGGGCCTTTCCGCGGTGCCGGGGATTGCCGCGCGTTACCACATGCAGGTGCTGATGGGCATCTGGCTGGACCGCGACGCGAAGGCGAATGCCGAGCAGATCGCACTCGGCATCGCCACCGCGCGCAAATACCCGCAGGTGCTGCGCGGGGTGATCGTGGGCAACGAGGTGCTGTTGCGCGGCGAGCTGTCGAGCGCGCAGATCGCCGGCTATCTCCGCGAGGTGCGCGCGGCGCTGCCAGCGAGCATTCCGGTGAGCTATGCCGACGTGTGGGAGTACTGGCTGCGCCACCCCGAGCTGGCCAAGGCGGTGGACTTCGTCACCATCCACATCCTGCCGTACTGGGAGGACCAGCCGGTGCCGCCGGAGCGCGCGATCCAGCACGTCGAGAACGTCTACGCGAAGGTCGAGCGGGCCTTTCCCGGCAAGCGCGTGATGATCGGCGAAACGGGTTGGCCCAGCGAAGGACGGCCCCGCCGCGGCGCCAGCGCCAGCGTGGTGAACGAGGCGCGCTACCTGCGCGAGTTCCTGCGCTACGCCGCCAGCGTGGACATGCCGTACAACGTGATCGAAACCTTCGACCAGCCATGGAAGCGTGCGCAGGAAGGCACCGTGGGCGGCTACTGGGGCATCTTCGATGCGCAAGCGCGACCGAAATTCGCGATGCAGGGGCCGGTGGTGGAGGTGGCGCGCTGGTGGCTGGGCTGGCTGGCCGGCGCGGTGGCGGCGGGAATGTTCGTGCTGGCCGGCTTGCGTCGCCGCCGCTGGCAGCGGGGACGCGGCTGGCTGGCGCTGGGCCTGGCCGGTTTCGCCGGCGGCACCGCACTGGCCTGGCAGGGGCGGCAGATGGCCTATGCCTGTCGTGATGCCTGGGAGTGGACGCTTTCACTTGCTGCCTGCCTTGTCGCGCTGTTCACCGCGCTGCGGCTGGCGAGCTGGCTGGCCGGGCGGCTGGCTGGCGCGCCGTTCAAGCCCGCGCCGGCGGGGCGGCTGCGCTTCGGGTGGCTGTTCGTGCTGGCGCTGTATGGCCTGCTGCTGGTGTTCGACGGCCGCTATCGCGACTTTCCGCTGGGCCTGTTCGAGCTGCCCTGCGCGGGTTATGCGCTGGTCGCGTGGCTGGACGAGCGCCAGCGCGCACCCTCGCGCGAAGCGCTGTTCCTCGCCGCGTGGCTGCCCGTGCTGGCAGGCGTGGTGGTGGTGCTGGAACTGGGCGAGAACCCGGTGGGCTGGCTGTGGTTCGCGCTCAACCTGCTGATCGCGGTGCCGGTGTTCGCCGCGTGGCGGCACGCGCGCTTCGTGCCGGTCGCCGCTGGCGCTATGCTCGACGACCCCCGTTGAAAGGATGGAAATCATGCGCCTCGACAAGCAACGCATCGCGGTGACCGGCGCCTTCGGCACCCTGGGTGCCGCGGTGGTGCGCGCCGCGCTGGACGCGGGCGCCGCGGTGGCGGCGATCGACCGCGCGCCGGTGCCGGCGAACCTGGGCGCGGCGCACGGCTTCGGCGGCGTGGACCTGGCCGACACGGCGGCAGCGAAGAACGCGATCGACGCCGCCGCCGACACGCTGGGCGGCCTCGACGCACTGGTGAACATCGCCGGCACGTTCCGCTGGGAGACGCTGGCCGATGGCGACCCCGATACCTGGGACCTGCTCTACCGGATCAACCTGCGCACCGCGGTGGCGGCGAGCAAGGCGGCGCTGGCGCACCTGCCCGACGGGCGCGGGCGCATCGTCAACATCGGCGCGGCCTCGGCACTGAAGGCCGGCGCTGGCGTGGGCGCCTATACCGCGTCCAAGTCGGGCGTGCTGCGCCTCACCGAGTCGCTGGCCGAGGAGCTGAAGCCGCGCGGCATCACCGTCAATGCGCTGCTGCCCAGCATCATCGACACGCCACCGAACCGTGCCGACATGCCCGACGCGGATTTCAGCCGCTGGGTGCAGCCCGGGCAGTTGGCCGGCGTGATCGTGTTTCTGCTCTCGGACGCGGCGTCGGCGATCACCGGCGCGCTGATCCCGGTCACCGGGCGGGTGTAGCCGTCGCCGGGACGTTGCCTGCGCCTTGCAGATGCACGAGGCGCAGGCAGCCGATCAGCAGGGCCAGCGCGCCCGGCTCGTAGTTGTACAGCTGCAGCGCAAGCGCGCCCAGCGCCGCGGCCAGCCAGGCCAGCGCGCGTGCGCGGCGCAACAGCGCCAGCACGGCGGCAAGCATCGCGGCGATGCCATAGACCTCGTGCAGGAAGCCCAGCACCAGGGCCTGGCGCAGCGCGCACCACGCCGGCGCCTGCGCCGCCGTGCAGATTTGCGCCATCGCCGGCGGCTCGATCAGCCCATAGCGCACCCAGGCCGCGCCGAGGCCGGCCAGCACGATCAGCAGCCATGGGGCAAGCATGCGCGGCAGGCGTGCGGTCATCGACGGTCTCCGTGGCGTGGCGTGTCGCTTGCGGGCAGGCGGATCTCCGCCGCCAGCGCCAGATGGTCGGAGAACGCCTGCGGCAGCGTCCAGACTTTCTCCAGCGCCACCGAGGGCGAGGCGAGGATGTGGTCCAGCGCCCGCTTCGGTTTCCAGCTGGGGAAGGTGGGCGTGGGCCGCGTGGGCGGCTGCAGCCGCGTATGGGCGAACAGGTGGCGCATCTCCACGCTTTCGATGTCGGTGTTGAGGTCGCCCATCAGCACCGCATGCGGATGGTCCTGCAGGACCTCGGCGATGAAACCCAGCTGGCGTGCGCGCGACGGCGCGCTCAGCGAGAGGTGGGCGACCATCACCGCCAGCGCGTCGCGGTCCGCGCCGAAGCGGGCCAGCAGCGCGCCGCGTCCGCGCAGGCGGCCGGGCAACGGGTAGTCGATCACCGCGCTGGGTTCGATGCGGCTGATCAGGCCGTTCGCGGTGTGCGACAGCTTCGCCACCGGCCGGTTCGGCTGGTGGCTCCAGTACGGCATGCCGGCGGTCTCGGCGAGGTAGCGGGTCTGGTTGAGGAAGCCCGAGCGCAGGCTGCCGGCGTCGGCTTCCTGCAGGCCGATCACGTCGAACTGCGGCAGCAGCGCGGCGAGGCGGTCGAGGTTGTCGATCTTGCTGCGCCCCGGCAGCACCGCATTGAGGCTGCGGGTGACGTATTCGCTGTAGCGCTGCACGCTGGCGCCGGCGAGGATATTGCAGCTCAGCAGGCGCAGGCGGCGTTCGGCAGGGGCGGGCGCACGGTTCATGGAGCGGTGTACGGTACACGCAGCAGGCCGCAGCGGACGTGAACGCCCGCGCGGACGGTGGTCAGGCGATCACTTGCCGCCCTTGTCCGCCTCGGCCAGTTCGCGCTTGGCCAGCCACTGCGCCACCGCGGACAGTTCGTCCAGCGTCTGCACGTGGGTGACGCGGTACTTGCCGTCGACCACGATGCTGGGCGTGCCGTCCACGCCCCACTGCTGGATCAGCGCCAGGTCCGCCTTCAGCTTCGTGGTGGCGGCGTCGGAGGTGGCGAGGCGCATGAACTCGGCGCGATCCACGCCCTGGCGGGCATAGAAGTCGGCGAGCTCGTCCATCGTGTTGATCGGGTAATGCTGGACGAACTTCTCCTTGAACAGCTCGAGGTGGGTGCGATCCACCACGCCGAGCTTGTCCGCCGCGTAGTAGGCGCGCGCGAACGGCAGCCACTCGGCGCTGAACGGCGCCGGCACCAGCTTGAACACCACGCCCTTGGGCAACTGTTCCTTCAGCTTCTCCGCGATGGGGGAGAATTCGGCGCAGTGGATACAGCCGTAGGAGAACACCTCCACCACCTCCACCTTGCCTTCGCTGCTGTAGCGCTGGTGCGGGCCGGGCAGGGTCACGTACTGGTCGCCCTCGGTATACGGGGCGGGCGTGCCGGATTGCGCGGTGCAGGCGGTGGCCAGCAGCAGTCCGGCGATCAGGGTCAGGGCGCGCAGGCGGGCGAGGTGCTTCATCGTGAGGTGCTCGGGGAAGGAGGCGATGGATACGAGGGGGCGGCTTACTTGCCGGCACCCGCGGCGGCTTCCTTCGCCACCAGCCACTGGGTCAGCTCGATCGCGCGCTGCACGGTGTGCACGTCGGAGGGCGAGAAGCGGTACTTGCCGTCCACCACGATGGTGGGCGTGCCGGCCACGCCGTAGGCCTTCATGAGATCGTCGGCCTGCTTCATCTTGGTGTTCACCGAGAAGGAGTTGGCCACCGCCACGAATTCCTTGGGGTCGACGCCGAACTTGGCGTAGAACTTCGCGATGTCGTCGATCGTGGGCCAGGCGCCCTTGGGCTTGGGCTGGCCGGTGGAAAGGTCGTAGGTGGCCGTCTCGCCGGTCTTCCAGGTGGCGTCGTAGAACGCGTCATGGGCCTTGGCGCGCACGCCCAGCGCCTCGGCGGCGAAGAAGGCGCGCTGGTACACCGGCCAGTTCTCGTCCGGGCGGAAGGCGGCCGGCAGGTAATGCACCACCGCATCGGCCGGCAGGCTGTGCTCGATCTGGTCCATCGCGCCGTGGAAGGCGTTGCAGGCCGGGCAGGCGTAGGAGAACACCTCCACCACCTCGATCTTGTCGGTGGGGATGTACTTGGGCTGGGCCGGGTCGATGCGGTAGTAATCCTTGCCTTCGACCCACTTGCCGTCGTCGACGAAGGGCACGGCGGCGGCCGGCGTCGCGGCTGCTGTCGTCGTCGCGGCCGCTGGCGCGGCGGCAGTGGCGGCGCCGGCCGCTGCGGCACTGGCCGCCGCTGCAGGCGTGCTGGTGGACGCGGGCGCAGCCGGTGTCGTGGCGGCGGTGCCGGTGGCCGCAGGCGAGGTCGGCGCGGCGGTGCCGTTGTCGCCGGAATGGCCGCAGGCAGTCAGCGCCAGCAGGACGGCGCACAGGATCGGCAGACGCTTCAACATGGGGTTACCTCGAATGGGCAAAGCAGGGGGCGGGCGCGCCAGCGCAGGGACGACGCGCCCGTCGGTCGATCAGGGCGAGGCGGCGGGCTTCCGCAGATCCGCGTCGGTGGCCGGATGCAGGCCTTCGACGTAGCTGGCCAGCGCGGCGATGTCGTTCGTGTCCAGCTTCTGCGCGATGGCCGGCATGATCTGCGAATGCGCATCCGTGCCCCAGCTGCTGCCGTCGTGCCAGGCCTTCAGCGTGGCCTGGACGTACTGCGCGTGCTGGCTCTGCAGCTGCGGATACATCGCGCCGGGATTGCCGCGGCCGTCGATGCTGTGGCAGGCCATGCAGGCGGGAATGCCGCGCTTGACGTCGCCCTCGCGGAACAGCTGCTGGCCGTGCTCGACCAGGGCCTGGTCGGCCACGCCGGGCAGCGCGGTCTTGCTGGCGAAGTAGGCGCCGATGTCGTGCATGTCCTGCTCGGACAGCGGCGTGGCCATGCCCAGCATGATCGGGTTCTGGCGCCGGCCGCTCTTGAAGTTCTCGAGCTGGTGGACGATGTACTGCTCGCTCTGCCCGGCCAGCTTGGGGTACTGCGGATCGGTGGAGTTGCCGTCCATGCCGTGGCAGGCGCCGCAGGCGGCGGCCTTGGCCTGGCCCGCGGTGGCGTCGCCCGGCTTCGCCGCGGCTTCGGCGGTGGCGGGTGCGGCCGTGGCCGGTGTCGCTGCGGTCGTCGGCTTGGCGGCGTCCTGCGCCATCGCCGCGCCCGCAGCCATGGCGAAGATCAGGACTGCGGCGGAGCCAAGCACGGCGGGTCGAGAACCTGCGAACCGAAAACCCATACACTTCCCCTCCCAGAAACTGTCGAAGGCTGCCACCGCTTGCCGGTATCGGCGCCGCGGGCAGAAACCATCGGATTATCCCCGTGCCTTCGCGCTCCGGTCAAACCATGCCAAATCATCTGCAAGGCGCGCAGTTCGTGCTCGCCGCCCACCGCATCAGCCAGCTGCCCGCCGACCTCGGCGCCGAGGTGGCGTTCGCCGGCCGCTCCAACGCGGGCAAGTCCAGCGCGCTCAACGCGCTCACCGGCCACAAGGGGCTGGCGCGCACCTCCAAGACGCCCGGCCGCACCCAGCAGATGGTGGCGTTCGCATTGCCGCCGCTGGCGCAGGGCGAGGGCGAGCCGCCACTCACCGCGCGCCTGATCGACCTGCCCGGCTACGGCTACGCCAAGGTGCCGGAGGACTTGCGCGCGCACTGGAAGCAGGAGATCGATGCCTACCTGCACCGCCGGCAGAGCCTGCGCGGCGTGGTGCTGATCGCCGACATCCGCCATCCGCTCAAGGAGTTCGACCGGATGATGCTGGACTTCTGCTTCGAGACGGACCTGCCTTGCCACCTGCTGCTGACCAAGGCCGACAAGCTCTCGCGCAACCAGGCGGCGCAGGCGCTGGCGGCGATGCGCAAGAGTTTTCCCGACGGCCTGCATGCCACCGCCCAGGTGTTTTCCACACCCGCCGGCACCGGCGTGGACGAGGCGCGGGCGCGTGTGGTCGAGCTGTTGCGCACGCCGCGCGAGTGACGGTTTGACGCAGGCGGCAGATCGTCGCAGCCCGCGCCAAGCAGGCGTTCTACGCCGCGACGGTTTCCATGAACACCGCGCACAGCGCCTCCATGCCGGCGCGATCGTCCTCGTCGAAGCGTGCCACGTGCGGGCTGTCCACGTCCCATACGCCGAGCAGGTTGCCGTCGGCCTTCACCAGCGGCACCACGATCTCCGACTGCGAGGCGGCGTCGCAGGCGATGTGGCCGTCGAACGCATTGACGTCGCGCACCACCTGGGTCTGCCGCGTCTGCGCCGCGGTGCCGCACACGCCCTTGCCCAGCGCGATGCGGATGCAGGCGGGCTTGCCCTGGAACGGGCCGACCACGAGTTCCCTGCCGTCGTACAGGTAGAAGCCGCACCAGTTCAGCCCGGGCAGGCCGTGGAACACCAGCGCGGCGAAGTTCGCCGCGTTCGCGACCAGGTCGCGCTCGCCGGCGAGCAGGCCGCGCGCCTGTTGCGCGAGGTCGGCGTAATGCTCGCGCTTGCTCGCGTAGGTCTGGGTTTGCAGTTCGAACATGGTGTGCTCACACACTTCTGGTGTTGGAGTTGACCGGCTGCGGTGAGCCGGAGGATCGGGTGACTGCGGGATCCCGTCGACCGCAGTCCGGTCGAACGGCGAGTCGAATGCCAAACCCGTATTATGCGCGTGTCGCCACGGGAGAACTGCGCATGAGCCTGGTCGAGCATCGCGAAGGCATCGAGGCGGGGCGGCTGGACATGTTCGTGGACGGCGCGTTCGCGTTCACGCTGACCCTGCTGGCCATCGGCGGCGAAACCATCCCGAACACGGCGGGAAAGCTGCTGCATATCCTGGCCGGCGTGCCGGCGGCGGCGGTCTGCTTCGCCCAGATCGCCTGGATGTGGCACGGCCACGTGCGCTGGCGGCATCTGTGTACGCGAACCTCGCGAACCGGTCTGCTGCTGTCGCTGCTGCTGGTGTTCTTCGCGTTGATCTTCGTCTATCCGTTGCACATGGTCTACGGCGCGGCGTTGTACGGCCTGAGCGGAGGCGTGCTCTCCAGCGACATCGTGCTGCAATCGCCCGCCGATGCACGGGTCATGTTTGCCTGTTACGGCCTTGCCTTTACCTGCATGGCCGGCACCCTGGTCATGCTCTATCGGCATGCCGCCCGCCTGCCGGACGCCGGCGCCGAAGTGCGCCGGCAGGCCGGCATCCGGATGCTGGTCTGGAGCATCCCGGCCGCAGTCGGCCTGCTCTCGGCGCTGACCGCGTGGCTGATTCCGGAAGGGCTGCTGGCGCTGGCAGGTCTCGAATACATCCTGCTGGGCCTGATCGGTCCGGCGATCACGTGGTACAAGCGCCGGCACCCGGCCGGATGAGCACGGCACTGTTCGTCGCCGGCACCGACACCGGCATCGGCAAGACCCACGCCAGTTGCACGCTGCTGCACGCCCTGCGCGCCAGCGGCCTGCGCAGCACCGGCATGAAGCCGGTGGCCAGCGGCTATATCGAGACAACGCACGGCCCGCAGAACGAGGATGCGCTGGCGCTGCGTGCGGCCAGCAGCACGCCGTTGCCGCCTTATGCGCACAGCAATCCGGTGGCGCTGCGCGAACCCTTGTCGCCGCACCTGGCCGCGGCGCACGAGGGCGTGACGATCGCGCTGCCGCCGTTGCGGATCGCCTTCGATGCGCTGTGCAGCGGGCACGACGCGGTGGTGGTGGAAGGCGTGGGTGGCTGGCGCGTACCGCTGGCGCCGGGCCTGTTCGCCTCGGAGATCGCGAAACAGTGGAAGCTGCCGGTGGTCCTCGTGGTGGGCCTGCGCCTGGGCTGCCTGAGCCACAGCCTGCTGAGCGCCGAGGCGATCCTGGCCGACGGTTGCCGCATCAAAGGCTGGATAGCCAACCGCATCGACCCGGCGATGGAGGCGGTGGAAGAGAATCTCGCCACCCTGCGCGAACTGCTGCCCGCGCCCTGCCTCGGCGTGTTGCCGCATGGCGTGGCCCCGGCGCAGGCGGCCACCGGGCTCGACCTGGCCCCCCTGGTCGGAGCGCCCTGAATTCACATCCGGCATGCCGGCCCGTACGCATGCTGGCGGCAACTTGCAGGGAGAAGCCATGGGCAGCCGCAACCACTACTACCTTTCCATCGCCGACCTGGCGCATGCGCGCGGCAGCGAGCCCGCGCTCAGCTGGGACGGCGCCGGCCCAGCCGATTTCGCTGCCGCGTTGGAGGAGGCCTTGCACAGTCCGGCGTTGTTCGAGCGCTGGCGCGCGCAGCAGCCGGAGCCGGACGAGGTCGATCCCGCGCTGGGCGCCACCGACGCGCAGGCGCAGGTGCGGGCCCAGGTGGCCGACCTGCTCGTCGAGGTGGACGTGCTCACCAGCCTGCCGATGAGCCTGCTGCGCCAGCGCCTGAACTGGCTGATCGGAGCGGCATGGCAGTTGCGCGACGTGCGCCAGGGCTGAAGCGACGCGGTGGCCGCGCGCGGTTTCGCTGCGCTGCGGCTGGCAAAACCCGGCGCGGTATGGCTACAGTCGGCGGCTTCCGTTTCATTCCGCCGCCTCACGGCGCACCGACCGGGAATACCGCATGTTCCGTCTACGCATGATCGTGATCGCCACCAGCATCGCCCTCGCCGCCTGTTCGCAGGGCCCGAACGACGCCGGCAAGCCCGCGCCGGCACCGGCTTCCACCGCGCCGGCCAGGCCGGCCAGTGCCGCTGCGCCGGTGGCCGACGCGAACGCCGCCAATCCGTTCTTCACCGCCAGCACGCTGCCGTTCCAGGCGCCGCCGTTCGACAAGATCAAGGATGGCGACTACCAGCCGGCGATCGAGAAGGGCATGGCCGACCAGCTCGCCGAGTGGCAGCAGATTGCCGACAACCCGGAGCCGCCCACGTTCGAGAACACCTACGTGGCGCTGGAGAAGTCCGGCGCCCTGCTCGACCGGGTGCTGATGGTGTTCAACGGCGTCGCCTCGGCCAACACCGACGACACGCTGCAGAAGGTGCAGGAAGAGGAGGCGCCGAAGCTCGCCGCGCACCAGGACGCCCTCTACCTCGACGGCAAGCTGTTCGAGCGCGTGCAGAAGGTCTACGACGAGCGCGGCACGCTCAAGCTCGATCCGGAATCGCTGCGCCTGGTCGAGGTGACCTACCGCAATTTCGTCCATCACGGCGCCAAGCTGTCCGACGCCGACAAGGCCAGGCTGAAGGCGCTCAACCAGCAGGAGTCCACACTGGAGGCGCAGTTCAACAACAAGCTGCTCGCCGCCGCCAAGGACAGCGCCCTGGTCGTCGACGACAAGGCGAAGCTGGACGGCCTGTCCGACGAGGACATCGCCGCCGCCGCGCAGGCCGCCAAGGATCGCGGGCTCGCCGGCAAGTGGGTGGTCACGCTGCAGAACACCACCCAGCAGCCGGCGCTGCAGAGCCTCAGGGACCGCGCCACCCGCAAGGCGCTGTACGAGGCCTCGTGGAACCGCGCCGAGCTGGGCAACGCCGACGACACCCGCGACATCATCGAGCAGCTCGCGCAGATCCGCGCGCAGGAAGCCAGGTTGCTGGGTTCGCCGAACTACGCCGCGTGGACGCTGCAGGACCAGATGGCGAAGACGCCGGAAGCGGTGATGAGCTTCATGGGCAAGCTGGCGCCCGCCGCGGTGGCCCGCGCGAAGCAGGAGGCCGCCGCGATCCAGGCGCAGATCGACAAGGACCAGGCCGCGCTGCACCAGCCCACCTTCAAGCTGGAGCCGTGGGACTGGCAGTACTACGCCGAGCAGGTGCGCAAGGCCAGGTACGACCTCGACGAGTCGCAGATCAAGCCGTATTTCGAGCTGGACAACGTGCTGCAGAACGGCGTGTTCTACGCCGCCAACCAGCTCTACGGCCTCACCTTCAAGGAGCGCCACGACATCCCGGTGTACAACCCGGACGTGCGCGTGTTCGAGGTGTTCGACAAGGACGGCAAGTCGCTGGCGCTGTGGTATTGCGACTACTTCAAGCGCGACAACAAGAACGGCGGCGCGTGGATGGACAACTTCGTCGGCCAGTCCAGGCTGCTCGGCACCAGGCCGGTGATCTACAACGTCGCCAACTTCACCAAGCCTGCGGCGGGCCAGCCCGCGCTGCTGTCGTGGGACGACGTGATCACCATGTTCCACGAGTTCGGCCATGCCCTGCATGGCATGTTCGCCGACGAGCAGTATCCGAGCCTGTCCGGCACCGCCACCGCGCGCGACTTCGTGGAGTTCCCCTCGCAGTTCAACGAGCACTGGGCCAGCGATCCCAAGGTGTTCGCGAACTTCGCCAAGAACTACCAGACCGGCGCGCCGATGCCGCAGGCGCTGGTGGACAAGATGCAGAAGGCCGGCAAGTTCAACAGCGGCTACGCCATGACCGAACTCGTCGCCGCCGCCATGCTCGACATGAACTGGCACATGCTCGGGGCCGACGCGCCCAGGCAGGACGCCGACAAGTTCGAGGCTGCCGCGTTGAAGAAGGACGGCGTGGACCTGAGCTACGTGCCGCCGCGCTACCGCTCCAGCTACTTCCTGCACATCTGGAGCAACGGCTACTCCGCCGGCTACTACGCCTACCTGTGGACGCAGATGCTTGCCGACGACGCCTTCCAGGGCTTCAAGGAACACGGCGGCCTCACCGCCGGGAACGGCCAGCGCTTCCGCGACATGATCCTCTCGCGCGGCAACACGGAAGAGTTGTCCAAGCTGTACAAGGACTGGCGCGGCCAGGATCCGAGCATCGAGCCGATGCTGATCAACCGCGGCCTGAAGGATGCGCCGAAGAAGTAAGGCGGCATGCAGGACCGACCAGAAAGGCCGGCAATGCCGGCCTTTCTGGTTGGAGGTTTCGGTCAGTACGCGAACTCGCGGAACACCGGATCCACGCTGCCGCCCCAGGCGCCGTGGAACAGCTCCAGCTTGCGTTCGGCCGGAGTCTGGCCGGCTTCGGCGATCTCCAGCAGCGGTTCGAGGTAGATGCGCTCGTCGGCGCCGTTGCGGTTGAGCCTGGCGCGGCGGGCGAGGCCCTGGGCGGCGATCTTCAGCGTCTCGCGCGCGAGGTCGAGCACGGTGCCGTGGCGGAACGGCAGCTTCAGCGCCTGCTTCGGCGCGCCGTTGCGCAGGGCGTGGCGCTCGGCCATGGAGAAGTCCTTGACCAGGTCCCACGCGGCGTCCAGCGCGTCGTCGTCGTAGAGCAGGCCCACCCACAGCGCGGGCAGGGCGCACAGGCGGTTCCACGGGCCGCCGTCGGCGCCGCGCATTTCCAGGTACTGCTTGAGGCGCACTTCGGGAAAGGCGGTGGTGAGGTGGTCGGCCCAGTCCTTCATGGTGGCCTTCATGCCCGGGAGTGCGGACAGGTCGCCGGCCATGAAGCGCCTGAAGTCCTGCCCGGCGAGGTCGATGTAGCGGCCGTCCTGGTAGCTGAAGTACATCGGCACGCCCAGCGCGTAGTCCACGTAGCGCTCGTAGCCGAAGCCGTCGGCGAACACGAAGTCCAGCATGCCGGTGCGGTCGGGATCGGTGTCTTCCCATACGTGCGAGCGGTAGGACAGATAGCCGTTCGGACGGCCGTCCGTGAACGGCGAGTCGGCGAACAGCGCGGTGGCGATCGGCTGCAGCGCGAGGCTGGTGCGGAACTTCTTCACCATGTCCGCTTCGCTGGAGAAATCCAGGTTCACCTGCACGGTGCAGGTGCGCGTCATCATGTCCAGGCCGAGGTTGCCGACCTTGGGCATGTACTCGCGCATGATCCTGTAGCGGCCCTTGGGCATCCACGGCATCTCGTCGCGCCGCCACTTCGGCTGGAAGCCCATGCCGAGGAAGCCAAGCCCGAGGCCGTCGGCCACCGAGCGCACTTCCTCCAGGTGGCTGTTCACCTCGCAACAGGTCTGGTGGATGGTTTCCAGTGGCGCGCCGGAAAGCTCCAGCTGGCCGGCCGGTTCCAGCGTGATGTTGGCCTTGTCGCGGATGAGCGCCACGGGCGTCTCGCCCTCGCGGGCGATCTCCCAGCCGTGGCGGGCGGCGATGCCTTCCAGCAACGCGCAGATGCCGCGCTCGCCCTCGAACGCTGGCGGCTTCAGGTCGTCGGTGCGGAAGCCGAACTTCTCGTGCTCGGTGCCGATGCGCCAGGCCTCGCGAGGCTTCTCGCCGGCGGCGAGGTAGTCGATCAGCTGCTGGCGCCCTTCGATGGGCGTGCTCTTGACGGCACTGGGGATGGACACGGGCGCGACCTCGCAGGGTGAGGCACCGACTATGGAGGCGCCGCGCGGTCGCGAAAAGGGGTTGACGGAAAATTTTTGTACGGGGCGGTACAGATGCCTGCCGCCGCCATCTTGCCCAGGCTCGTCACGGAAGGGCAGCGGCGGCCCGTGCATGGCAGGTCAACCGTTGCACCAGCGCCTCCGGCAGATGCTGGCGGCGGCCGATGCTGGCCAGTGTGGTGCCGGGTTTGCGGATGCGCCGGTCGTCCGCGCAGACGTCGGCCCCGTGGTCGAGCAGCCGGATCACGACGGCGCCATTGCCGCTGACCACGGCCGCGGTCAAGGCGTCGACCACGTTCGGCGCTGTACGCGCCATGAGGTTGGCGTGATGGCGCAACAGCACGTCGAGCGTGGCCACGTCGCCGCATTGGGCGACGAGCGGCAGCGCCGGGCCAAGAAGTGGCCCGCGGTTGCCGTCCAGGATGCCGGCCGACTGCAGTGCCTTGACCGCGCCCGGGCCGCCGTAGCGCGGGTCGTGCCCCATGGCATCGAGCATCTGGTCATGGAAGGCGGACTTGAACGGCGGCAGTCGCACGGTGCCGTCGACGGCGGCGCCGTCGTCCAGCAAGCCATCCACCACAGTGGGCTGGTAGGCATTGGCCGCGGTGATCATGGCGAGCTGGCGCCAGCGAGCCTGTTCGGCTGCGGGCAGCATGGCGAGCCCCCGGCGCACTTGCGGAAGCTTGCCATCGATGGCGTCGACCATCACCACGGCCACGGCGCGCGGTGCGTCGTAGACGCCCTGCTGCCAGAGCCCGCGGATCGTGGGCAGCGCCTGCCGGCAGAGGTTGGCGGCGGGTGCCGGTTTCGCGGCGATGGCGGGTTGCAGCGCGCAAAACGCACAGGCGATCAGGGCGAGACGAGCAAGCATTCCGTGTTTCCTCGCGTCAGTTGCCGCGAGCATGGAGCCTGCCGCAAGCCGCGGCAAGCGGAAACGACAAGGCCGGCGCATGGCCGGCCTTGTCGCTGATGCTGACGGAAGGGCGAACCCTCAGCGCTTCATCGAATTGAAGAACTCGTCGTTGGACTTGGTGTTCTTCATCTTGTCGAGCATGAACTCCATCGCGGCCAGCTCGTCCATCGGGTGCAGCAGTTTGCGCAGGATCCAGATCTTGGCCAGCATGTCCGGCTCGATCAGCAGATCCTCGCGGCGGGTGCCGGAGCGGTTGATGTCGATCGCCGGGTAGACGCGCTTCTCGGAGATGCGGCGGGACAGGTGCACTTCCATGTTGCCGGTGCCCTTGAACTCCTCGTAGATCACCTCGTCCATCTTGCTGCCGGTGTCGATCAGCGCGGTGGCGATGATGGTGAGGCTGCCGCCTTCCTCCACGTTGCGCGCGGCGCCGAAGAAGCGCTTGGGGCGCTGCAGCGCGTTCGCGTCCACGCCGCCGGTGAGCACCTTGCCGGAGCTGGGCACCACGGTGTTGTAGGCGCGGGCGAGGCGGGTGATCGAGTCGAGCAGGATCACCACGTCGCGCTTGTGCTCGACCAGGCGCTTGGCCCGCTCGATCACCATCTCGGCCACCTGCACGTGGCGCACCGCCGGCTCGTCGAAGGTGGAGCTGATCACCTCGGCGCGCACGGTGCGGGCGATCTCGGTCACTTCCTCCGGGCGCTCGTCCACCAGCAGGATGATCAGGTGCGCGTCGGGGTGGTTGTACTGGATGGCCTGCGCGATGTTCTGCAGCATCATCGTCTTGCCCGACTTCGGCTGCGAGACGATCAGGCCGCGCTGGCCGCGGCCGATCGGTGCCACCAGGTCGAGGATGCGCCCGGTGATGTCCTCGCTCGAACCGTTGCCGCGCTCCAGCTTGAAGGCCTTGCGCGGGAACAGCGGGGTGAGGTTCTCGAACAGCATCTTGTTCTTGGACGCTTCCGGCGGGTCGCCGTTGATGTCGTCCACGCGCAGCATCGCGAAGTAGCGCTCGCCTTCCTTGGGGTGGCGCACGCGTCCGGTGATGTAGTCGCCGGTGCGCAGGTTGAAGCGGCGGATCTGGCTGGGGCTGACGTAGATGTCGTCGGGGCCGGCCAGATAGCTCTCGTCGGCCGAGCGCATGAAGCCGAAGCCGTCCTGCAGGATCTCCAGCACGCCCTCGGCCCAGATGCCGCCGCCGGAGCGGGCGTGGGCCTTGAGCACGTTGAAGATCACGTCCTGGCGGCGCGCGCGGGCCACGCCCTCGCGGATGCCCAGCGACTCGGCGAAGGCCAGCAGCTGCGGCGCCTTCATGCGCTTCAGTTCGGTGAGGTTGATCAGGCGGTCGTCGCTGCCCGGGTCGGCGTTGTCGTCGTCCACCGGCAGGCCGTGCGGATTGTTGTGGCGCGGATTGGGATTGCCGCCACCGCCGCCACCGCCGCCGCCACCGCCACCGCCGCTACCGCTACCGCTACCGCCCTGCTGGCGCTGCTGGTTGCGTTCGTGGCGGCGACGTCGGCCGCGACCTTCGCGCTCGTTGCGGTTGCCGTTGTTCTGGCCCTGCGCCTGCGGATTCTGTGACTGGCCGGGTTCGCGCGCCTCGGGGGCGGCAGAAGCGGCGGGCTCGCTGGCTGGCGCGGCGACGGGTGCGGACGCGGGGGCTTCGAAGAGCGGCGCGGTGGTCTGCTCGGCCGGCGCCTCGGCGGCCGGCTTGGCATTGCGCGGCTGGCGCCGCGGCGCGCGCGGACGCGACTCGGGCGGGCTCTCGGCGCCGCCGGCGTCGTTCGGATTGGTGCTATCGGTATCGGACACGGGCAAACCTCACGGGGCGCCGTTGGAAAAACAGGAGGGAAGGATGTGCGTCGCACCAGAGAGGGCGCAGGGGGATCAGGGGGATCCCGACGGACGCGGAGGGCAATCTAGCACCCGCCGCGCATGGTCGTAAAGCACGCGGCGGGGTTTTCGGCAGGCGTGGTCAGATCGCCTTGTCGATCATCTGGGCCAGCTGGCCCTTGCTGACGGCGCCGATCTGGGTGGCCTCGACCTTGCCGTTCTTGAACACCATCAGGGTGGGAATGCCGCGCACACCGTAGGTGCGGGGCGTCTTCTGGTTGTGGTCGATATTGATCTTGGCGATGCGCAGCTTGCCCTGGTACTGGGTGGCCAGCTCGTCGAGGATCGGCGCGATGGCCTTGCACGGGCCGCACCATTCGGCCCAGAAATCCAGCAGCACGGGGGTGTCGGACTGCAGCACCTCCTGCTCGAAGGCGTCGTCGCTCACATGGGTAATCAGGTCGCTCACCGGGGTCTCCGAAAGACGGGCGGAAGGAAGGTTTGACGACCACGCGGCCAGCATCGGCTACACTGGGGCGCCCATGAAGCGCGGGTCGAACCGGGATAGAGGGGCTTGGCCATGCCGGCCATGGACTCCATTGCAACGTAACTCGGGGCGCGATTCAAGCGATTCAAGGGCCGCAACGGACGGTTCCGTTGACATAGGCGAGGCGGCTTGCGACGAGCCGCCTCGCCTATGCCAGCGGGGCTGCCGGTTGCGCCGCAACCGCTTCGGCGCCCTCCGCGGCTCCGGATCGTCGACCGGCGGGACGCCCCGCATCCTCGCGATCCGCGCCGCCATGCGCCGCTCATCCATCCGCCCCGCGCCCGCATCCGCGGCGGGGCCGGGCCGGCTGCAACGCCAGCGCCCGCATCCCACCGGCTGTTTCCCTCCATGTCGCAAACCGTACTCACCGATACCTTCTTCGCCCATTTCGAACTTCATCCCCTGTTGCAGCAAGGCCTGGCCGATGCCGGCTTCACCCGCTGCACGCCGATCCAGGAGCTGACCCTGCCGGTGGCGCTGGCCGGCCGCGACGTCGCCGGCCAGGCGCAGACCGGCACCGGCAAGACCTGTGCCTTCCTGGTCGCGCTGATGAACCGCCTGCTCACCACGCCAGCCGTGGCCGAGCGCAAGGACAGCGACCCGCGCGCGCTGGTGATCGCGCCCACCCGCGAGCTGGCCATCCAGATCGACAAGGACGCGCGCAACATCGGCCGCCACACCGGCCTCAAGACCGCGCTGATCTACGGCGGCGTGGACTACGACAAGCAGCGCCAGCAGCTGCACGACGGCTGCGACATCATCATCGCCACGCCCGGCCGCCTGCTCGACTACTACAAGCAGAATGTGTTCGGCTTCAACGGCGTCGAGGTGATGGTGATCGATGAGGCCGACCGCATGTTCGACCTCGGCTTCATCAAGGACGTGCGCTTCATCTTCCGTCGCCTGCCCGCGCGCGAGCAGCGCCAGGTGCTGCTGTTCTCCGCCACGCTGAGCCACCGCGTGCTGGAGCTGGCCTACGAGCACATGCACGAGGCCGAGAAGCTGGTGGTGGAGAGCGACAACGTCACCGCCGACAAGGTGCGCCAGGTGGTGTACTTCCCCGCCAAGGAGGAGAAGCTGCCGCTGCTGCTGAACCTGATCGACCGGCACCAGCCGTCGCGCAGCATCATCTTCGTCAACACCAAGGCCGCTGCCGAGCGCGTCACCGAGCGGGTGAAGCGGCACGGCTGCCGCGTCGGCGCGATCTCCGGCGACGTGCCGCAGCTGAAGCGCCAGAAGCTGCTGCAGCGCTTCCAGGACGGCCAGCTCGACATCCTGGTCGCCACCGACGTGGCCGCGCGCGGCCTGCACATCCCCGCGGTCAGCCACGTCTTCAACTATGACCTGCCGCAGGACGCCGAGGATTACGTGCACCGCATCGGCCGCACCGCCCGCCTCGGCGCGGAAGGCGACGCGGTCAGCTTCGCCTGCGACCTCTACGCCATGAGCCTGCCCGACATCGAGACCTACATCGGCCAGAGCATCCCGGTGGCGGCCATCGAGCCGGAACTGCTGGTGATGCCGAAGCCGCGCGAGGTCGACCCCGAGTTCGCCGCCAACGCCGCCGCCGACAGCGCCGCGTTCGGCGACCACGTGGAGCCGCGGCACGACGACAAGAAGGGCGGCCGTCCGCGCCGTGACGGCGGGCGTGGCGAGCGCGGGCCGCGCGAAGGCCGTTCGCACGAATCGCGGACGCCGCGTGCACCGCGCGCCGAGACGGCGGTGGCCGAAGCTACCGTGCCTGCCGCGCCTGCCGCTGTGGCGCAGGACGGCAACGCCGCCGTGGCTGCCGAGGGCGAGCACAAGCGCCGCCGTCGGCGTGGCGGCCGCAACCGCCGCCGCGAGGGTGGCGAGGTGGCGGCGAACGCCGTGCAGGGCAAGCCGCAGGCGACGCCGGCCGAAGGCGGTCGTCCGCCGCGCGGCGAGCGCCGGGCGCCACGCGAGCGCGTACCGGCCGAGGCCGTGGCGGCTTCGGCGCGTCCCTCGCGGCAGGTGGCGGCCACCGCGGGCGAGCATCCGCACGCGAACAAGCCCAGCCTGTTCCGCCGGCTGACCCGGCTGTTCACCGGCCGCTGAGCGGGATCGCCGCCGGTGCTGAACCGGCGGCCCCGTCCTGCCATCCGGTGGGCGATCTTGCGCCTCGCATACCGTATCCTTGCCTCTTGATACGGCAGGCTGGCGGGGACGCGCGGTGATCCAGTTCGACCAGGTGAGCAAGCATTACGAGGGCGGCCACGAGGCGCTGTCGCAGCTTTCCTTCACCATACCCACGGGCGAGATGGCCTTCGTCACCGGCCACTCCGGCGCAGGCAAGAGCACCCTGCTCAAGCTGCTCGGCGTGATCGAGCGGCCCAGCCACGGCATCATCACGATGGACGGCCAGAACCTGGCCAAGCTGCGCGGCCGCGGCATTCCCAGGCTGCGCCAGCGCATCGGCATGGTGTTCCAGGACCATCGCCTGCTGATGGACCGCACCGTGTTCGCCAACGTCGAACTGCCGCTCACCATCGCCGGCATCGCCCGCCAGGAACGCGGCCGGCGCGTGCGCGCGGCGCTGGAGAAGGTGGGCCTGCTCTCGTACGAACGCCAGCTGCCGGCCACGCTGTCCACCGGCGAGCAGCAGCGCGTGGGCATCGCGCGGGCGATCGTGGCGCGACCCTCGCTGCTGATCGCCGACGAGCCCACCGGCAACCTCGATCCGCAGCTGGCGGTGGAGATCATGGGCCTGTTCGCCGAGTTCCAGCAGGTGGGCACCACCGTGCTGATCGCCAGCCACGACCTGCCGCTGATCAAGCGCATGCGCAAGCGCGTGGTGGTGCTCGACCACGGCCGGCTGGTTGCGGATCTTGCTGCCGAGGAGGTGCTGTGAAGATGGAAGCCGCCACGCCTCCGCGCACCGAACCCACCCACACCCGTCGTATGGCCAGCTGGCGCGAGCACCACGGCTGGAGCGCCGCGGCCAGCCTGCGCCGGCTCGCCGCGCGTCCGCTCGGCAGCCTGCTCACCATCGCGGTGATGGGCCTGGCGCTGGCCCTGCCGCTGGCGTTCTACCTGCTGCTGGGCAACGTGCAGCAGCTCGGCCACGCGCTGGGCCAGGACCAGGCGATCAACGTGTTCCTGCAACCGGACCAGGTCGCGCCGCAGGCCCAGTTGCTGGCCAAGCAGCTGGGCGAGCGCGCCGACGTGGCCACGGTGACGGTCAAGACCCCGCAGCAGGGCCTGGACGAGCTGGCGAAGCTGCAGGGCTTCTCCGGCGCGCTGGACGCGCTGGAACAGAATCCCTTGCCCTACGTGCTGATGGTGCAGCCGAAGCAGGGCCTCGACGCCGCCGCGGTGGAACGACTGGTGGGCGACATGCGCGACATGCGCAGCGTGGCCCAGGTGCAGGACAGCGGCACCTGGCGGCAGCGGCTGGACGCACTGCTCGGCGTGGGCGACCGCGTGGTGGCGGCGCTGGCGTTGATGCTGACGCTGGCCGCCCTGCTGGTGGTGGGCAACACGGTGCGGGTGGACATCGCCAGCCGCAGCGAGGAGATCGGCGTGCTGCTGCTGGTGGGCGCCAGCGGCGCCTTCGTGCGCCGGCCCTATCTGTACGCCGGCATCTGGTACGGCCTGTTCAGCGGCGTCCTTGCCGCGCTGCTGGCACTGGCGATCGAATTCGCGCTGAGCGGACCGGTGGCACGGTTGAGCCAGGCCTATGATGGCAAGCTGCACGTCGGTGGCCTGCCGGCGTGGCTGCTGCTGGCGGTGCCGCTGGCGGCCGCGTTGCTGGGCTGGCTGGGCGCGCGGCTGGTCAGCGCATGGCAGCTGCGCAAGGCGGCCTGAGCGGGCGTGGGGGCGAACGGGCAGGGCATGAGTACAAGCATCAGCAATCGGCTGGTCAGCACGGCACCACGCGTGCTGGTGGTCGACGGTTCACGGATGGTGCGGCAGATGATTGCCCGCATGCTCACGGCCGAATTGCCGGGCGTGGAGGTAGTGGGCTGCGGCACCGGCGGCGAGGCGCAGCAGCTGCTGGGCGAGGGCGTGTTCGATTTCATCACCACCGCGCTGCGCCTGCCCGACATGGACGGGCTGGAGCTGGCGCGCTTCGTGCGCGAGTCCGCGCCGCAGACCTACGTGCCGATCGTGGTGGTCTCCGGCGACGTGGACGACCGCCTGCACCGGCGCACCCTGGGCGAGGACGTCACCGACTATTTCGACAAGTCGCTGGGCTTCCAGGCGCTGGCCGAGTTCATCCGCGGCTACGTGCGCCCGGAGGGCAGCGCCGAGGGCGAGGTGCTGTACGTGGAGGACAGCCGCGTGGTGGCGCTGGCCACCCGCCGCATGCTGGAGAAGTACGGCCTCACCGTGCGCCACGTGATCAGCGTGGAAGACGCGCTGGCGCTGCTGGAAACCGCGAGGGTGCGCGGCGAGGTGGGCGCCGACGTGGTGCTCACCGACGTCAGCCTGAAGGGCGAACTCACCGGCGGCGACCTGCTCGAACGCATCCGCAGGGACTTCGGCTACGGCAAGGGCCGGCTGCCGGTGCTGGTGATGACCGGCGACGAGAACCCGGCCAACCAGGCTGCGCTGATCAAGGCCGGCGCCAACGACCTGGTGGAGAAGCCGGTCGAGGAAAAGCTGCTCGTCACCAAGCTGCTGTTCCAGCTGCGCGTGGCGCGGCACTTGCGCCGGCACGGCGGTCCCGCATGAGCGAGGTGCGGCTGGAAGCCTCGTGGAAGACGCGCATCGGCGCATACCTCCAGCGTCCCGAGATGCAGGCGCTGGCCGGATTCCTGCGCGCGGAAAAGAGCGCCGGCAAGGCGATCTACCCGCCCGGGCCGGAGATCTTCGCCGCGTTCGCGCACACCCCGTTCGAGGCGGTGCGCGTGGTGATCCTGGGCCAGGACCCCTACCACGGCCCGGGCCAGGCGCACGGCCTGTGCTTCTCGGTGCGTTCCGGCGTGCCGGTGCCGCCCTCGCTGGTGAACATCTTCAAGGAGATCCAGCGCGACCTCGGCATCGCGCCGCCCGACCACGGCTGCCTCACCCCGTGGGCCGACCGCGGCGTGCTGCTGCTCAACGCGGTGCTCACGGTGGAGCGCGGGCTGGCCGCCTCGCACCAGGGCAAGGGCTGGGAGGGCTTCACCGACGCGGCGATCGATGCGCTCAACCGCGAGCGTGAGGGCATCGTGTTCCTGCTCTGGGGCAGCTACGCGCAGCGCAAGGGCCAGCTGATCGACACCCGCCGGCACTGCGTGCTGAAAAGCGTGCACCCTTCGCCGCTGTCGGCGCACCGCGGCTTCCTCGGTTGCGGGCATTTCTCCGCGGCCAACCGTTATCTGGAAAGCCAAGGGCGGGCGGCCATCGACTGGTCGCTGCCGCCGCGCTCGGCGTTGCAGGCCTGATCAGCCCGTCATCTCCGCCCACATCCGCAGCAGGTTCGCGTGCGAGCGGCTGACGGCGTCGAAGGCCTGGCTCTTGCCCTCCCGGCCGAAGATGTCGCGCTTGGCGCTTTCCAGGTCCCACAGCAGTTCGCGGCGGGCCGGGTCGCGCACCATGCTCTGCACCCAGATGATGGCCGCGTCGCGCACGCCGCGCGTCACCGGGCTGACGTGGTGCAGGGTGTTGGCCGGGTAGGCGATGGCGGCACCGGCGTCCAGCTTGAATCTGTGCTCGATGCCGCCGCTGGCGTGCGTCACCAGCTCGCCGCCGTCATAGCTGCGCGGATCCGAGATGAACACGGTGATCGCGATGTCGGTGCGCACCGCACTGCCCATGCCGCCCATCACCGGCGCATCGACGTGCGCGCCGTATTCCATGCTCCCGGCGTAGCGGTTGAACAGCGGCTGGGTGGTCGCCGCCGGCAGCAGTGACGCCTGCAGCAGGGCATGGCGCTGGAAGGCGGCGCGCACGATGTCGGCCATCCGCGCGTAGCTCGCGCTGGCGATGTCGATCTGCTGGTTCTTCTTCACGGTGCGCGCCGACCAGCCGGCCGTGGTGGAGCCGTCGACGAAGGGAGCGGATGGCAGCTCGGCGCGGATGGCGCCGAGTTCCTGGGCCGTCAACACATCGGGTACACAGACGATCAAGTGGACTCCCCCTTCCGGCATGGCATGTCCCGGCATTGTAGTGAGCAGGCGCCGCGCCCGGCGACCGTTTTCAAGCCCTGCCGTACGGCCCATGCCCGGCTCCGCTGCCGGGTGCAGGATGGACAAGCGGCCCATATTCCTGTACGATTCGGTTCACTAAAAGCCGCGAACTATCCGCGGCTTTAGCACTCCAAGCACCGGAGTGCTAACCTGAAGCCCTTGCATCGGAGGTTTCACATGTCCCAAGCCCTGGCGACCACCAACCTGTCGCTGCCCAGCGTGGTCGGCAGCCTGGATGCCTACATCTCGGCCGTGCACCGCATTCCGGTGCTGAGCCAGGATGAGGAGCAGGCGCTGTCGCGCCGCTACAACGAAGAAGAGGATCTGGCTTCGGCCAGGAAGCTGGTGATGTCGCACCTGCGTTTCGTGGTGCACGTGGCGCGTGGCTATTCCGGTTACGGCCTGCAGCTGGCCGACCTGATCCAGGAAGGCAACATCGGCCTGATGAAGGCGGTGAAGCGTTTCGACCCCGACCAGGGCGTGCGCCTGGTCAGCTTCGCGGTGCACTGGATCCGCGCCGAGATGCACGAGTTCATCCTGAAGAACTGGCGCATCGTGAAGGTCGCCACCACCAAGGCGCAGCGCAAGCTGTTCTTCAACCTGCGCAAGAGCAAGAAGCGCCTGGGCTGGATGAATGCGGCCGAGGTGAGCGCGGTAGCGCGGGACCTGGGCGTGCCCGAGGCCACGGTGCGCGAGATGGAATCGCGCCTGTCCGGCCGCGACATCGGCTTCGAGGCGCCGGCGGATGCCGACGACGACGCCAAGCCCGCGCCGGAGGCGTTCCTGATCGACGAAGGCGCCGACCCGTACGACAACGTGGCCGAGGCCGACCAGAGCGACAACCAGCTGGCGACGCTGTCCACCGCCATGGAGAAGCTGGACGAGCGTTCGCGCCACATCATCCAGCGCCGCTGGCTGGACGAGGACAAGGCCACGCTGCAGGAACTGGCCGACGAATACGGCGTCTCCGCCGAGCGCATCCGCCAGGTCGAGGCGAACGCGATGAAGAAGATGCGCGGCCTGTTCGCCGCCTGATCCGGTTCCCGGCCGACAGGACGGTTGGAACGGCCTCCCCGCGGAGGCCGTTTCCGTTCCGGAAGCTGGGCGGCGAACATTCCGCGGCCACGCTGGAATCACCATGCCACGCATCCTGGTCATCGAAGACGACGAAGTCACCGCGCGCGAGATCGTCGCCGAACTGGGCGCGCACGGCATGGCGGCGGACCGCGCCGCCACCGGCTGCGCCGGCCTGGAGCGCGCGCTGGCCGGCGGCTACGACCTGATCACGCTGGACCGCATGCTGCCGGGCATGAGCGGCATCGACGTCATCACCACGCTGCGCGAGCGGCACGTGGACACGCCGGTGCTGGTGATCAGCGCGTTGAGCGAGGTGGACGAACGCGTGCGCGGCCTGCGCGCAGGCGGCGACGACTACCTCACCAAGCCGTTCGCGCCCGACGAGATGGCGGCGCGGGTCGAGGTGCTGTTGCGGCGGCGCCAGCCGCAGGCGGAGAATCGCCTGCGCGTGGCCGACCTGGAACTTGACCTGGTGCGGCACGTCGCCAGCCGCGGCGGCCAGCCGTTGTCGCTGCTGCCCACCGAATACCGGCTGCTGGAGTTTCTCATGCGCAATTCCGGCCAGGTGCTCAGCCGCACGATGATCTTCGAGCACGTCTGGGGCTTCCATTTCGATCCCGGCACCAACGTGATCGACGTGCACATCGGCCGGCTGCGCCGCAAGATCGACGTCGCGGGCCTGCCCGCGCTGATCCACACCGTGCGCGGCTCGGGATATCGCGTTGCGCCCGCTGATTGACGTCTGGCGCTCGGCCACCTCGCGCCTGATCCTGATCTACGGCGCGCTGTTCGTGGTGTGGAGCGTGGTGCTGCTGGGCGCGATCCAGTGGGAGAGCTCGCGCTACCTCACCCACGTGCTCGACCAGATCGTGTCGCAGCGCATGCAGTACCTCGTGCAGACGGACGCCGCGCACCTGCCGCAGGCGGTGGACGCGTCGGGCACGCTCGACCCGCACGGCATCATGTCGGCAGGCCTGTTCGACGCGCGCGGCAAGCCATTGGCCGGCAACATCGCCAGCCTGCCGCAAGGGCTGGTGGCCGATGGCCAACTGCACCTGCTGCCCAGGGGCGTGGTGCGCACCGATCGCCTGCGCAGCGACGTCAGCGCGCGTGCGATGGCGCAGCGGCTCGCCAATGGCGAGCAGCTGGTGCTGGCCAAGGACACCAGCACGATCGACGGGCTGGGCGCGATCATCCGCCGCACCCTGCTGTGGGGTCTGTCGCTGACGGTGATCCCCGGACTGCTCGGCGGCCTGCTGCTCAGCCGCGGCCCGGCGCGGCGCATCCGCGCGATCCAGCTCGCCACCGAGCCGATCCAGCGCGGCGACCTCACCCGGCGCCTTCCGGTGGGCCGGCGTGGCGACGAGCTGGACGTGCTGGCCGGCATCGTCAACACCATGCTGGGCGAGATCGAGCGCCTGATGGGCGAGGTGAAGGGCGTCTGCGACAACATCGCGCACGACCTGCGCACGCCGCTGACGCGCCTGCGCGCACGGCTCCATCGCGCCCAGCAGCAACTGGACGGCCGGCCGGAGGCGGCGCTGGTGGAGGCCTGCGTGATCGACATCGACGCCGTGCTGGCGCGCTTCCGCGCCCTGCTGCGGGTGTCTGAACTGGAAGACACGCACCGCAGCGCCTGCTTCAGCGGAGTGGATCTGGAGCGCGTACTGCAGCAGGTGCATGACTTCTATGCGCCGCTGGCCGAGGACCGCGGCCTGCGCTTCCTGCTGGAGCTGGCGCCGCTGGCCCCGCTGCGCGGCGATGCGCACCTGCTGTTCGAGGCCTTCGCCAACCTGGTCGGCAACGCGATCAAGTTCACGCCCGCCGGCGGCCGCGTGCTGCTGCGTGCGCGGATGGAGCGCAACGGCCCGCGCGTGGACGTGGTGGATGGCGGTCCCGGCATCCCCGCCGGCGAGCGCGACGCGGTGACGCGGCGCTTCTACCGCGGCGACAACAGCCGCAGCACGCCGGGTTCGGGCCTGGGTCTCAGCATCGTCAGTGCCATCGTGCGCCTGCACGGCTACAGCCTGGAGATCGGCGACGACGAAGGCGGCGGCGCGTGCATCAGCATGCATTGCCTGACGGTGGCGGCGGTCGAGGCGGCGTAGCCGGCGAAGCCTTTCCCGCAAGCGGAAGAGGGGGCGGGGCCGGCACATGAAATTATCTTCATGAAGCCCGGCGCACTCCGCGTGGGAGAATTTCCGCGACGCACCATCCGCGCTCGGGAATCCCCATGATTGGCCTGGTCAGGATCGCACTTTCGCGGCCGTATACCTTTGTCGTCTTCTCCCTGCTCATCCTGATCACCGGCGCGCTCGCGGCGCTGCGCATGCCGGTGGACATCTTCCCGAGCATCAACATCCCGGTGATCGCGGTGGCCTGGCAGTACACCGGCCTGCCGCCCGCCCAGATGGCCGGCCGCATCGACACCCCGTTCGAGCGCGCGCTCACCACCACGGTGGACGACATCGAGCACATCGAGGCGAACTCGTACAGCACCTTCGGCATCGTCAAGATCTTCTTCCACCCGGGCGCCAACATCGCCACCGCCAACGCGCAGGTCACCGCGATCGCGCAGACCCTGCTCAAGCAGATGCCGCCGGGCACCACGCCGCCGCTGATCATCAACTACAGCGCCTCGACCGTGCCGATCATCCAGCTGGCGCTGTCGGGCAAGGGCCTGAGCGAGCAGAACCTGACCGACCTCGGCATCAACCAGGTGCGCACCCGGCTGGTGACGGTGGAGGGCGC
This sequence comes from Rhodanobacter geophilus, assembly GCF_040812275.1. Taxonomy (NCBI): domain Bacteria; kingdom Pseudomonadati; phylum Pseudomonadota; class Gammaproteobacteria; order Lysobacterales; family Rhodanobacteraceae; genus Rhodanobacter; species Rhodanobacter geophilus. The sequence goes on along the minus strand of NZ_JBFOHL010000001.1, from coordinate 99,949 downwards.
GGGCATCCCGTACCCGTTCGGCGGCAGGACGCCGCAGGTGATGTTCGACCTCGATCCCGCCGCGCTGCAGGCGCGCGGCCTCACCGGCAACGACGTCGCCAATGCGCTGGCCGCGCAGAACCTGCTGACGCCGGTGGGCACGCAGAAGGTCGGCGACACCGAGTACGTGGTCAACCTCAACAACGCGCCGTCGGATCTCGAAGACCTCGCCAACCTGCCGATCAAGACGGTGAACGGCGCGATGGTCTACATGCGCGACGTGGCCAACGTGCACTTCGGCAGCGCGGTGCAGACCAACATGGTGCACGTGGACGGCAGCCGCTCGATCCTGCTCAGCGTGTTCAAGAGCGGAGCCACCTCCACGCTGGACATCATCAGCGGCATCAAGAAGATGCTGGCGGAGATCCGGCCGTCGCTGCCCGACGCGCTGCAGGTCAAGCCGGTGGGCGACCAGTCGGTGTTCGTCAGCGCGGCGGTGAGCGGGGTGATCCGCGAGGGCGTGATCGCGGCGGCGCTGACCAGCCTGATGATCCTGCTGTTCCTGGGCAGCTGGCGCTCGACGGTGATCATCGCCGTGTCGATCCCGCTGGCGGTGCTGGGTTCGGTCGCCCTGCTGTCGGCGCTGGGCGAGACGCTCAACATCATGACCCTGGGCGGCCTGGCGCTGGCGGTGGGCATCCTGGTGGACGACGCCACGGTGACCATCGAGAACATCAACTGGCACCTGGAGCACGGCAAGGACGTGGAGACCGCGATCATGGACGGCGCGGCGCAGATCGTGACGCCGGCCTTCGTCTCGCTGCTGTGCATCTGCATCGTGTTCGTGCCGATGTTCTTCCTGCAGGGCGTGGCGCGCTACCTGTTCGTGCCGATGGCCGAGGCGGTGATGTTCGCGATGGTCTGCTCGTTCTTCCTGTCGCGCACGCTGGTGCCGACGATGGCGAAGTACCTGCTCAAGCCGCACGCGCCGCACACCGACGAACACGGCACCAGCGCGGCGCTGCCGCCGTCGCGCAATCCGCTGGTGCGCTTCCAGCGCCGCTTCGAGGCGCGCTTCGAGAGGATCCGCGGCGGCTACCACGACCTGCTCGGCGTGGCCCTGCACCACCGCCGCGGCTTCACCCTGGGCTTCCTGGCCTTCGTGGTGCTGTCGTTCGCACTCGCGCCGTTCCTCGGCCGCAACTTCTTCCCGTCGGTGGACGCCGGACAGATGCTGATCCACGCGCGCGTGCGGGTCGGCACGCGGCTGGAGGGAACCGCCGCGCAGTTCGGCCACATCGAGCAGGCGATCCGCCAGATCATCCCGCCGCGCGACCTGGACACGGTGGCCGACAACATCGGCGCGCCGTTCCTCTCCTCGATCAACACCATCTACAACAACACCGGCACGATCGGCGAGCAGGACGGCGACATCCAGATCGCGCTGCGCGAAGGGCACGCGCCCACCGACGGCTACGTCAAGCGCCTGCGCGAGGAACTGCCGAGGCGCTTCCCCGGCGTGACCTTCTCGTTCCTGCCGGCGGACATCGTCAGCCAGATCCTCAACTTCGGCACGCCGGCGCCGATCGAGCTGCAGGTGCGCGGCCGCGACCTGCCGGCGGATTTCGCCTACGCCAACAAGCTGCTGGCGCAGGTCCGCCGCGTCACCGGCGTGGCCGACGCGCGCATCCAGCAGTCGCAGTCGCTGCCCACGGTGGACGTGGATCTCGACCGCACGCGCGCGCAGTACGTCGGCGCCACCCCGCGTGACGTCACCAACAGCATGGTGGTGAACCTCGCCGGCAGCAGCCAGGTGGCGCCGACGTTCTGGCTCAACCCGAAGAACGGCATCACCTATCCCATCGTGATGCAGACGCCGCAGTACCGGATGGATACCTCCGCCGCGCTGGCGGACATGCCGGTCAACGCCGTGGGCAGCCCGACCACGGTGCTTGGCGGCATCGCCGACATCAAGTACGGCCGCGCCGACGCGGTGGTGTCGGAGTACAACATCCAGCCGATGGTGCAGATCTTCGCCAGCACGCAGGGGCGCGACCTCGGCGCGGTGGCGGCCGACATCCAGAAGATCATAGCCGCCAACGCCAAGGATGCGCCCAAGGGCGCCACCGTGGCCCTGCTCGGCCAGGTACAGACGATGAACACGGCGTTCAACGGCCTGCTGCTCGGCCTGCTCGGCGCGATCGGCCTGATCTATTTCCTGATCGTGGTGAACTTCCAGTCCTGGTCCGACCCGTTCGTGATCATCACCGCGCTGCCCGCCGCGCTGGCCGGCATCGTGTGGATGCTGTTCGCCAGCCACACCACGCTGTCGGTGCCGGCGCTCACCGGCGCGATCATGTGCATGGGCGTGGCCACCGCCAACTCGATCCTGGTGGTGAGCTTCTGCCGCGAGCGGCTGGCCGAGCACGGCGACGCGGCGCGGGCCGCGCTGGAAGCCGGCTTCGTGCGCTTCCGCCCGGTCTGCATGACCGCGCTGGCGATGGTGATCGGCATGCTGCCGATGGCGCTGGCGCTGGGCGAGGGCGGCGAGCAGAACGCACCGCTCGGCCGCGCGGTGATCGGCGGCCTGGTGTTCGCCACGGTGTCCACCCTGTTCTTCGTCCCTGTCGTGTTCAGCATCATCCATCGGCGCTACGGCGAGAAGCATGCGCCGCAAGGCCATTCCGGAGAGATCCATGTCCCAGCTTGATCCGCACACCCCGCCGCAAGCCGCAGCACCACGCGGCCTGCGCACGGCCGGCATCGCCGCTGCCGTGGTGGCCGCGATCGTCGTCGTCTACGGCCTGGTCAGCCGCGTCCACGGCACGGAACAGATGCGCGACTGGACGCAGCAGCAGGCGCTGCCGGTGGTCGCGGTGGTGCAGCCGGAGATGGCCGCGGGCCAGCCCACCCTGCAATTGCCGGGTCGCTTGCAGGCCTTCGTGAGCGCACCGATCTACGCGCGCGTTTCCGGCTACCTCAAGAGCTGGAACACCGACATCGGCGCGCACGTGAAGAAGGGTGACCTGCTCGGCACCATCGAGACGCCGGACGTCGACCAGCAGCTCGCGCAGGCGCAGGCCAGCCTCGGCGTCGCCAGGGCCAATGCGCGGCTGGCGCAGATCAGCGCCAGCCGCTGGCAGGCGATGGCCGGCACCGATGCGGTGGCGCAGCAGGACATCGACCAGCGCACCAGCGCGCTCAACGCGGCCGAGGCCCAGGTCAAGGCGGCGCAGGCGCAGGTGGACCAGCTCGAAGTCGAGAAGGGCTTCGCCAAACTCGTCGCGCCGTTCGACGGCACTGTCACCGCGCGCGATACCGACGTGGGCGCGCTGATCAACGTCGGCAGCGGCGCCGGCCCGGAACTGTTCGTGGTGTCCGACACCAGCAAGCTGCGCCTGTACGTCAACGTGCCGCAGAACTACGTGCCACAGGTGCCGAAGGGCACGCGCGCGGTGCTGCGCGTGCCGGAGCACCCGGGCCGGACCTATACGGCCACCGTGCTCGACTCGGCGGGGGCGGTCAACGCTTCCAGCGGCACCACGCTGATGCAGTTGCTGGTGGACAACCGCAAGGGCGAACTGATGCCCGGCGGTTTCGCCAGCGTGGAGCTGGATCTCGGCGCGGCCCGCAACGACCTGAGCGTGCCGTCCAGCGCGCTGGTCTTCAACGGCAAGGGCATGCAGGTGGCCACGCTGGGCGCCGACGACAGCGTCACGTTCAAGCCGGTGACGGTGTTGCGCGATGACGGCAAGCATGCCGTGATCGGCTCCGGCCTCGAAGCCGGCGACAAGGTGATCGACAGCCCGCCGGACGGCATCGGCACGGGCGACCACGTGCGCGTGGCCGGGCAGCCGCAGGCGGACGACTCCCATGCGAAGGGCTGATCGCTTCCTGCTCGCGCTGCCGGTGGCCGCGGCGCTGGCCGGCTGCAATCTCGCACCGGCCTACAAGGTGCCGGCCACGCCGGTGGCCGCGCAGTACAGGGACACCGGCGCGTGGGTGGTGGCGCAGCCTTCCGACCAGTTGCCGCGTGCCGACTGGTGGTCACTGTATGGCGACCCGCAGCTCGACCAGTTGCAGCAGCGCCTGCTCGCCAACAACGCCGACCTCGCCGCCGCGCTGGCGCATTACCAGCAGGCACAGGCGCTGTTCCGTGAAGCGCGCTCCGGCTATTTTCCGCAGATCGGTGCCGGCGCGGGCGCCGTTCGCCAGCGCCAGTCCGACACCGCGCCGATGCGCAGTCCCACCGCGCCGGCGGACTACGACACCTACACCGCCGGTGCGCAGCTCAGCTACGAAGTGGACCTGTGGGGCCAGGTGCGCGACAGCGTCGCCGCCGGCAGGGACGAGGCGCAAGCCACGGCGGCCGACCTCGCCTCCGCGCAACTCAGCCTGCAGGCGCAGCTCGCCGACAGCTACCTCGCGCTGCGCGGCCTCGACCAGCAATTGCAGCTCCTGCAGCAAAGCCTCGATGCCTACCGCAAGGCGCTGCAGCTCACCCAGACCCTGCACAACGGCGGCATCGTCTCCGGCCTGGACGTGGCGCGCGCGCAGACGCAGCTGTCCACGGTGAAATCGCAGTGGTCGCAGACCATGGCCCAGCGCGAGCAGATGCAGGACGCCATCGCCGTGCTGGTGGGCGAGTCCGCCGCGCAGTTCAGCCTGCCGGCGCAGACGGCGGCCCTCCCGCTGCCGCAGATTCCGCTGGCCGTGCCCTCGACCCTGCTGCAGCGGCGCCCCGACATCGCCGCCGCCGAACGCCGCACCGCCGAAGCCAATGCCGAAATCGGCGTGGCGCGCTCGGCGTATTTCCCGTCCCTGACCTTGAATGCGCAAGGCGGCTTCCTCAGCAAGCGCTACGCCGACCTGCTCACCGCACCCAACCATGTCTGGGCGCTCGGCCCCTCGCTGCTGTTCGACCTGTTCGACGGCGGCTTGCGCAAGGCGCAGGTCGCCGCCGCCAGGGCCGCGGCAGACGAAGCCGGCGCGAAATACCGCGGCGTGGTGCTCGGCGCGTTCCAGCAGGTGCAGGACAGCCTCGCCCAGCTCGACCGCCTCGGCGCCGCGATGGTCGACCAGCAGGCCGCCGCGGCCGCCGCGCAACGCTCGCTGGATCTGGCGATGAAGCAGTACAAGGTCGGCGCCGCCAGCTACCTCGACGTGGTGCAGGCGCAGACCGCGGCCCTGCAGGCGCAAAGCGGCGTACTGAGCCTGGGCACGCAGCAGTTGCGCGCCAGCGTGCAGCTCATCCGCGCGCTGGGCGGCGGCTGGTCGCGCGAGCAGTTGGCGAGGAAGCCGGCGCATGGCGGCGGCGCGACGGGCGGCAGCTGAAACCCGCGGCCATCCATCGGGCCGCAGGCGTTGTCAGTGTCGGTGGGTGGCCTCGTCATCCACGCCGGTGATGATTCGGGCGTGGCGTTCCTGGGTCCAGTACGCCATGGCCCAGTCCAGCATCACCACCAGCCGGTTGCGGAAGCCGATCAGGAACCAGATGTGCGCGCCCAGCCAGATCCACCAGGCGGGCAGGCCGGACAGTCGCAGCCTGCCGAACTGCGCCACCGCCGCCATGCGACCGATGGTGGCCAGGGATCCGGCGTCGCGGTAGCGGAATGGCATGGCGCGGGTGTCGCCGCGCAGGCGGGCAGCGAGCAGTCGCCCGGCGTGCAGGCCCATCTGCTTGGCGGCGGGTGCCACGCCCGGCACCGGGCGGCCATCCTGCTGCACGCTGGCGAGATCGCCGAGCACCAGCACCTCGGGATGATCGGGCAGGCTGAGGTCGGGTCGCACGAGTACGCGGCCCGCGCGATCCAGCGGCGTGCCGAGCATGCGGCCCAGCGGCGAAGCGGCCACGCCGGCGGCCCACAGCACGGTGCGCGCCGCGACACGTTGTCCACCCAGCGTCACGCCCGCGTCATCCACCGCGGTCACCGCCTGGCCCAGGCGCACCTGCACGCCCAGGTGCTCCAGCTGGCGCTGCGCCTTGGCCGACAGCGCCGGATCGAACGCGGCCAGCACGCGCGGTCCCGCCTCCACCAGCAGGATGTTGGCCGCGCGCGGCTGGGCGCGGCGGAACTCGCCGGCCAGCGTGTGCCGCGCGATCTCGGCCAGCGTGCCGGCCAGTTCCACGCCGGTGGCGCCGCCGCCCACTACCACGAAATCGAGCCAGGCCTGGCGACGGGCGGGATCGTCTTCCTGCTCGGCGCGCTCGAACGCGGTGAGCACGCAGCGGCGGATCGCCAGCGCGTCGTCCAGCGACTTCAGCCCCGGCGCATCGGCAGCCCAGTCGTCGTGGCCGAAATAGGCGTGCGCAGCGCCGGTGGCGACGAGCAGCCAGTCGTAGTCCAGCCGTTCGCGGGCGAGCTGCACGCGGCGTTGCACGAGGTCGATGCCGGTGACCTCGTCCATCAGCACGGTGACGTTGCGCTGGTGGCGCAGGATCTGCCGCAGCGGCGCGGCGATCGAAGGTGCCGACAGGCCCGCGGTGGCGACCTGGTACAGCAACGGCTGGAACAGGTGATGGTTGTGGCGGTCGACCAGGGTGATGCGTGCTGCTGCGTGGGCCAGCGCGCGGGTGGCGGAGAGTCCGCCGAAACCGCCGCCGAGTATCACGATGTGGGGCAGTGCATCGGGCATGGCACGATTCCTTGAGGCACTGTGCCCATTGTAGGCGCGCACCGGGTACGCGACGGCTCGTGCGCTGATCGGAGCAAAAGCATTCGTGCGCAGGGTGTGCTGCTGCGAGGTTCAGTAAAGGTCGATCGGATCCACGTCCAGCGACCAGCGCACCTTGCGCGCGGCGGGCAGATGCACGAGCTGCGCGGCCCAGGGGCGCAGCGCGGCGTGCAGTTCGCGGCGGTTCGCGGCTTCCAGCAGCAGCTGGCCGCGCTGGCGGCCGGCGCGCAGCGGCATCGGCGCAGGCATCGGGCCGGCGACCTGCAGGCCGTGGCCCGGCGGCAGCGCCGCGCAGGCTGCGGCGAGGAAGGTGTCGACCGCTGTGCGCTGCGCGGCTTCCGCGCGCAGCAGCACCTGGTGCGCATACGGCGGCAGCATGACTTGCCGCCGCTCGGCGAGCAGGCTCTGCGCGGCGGCGGCATAGCCCTGTGCCAGCAACTGGCGCAGCAACGGGTGGTCGGGGTGGTGGGTCTGCAGCAGCACGCGGCCCGGCTTGGTGGCGCGGCCGGCGCGGCCGGCCACCTGCACCAGCTGCTGGGCCAGCCGTTCGCTGGCGCGGAAGTCCACGCTGAGCAGGCCCTCGTCCACGCCTGCGATGGCGACCAGGGTGAGGTTGGGCAGGTCGTGGCCCTTGGCCAGCATCTGGGTGCCGACCAGGATCGCGGGCTTTGCCTCGTCGCGCAGCCCGTCCAGCAGGTGCTCGAAGGCGTCGCGCCGCCGCGTCGTCTCGCGGTCGATGCGCAGCACGGGCACGTCGGGGAAGCGCGCGGCCAGCGCCTCCTCCAGCCGCTCGGTACCCTGGCCCTGCGGCTTCAGTTCGGCGGCACCGCAGGCCGGGCAGGCGGCGGGGATGCGTGCGTGGTGGTCGCAGTGGTGGCAGACCAGTGCGCGCCGTCCGGCATGCAGGGTCAGCGGGCGTTCGCAGCGCGGGCAATCGGCGTGCCAGCCGCAGGCATGGCAGTACAGCACCGGCGCGTAGCCGCGGCGGTTCTTGAACACCAGCGCCTGCTCGCCGCGCGTCACCGTCTCGGCCACGGCATGCAGCAGCGTGGGCGAGAGACCGTGGTCGAGGCGTTGCGCGCGCATGTCCACGATCTGCACGGTGGGCGGATGCACGGCGCCGGGCCTCGCGCGCAGGTGCAGCGCGCGGTAGCGGCCGGCTTCCACGTTGGCCAGCGATTCCAGCGAGGGCGTGCCCGAACCCAGCAGCACCGGCACGCCCAGCGCGCGGGCGCGCACCACGGCGAGGTCGCGCGCGTGGTAGCGGAAGCCGTCCTGCTGCTTGTAGGCGCCGTCGTGTTCCTCGTCAACGATCACCAGCCCGGCCTGCGGCAGCGGGGTGAACACCGCCGAGCGGGTGCCGAGGATCACCTTCGCCTCGCCCGAGCGCGCGCGCAGCCAGGCACGCGCACGCTCGCCTTCGGCGAGGTTGGAGTGGATCACCTCGACCGGCACGCCCAGGCGTTCGCGCAGGCGGCGCAGGGTCTGCGGCGCGAGGCCGATCTCGGGCACCAGCAACAGGCTCTGCCGGCCTTGTGCCAGTGCGCGCTCGATCAGGGCGAGGTAGACCTCGGTCTTGCCGCTGCCGGTGACGCCGTCGAGCAGGAAGGGCTGGTAGTGGCCGAGGCTGCCGGCCACCGCGGCCACGGCGTCCTGCTGCTCCACGCTGAGCGGCGGCGCCGCGCGCGTGGCGAGGGCGCTGCCGGCCGTCCGTTCGCCGCGTTCCACGAGACCGGCCGCAAGCAGTCGTCGTGCCGCCGCGCGCCAGCCGGGCAGGCAGGCGTCCAGTTCGGCGGCACCCAGCGGGCCGGTGGCCAGTTCCGCAAGCAGGGTGCGACTGCCGCCGCGGCGGCTGCCGGCATCCAGCGCGCTGCGCCCGATGATGGTGAGCGACCAGGTTTCCTCGCCCAGCGGCGGCAGCGGCTTCGCCTCGCGCAGGGCCAGCGGCAGCGCGTTCGCGTAGGCCTCGCCGGGGGCGCCCAGCCAGTAGTCGGCGGCCCAGGCCAGGGTCTGCATCAGCTCGACGTCGAGCAGCGGTTCGGCATCCAGAAGACGCAGCGCGCGCTTCAGCCTGCCTGCGCCCACCGCAGGCGCCACGTCGGTGGCCACCACCACGCCGACCGCCTTGCCGCGGCCGAACGGCACCAGCACCCGGCTGCCTGGCCGGACCCCGCCGCCGCTCGCGGGTGGCAGGTAGTCGAACAGGGTCGGCAAGGGCACCGGCAGGGCGACGCGCAGAACGGCAGGCAGCATGGCGGGCAAGTTTAACGGCGGTGTCGAGGCCGCATTCTCCGCACAAGGAGCAAGCGGGGCGGGGCTTGCGGATACATGCTGCTCGCGGGTCGAGGAGTCGGACGCAAGTCACTCAGCCATGCAGGTTTTTTCGCTTATCCACAAAGCCTGTGGACAAGTCTGTGGACGGCACGGGGACGAGGGGCGCCGAAGCGCATGGTGGCGCCCTTCGCGACAGTCTGGACACGTTTTGGTCACGTGAAAAAATGTTTCAATATCAATAGCTTACAATTTTCATCCGGTGAGCGTTCATCGAACGGCCAAGTGGAGAGGAGCGCCTTGACAGCCCAGTGACGCTGTGCAAAACCACGGCCAGATGGCCCCGGCATATGGCGCCGTTGGCAGGCAACACGGCCGCATGAGGCCATGCACGGACGCTAATGCGCCAACCCCAGCATGAACGCGCAGATGAGTACGAAAAAGAGCAGCCAGAAGTAGCACCAGCCGATGCACCAGTACTTCAGCAAGGTCATCGGCCAGCCCTGCCGGTAGATGCGCTTCTGCATCAGCAGCAGGTAGACCGGCGCCCACAGCACCAGGATCCGCTCCAGCCAGTTCAGCGGGTACGTGGTCCACAGCACGTGCGGCTCCAGCCAGCCGGCCAGCGCGGCCAGCAGCGTGCACAGCAGCAGCCACAGGAACAGGAAGGCCTGGCTGTGCAACGCCACGATCAGGTGCTCCATGTAGAGCCGTCGCTTGAACACGTAGAACAGCTTGAGCAGGAGCGCGAACACCGGCACCAGCACCAGCATGGCGCCAGGCAATTTGCCGAAGACGCCATTGATCATGCGATCCTTGGCCGCTTCGCGGCTCACCGCGTCGCCGTGGCGGTAGGCGTGCCAGTTGTCGCGGATGTGCTGGAGCGCCGCGGTCAGTCGCGCGTTGGCAAAACCGGGTAGCCAGCTGATGTGCAGCGGCTGCATCGGCGTGCTGTCGGCATTCCGGTCGATCGCGGGGGCCGTGCCGCCCGTCGCCGGCAGTGGCTGGGCGTGCAACTCGGCCAGTCGCTGGTTGGCAGCCGCGCGCAGCCGTTGTTTCGCGGCGGTTGCCTGCGCGGTCATCGCGTCGTCGCCGAAGGTCTGCACGGCATCCAGCGCGTTGACCTTCTGTTCGAGCAGGTCGCGCACGTCATCCGCGCTGTCGGCCTGCGCGAAATCGACGCCACGGTCGAGCAGCACCTGCTGCTGGTGTCGTTCGACGCTGTGATCGATCGCCGCCGAGGTGGCCAGGTGCAGCACGAAGAAGCACAGCAGGCACAGCACGAACATCAGCCGGAACGGCGCGATGTAGCGCACGCGGCGGCCGGAGAAATATTCCAGCGTGAGGAAGCCGGGCCTGAGGAACAGCGGCGGCAGCGTGTGCACGATGCGGCTGTCGATGTGCAGCACCGTCTCCATGGTTTCCTCGACCATGTGGTGCATCGGCTTGAGTACGCTGTGCATGGACTGGCCGCACTCGTGGCAGTACTCGCCGACCAGTGGCGTGGCGCAGTTGGCGCAGTGCTGGCCTTCGTGGCTGACCATGGATTTCATCGCGTCCCCTCGATTCCGCTGCAGCGCGCGATCTTGGCACAGCCCGCGGCGGCCGTGGCGATCGGCTCGGGTAGAATGATCGTCCGACGGAGCCTCTTCCCATGAAACCGTTTCGCCCCGAACGTGCCCGCGTGCGGCACGAGATCGGCGCCACCGTGCGCCTCGCCGTTCCGCTGATCCTGGCCCAGCTGGCCGCGGTCGGCAGCAACGTGATCGACGCGGTGCTGTCCGGCCACGTCAGTGCCCACGTGCTGGGCGCGGTGGCGGTGGGCGCCAGCATCTGGTCGCTGGCGATCGTCTGCGGCATCGGCATGATGATGGCGGTGCCGCCTTCGGTGGCGCAGCTGGATGGTGCCGGGCGCCGCAGGGAGGTCGGCGGCGTGTTCCGCCAGGCGTTGTGGCTGGCGCTGGTGGTGGGTGCGCTGCTGTGGTTCGCGGTGCGCCACGCGGGCCCGCTGCTCGACCTGATCGGGGTGGCGCCCAGCCTGCGCCACGACGTGGAGCGCTTCCTGTTCGCGATCAGCTGGGGCGCGCCCGCGCTGACCTGCTACTTCGCGCTGCGCGGCCTGTCAGAAGGGCTGTCGCTGACCCGGCCGTCGATGTTCTTCGGCTTCGGCGGCCTCGCGCTGCTGGTGCCGCTGGGTTACGTGCTGATGTTCGGCAGGCTGGGCATCCCGCCGCAGGGTGCGCACGGCTGCGGCATCGCCACCGCCACCGTGCTGTGGCTGGAGATGCTGGGCTTCGGCGCCTACGTGCTGAAGCACCGCAACTACCGTGGGCTGAACCTGCTGGAGCGTTTCGAGTGGCCCGACCGGCGGCGCATCGGCGCCTTGCTGCACATCGGCGTGCCGATGGCGGTGACCCTGCTGGCCGAGGGCGGGCTGTTCGTGGCCGCCGCGCTGGTCATCAGCCGGCTGGGCGAGGATGCGATCGCCAGCCACCAGGTGGCGCTCAACGTCGCCGCGCTGTTCTTCATGATCCCGCTGGGCCTGGCGATGGCGATCACCGTGCGGGTGGGCAACGCGGTGGGCCGCGGCGACGCCCGTGGCGTGCGCTATGCCGGTTTCTGCGGCATCGCGCTGGCCCTGGCCACCCAGCTGCTGTCTTCCATGCTGATGCTGACGCTGCCGCACTTCATCGCCACGCTGTACACGCACGACGCCCGGGTGATCGTGCTGGCGGCGCAGTTGATCGTGCTGGCCGGGGTGTTCCAGTTCTCCGACGGCGTCCAGGTGGCCGCGAACGGCGCGCTGCGCGGGCTCAAGGACACCCGCGTGCCGATGGCGATCACCCTGTTCGCCTACTGGGGCGTGGGCATGCCGGTCGGCTGGTGGCTGGGTTTCCATCGCGGCCTGGGTGCGCGCGGCGTGTGGATGGGCCTGATCGCCGGACTCACGGTGGCGGCGGTGATGCTGTTCACGCGCTTCTGGCGCAGTGCCTGGCGCGAGCGCTGGCGGCGGCACATGGCGGACGCGGCGGAGCCGCCGATTCCGGTCGCTCCCGGCATGACGTGACGCGGCGCGAACGGCTACGCTAGCGGGAACCGCCTACGGGGAAGCCCGCACCGATGCCGCCACCGCCCATGCCGTCCCGCCACCCGCCGTCGCCTGCGACCCCGCCGCCGCGCCGCCACGGCTTCTGGGCGGTGCTGTGCGGGATCGGCCGCGGCATCAACGTGGTGCGCCTGCTGATCATCAACGCAGTGTTCTTCTTCCTGCTGCTGGTCGTGCTGCTGCTGATCGCCGGGGGCATCGCCGGCAGCCGTGAGGCGCGCACCGTGGCGGACGGCAGCGTGCTGGTGCTGCAGCCGGAAGGCCAGCTGGTCGAGCAGTACAGCATCGCCCCGATGCAGCGCGCGCTGGCAAGGTTGTCGGGCAACAAGTCCGAACAGGTGCAGTTGCGCGACCTGGTCGGCGCGATCGATGCCGCCGCGGACGACAAGCGCATCAGCCGCATCCTGCTGCTGCCGGACGAGCTGCACGCGGGCGGCTTCGCCGCGCTGCGCGAAGTGGGCGCGGCGCTGGACCGCTTCCGCGCCACCGGCAAGCCGGTGATCGCCTGGGCGGCGAACCTGGACCAGGGCCAGTACTACCTCGCCGCCCACGCCGACCGCGTGCTGCTCGACCCGAAGGGCAGCCTGATGCTGACCGGCCTCGCCAACTACCGGCTGTTCTACAAGGACCTGCTCGACAAGCTGGGCGTGGACGTGCACCTGTTCCGCGTGGGCCAGTTCAAGAGCGCGGCCGAGCCGTACATCCTCGACCACGCCTCGCCCGCCTCGAAGGAGGCTGACGGCTACTGGATGGGCGGCCTGTGGGACGAATACCTCGCCGAGGTGGCGAAGCTGCGCAAGCTCGATCCCGCCGCGCTGCGCGCCGACGTGGACGACCTGCCGCAGACCATCGCCAGCACCCAGGGCGACCTCGCCAGGCTTGCCCTCGACGAGCACCTGATCGACGGTACCGCCACCCGCGCCGAGCTGATCGCGATGCTGCGCGACGCGGGCGTGCCCGCCGCGAAGAACGGCCATGGCTTCCGTGCGGTGAACCTGGCGCAGTACGTCGCCGACCTGCCGGGTGACGACCTGTTCGCGCCGGGCGTGACCGTGGTGGTCGCCGAGGGCGAGATCGCCGCCGGCAAGCGTCCGCCGGGCTCGATCGGCGGCGAATCCACCGCGGCGCTGATCCGCGCCGCGCGCGAGGACAAGCGCACCAGGGCGCTGGTGCTGCGCGTCGACTCGCCCGGCGGCGAGGTGTACGCCGCGGAGCAGATCCGCCGCGAGGTGGCGCTGACCCGCAAGGCCGGCATCCCGGTGGTGGTGTCGATGGGCGACGTGGCGGCCAGCGGCGGCTACTGGATCTCGATGAACGCCGACCGCATCCTTGCCGAGCCGAACACCATCACCGGCTCGATCGGCATCTTCGGCATGTACTACACGGTGCCGAACACGCTGGCCAAGCTCGGCATCACCAGCGACGGCGTGGCCACCGGCCCGATGGCTGGCGCCTTCGACATCACCCGCCCGCTCGACCCCAGGGTGGGCGCGGTGATCCAGGCGATCATCGACAAGGGCTACCGCGACTTCGTGGGCGGCGTGGCCAAGGCACGCGGCAAGAGTTTCGAGGGCATCGACGCGATCGCCCAGGGCCGCGTGTGGACCGGTCGCCAGGCGCTGGACCGGGGCCTGGTCGACCAGCTCGGCGGTCTCGGCGACGCGGTCAGCGAGGCCGCCGAGCTCGCCAAACTGGGCAAGGGCTATCCGGTGCGCTACCAGCAGGCGCCGCTGGGCACGTTCGAGCGCTTCCTGGTCGGATTCAGCCAGAACGCCGGCGTGCAGTTGCTGCAGTCCTGGGGCGTGCGCTTGCCGCCGTGGTTTGCGCAGATCCACGCGCTGGCGCCGGAACTGTCGCTGTTGCAGGACGCCAGGGCCGGCACGCCGAACGTCTACGCGTATTGCTTCTGCTCGCCGCATTGAGCGGGGGGCGGTGGGCCGCAGGAGCGGCTTCAGCCGCGATTCGTACGACCGGTCGCGGCTGAAGCCGCTCCTACGGTGTCGCCACTGCGGCGTGGTACCAGTCGCCGTGGCGCGTCACGCGCATGGGCATGTCGAACGCCTCGCCCAGCGCGCCGTCGGTGAGCGTGGCGGTCTTGCCGCCCTGCCGCAGCACGCGGCCGTGCTTGAGCAGCAGCACGTGGCCGATCTCCGGGATGATTTCCTCGACGTGGTGGGTCACCAGCAGCAGGGTGGTGCCGCCGCGCGCCAGTGCACGCAGGCTTTCCAGGAAGCGGCGCCGGCTCGCCAGGTCCAGCCCGGCGCAAGGCTCGTCCAGCAGCAGTGCACGCGGTCGGTGCACCAGGGCGCGGGCGATCAGCACCCGCCTCGCCTCGCCGGTGGACAGGCCGGCCATGTCGCGGCCGACCAGGTGGCTGGCGTCGAGTTGCGCGAGTGCGGCATGCGCACGTTCGCGCATGCCCTCGCTGACCTGGTGATCCAGCCCCAGTCCGCGTGCGGCATAGAATCCGGAAACCACCGCGTCGAACACCTCCAGCGGCATCTCGCTGGTGTAATCGTGCTGCAGCACGGGCGAAACGATGCCGAGCAGGCCGTGCAGCTCGGCCACGTTCCAGCGCTCGCGGCCGAACACGCGTACCGGGCCGCGGCGGTCGTCGTGCGCCAGCGGGTAGAGCTGGCGGGCGATCAGCTGCACCAGGGTGGACTTGCCCGAGCCGTTGGCGCCGAGGATCGCGGTGTGCCGACCCTCCTCGACGCGCAGGCTGAAGCGGTCGAGCACCGGCAGGCCGCCGCGCAGCACGGTGGCGGCGTCGATCTCGAGCAGAGGCGGGGTGGCGCCGATTACGTTCATCGCTTCACCATGCCGGCTCTGGTCGTGCACGGCAAGCGGTTCGGGCGCATAGACGGCCAAAGCGGTGCACCGACGTGTCGGGAAAGCGCTTTCCTGCGCATTCCCGACTCGCTTGGCCCGGTGCGGCCGGGCCAAGCTCCGCCGATCAGGCGCGTGCGCGCCCGACCGGCGAGCGATCCATCCATGGATCGCAGTAGCGGGCTGTCTTGCGACAGCCCGCTACTGCGTCTGCGCCTCGATCTGCTTGCGCTGGTCTTCGGCCTGCTTGTCCACGATTTTCTGCACGTCCCTGGCGCGCTGCTCGTCGGCCTTCATCGCGTCCCACGGCGTGGCGACGCGGCTGCTGGCCGCGACTGCCGGTTGCGCGGCTGCCGTGGGCGTTGGCGGCTTGCCGGAGCAGGCGGTGAGCCCGAGCAGGCACAACGGCAACAGCAGGGTTTTCATGAAATGATCCTCGGCCAGTGCAGGTGGCGAGTGTCTCGCCGTGCGATTCCGCGGGCAAGGCCATCGTGTAAGCTCGCCCCATGAACAGCCGCATCGACGCCTGGCAATTGCGCGGCCACACCGCCCTGATCACCGGTGCCAGCAAGGGCATCGGCTACGCCACCGCGCACGAGCTGGCCGGGCTGGGCGCGAACCTGCTCCTGGTGGCTCGCGACGAGGATTACCTCGAACAGGTGCGGGTGGAACTGGCCGACGAGCACGAGGGCATCGAGGTCTATGCGCTGGGCGCCGACCTGTCCGAGCCGGAGGACAGGCTTGCGGTGTTCGACTGGGTGGCCGATCTCGGCCTGCCGCTGTCGCTGCTCGTCAACAATGCGGGCGGCAACCTGCCGAAGCCGGTGCTGGAGTACGACGGCGACGACTACCGCGCGATCTTCGAGCTGAACCTGTTCGCCGCGTTCGAGATGTGCCGGCTGGCGCACCCGCAGCTGGTGCAGCACGCGAACGCGGCGATCGTCAACGTGGGCTCGGTGTCCGGCACCACCCACGTGCGCACCGGTGCGCCCTACGGCATGAGCAAGGCCGCGCTGCACCAGCTCACCCGCAACCTCGCCGCGGAGTGGGCGGTGGATGGCATCCGCGTCAACGCGGTGGCGCCGTGGTACATCCGCACCCAGCGCACCGATCCCGCGCTGGCCGACGAGGACTACCTGGAGGAAGTGCTGGACCACACGCCGCTGCGCCGCATCGGCGAGCCGGAGGAGGTGGCCGCGGCGATCGCCTTCCTGTGCCTGCCCGCGGCCAGCTACATCACTGGCCAGGTGCTGGCGGTGGACGGCGGTTTCCTCAACTACGGTTTCTGACTTTCCTGGAGCGGCCGCTCCTACGGTCCGCCGCAGCCTTGCAGTTGCGCGCGCAGTTCGGCCTCGTGGCTGAGCAGCGGCGGCTGATCGCTCTTGAACGCACGGCCGAGCCTGTGCTCGTTCTCCGCCCAGTCCTTGCGCAGTACGGCGCAGACTTCCTGCGGACCCAGCGCGCGGCAGCGATCCTGCACCCAGGTGTAGTAGCCCGAGACCATGGTGGCGTTGGGCTGATCGTGACCCATGTGGTTCGCCGCGTTGTACTGCTGCGCCAGGGTGGTGGGTACGCCGACGATGCCGAGGGGCGCGTAATAGCCGGGCGGTTCGCCGGTGGTGCTGGTGTAGGTCTCGCCGTCGGTGGCGCGCACGCACTGGTAGAGCGCGGGAATCGGCGCGGCGACCGGTGTTGGCGGTGGCGGCGGGATCTCGGCAACCGATGGCGCGCTGTCGGCTGCCACGGGTGCAGGGGGCGGTGGCGGCGATGCAGGTGGCGCGTCGAGGGTGATCTGCCGCTGGCGCCGCGTGCCGGGGCAGGGCGTGGACTGGTAGCTGGCCTCGCCGTGCGTTCCCGTGCATTGATAGACCGTCTGCGCATGCGCTGACGCGCACAGGCTGGCGCCGATCATGGCGAGACAGGCTGGCAGGGTGGGCAGGCGCGGCATCGTTCGTTTTCACGGCCACTCGAGGGCGAGGCTCAGGATACGTCCTCGTGCACCTCACCGACAAAGCCCGTCGTCACCGTGCCTTCGTCCGTGAAACGCCTGCATTCCGGCGTTCGACCGACGCGGGCCGCGCTCAGGCACCGCCAGGCAGCAGGCCGGCCGCGCGGAGCCTGGCGCGCAGCGGTTCGAGCTTGTCGCCGTAAAGCGGGGCGCGCGCGGTGTCCCGGCGCAACGGCTGCCGCACCTGTGCCGAACTGACGGTGAGCACGGTGCGCGGAGTCCGGTGGAAGGCGAGGCAGGCGGCGTCGAACGGCAACCTGCAGAAATCCAGCAGGCGGCGAATCTGCCCTTCGGGGTCCCTCTGCAATGCTTCGTACTGGTGCTCGAAGTACTGCTGGGGGAAGGTCCGTCGCCAGAGCCCGCTCAGGCGATCGTAGCCGGTGAAATAGTCCACCATGTCGTCCAGGTCGTAGCTGAAGTGCACGCCGGTGGCGAACAACTGCCGGTAGCCGGCAAGGCAGGTTTCCAATGGATCGCGGCGCGAGTTCACCACCCGGGCCCCGGGCAGCATGGCCAGTGCCGCGCCCACGAAGGCCCAGTTGCTGACGTTCTTGTCGGTGAGGCGCGGACGCTGCAGGCGCCAGCGGCTGGTGCGCGCCAGGTATTCCTCGCCCAGGCGATGCCAGTCCGCGGCGGTCGCCGCAGGCACCCACCGGGGAAAGGGCATGCCGCGGCGGCCGGATTCCTCGTCGAGGATCTCGGGCAGGGCCTGGATCTCGTCACCGCCCGCAACCTCCGGATGGGAGGCGAGGATCTGCTCTGTCAGGGTGGAGCCGGAGCGTGGCAGGCACACCACGAAAACGACCTCCTGCCCCAGCGTGGCATCCAGCGGCGCCGGCAACGGCGCGGAGAACGCGCCTGCGATGGCGTCGACGCGGGCCCGTTCTTCGCTCCGGTCCCAGTACAGATGCCGGCGTTTCAGGGCGTTTGCCTCGCGCACGACGTCGAACGCCGCCGCATAGTCGGCCTGGTCCTCCATCGCCTTGGCGAGCGTGAAGCCGAGCAGGATGCGCGAGTCGTCGGAGATGCCGGGTCGGCGGAACAGGCCACGCAGCTGCGCGACATCCTCGCTGCCGAAGGATTCGGTCTTCATGTTGCCCAGGGCGAACCATGCGTCGGCGTTGTCGGGCTGCATGCGCAGGGTTTCCCGCAGTATCGCCACGGCGGACGATATGTCGCCCAGGTTGGTCAGCACGGTGGCCAGTGCATTGCGTGCCCTGGTGTAGCCGTGGTCGATCGTCACGGCGCGCTGCAGGGCTTCGCGGGCCTGCTCCACGCGCGAGGACACCTGCAGGGCGCGGCCGAAGTTGTACCAGGCCGCGGCGGTTCCGGGGGCGAGTTCGCAGGCGCGCTGCAGGCATGCCAGGCCGGCAGCGGTCTCGCCGGTCTCGAACAGGGCGTTGCCCAGCGTCATGTTGACGATGGCGTCGTCCGGATCGGCTGCAAGCGCACTGCGCAAATGCGAGATGGCCCGCGGGTGGTCGCCGCCCATCAAGGCGGCCACGCCCATCAGTCGACGGACTTCGGCGCTGCCGGGGGCGAGCGCCTGCGCCTTGTCCAGCAGTTGTCCGGCGAGTGCGGCCTGGTCGAGGCTCAAGGCCCTGGCCGCCTCCTGGAGCAGTCGGGCAACCGGTTGGGGCGGGCTGGTATCGCGCGCTGGTGCGGAAGGCGGGGGTTGGTTGGTTGTCATGCCGGTGGGGTATTCCTGCTTTCCGCGCCCATCCGCCGCTGGCGGTGGATGCATGCGGGTTCGTTCAATGGCGCACCGCGCCGGGGCGACGGAGGTTCGCGCCATCCGGCCGCCGCATGTTGTACACCTTGCCGGAAGCGCATGGCCAAGCGTTCAGCCGCGCCCTGGCGGAGAGACGCCGCCCGGGGTCCCGGGCTCAGAACGCGGCCTCGTGGTCCTCGGCGGCAAAGCCCAGCGTCACCGCGCCTTCGCCCACGTTGACCATGCCGGTGATGCTCATCGGCGCCTCCAGCAGGGTGACGCCGCATTCTTCGCAGGCCGCGCGCAGGCCGGCGTAGCCGGGCAGGTGCGACAACACGGCGAGATCGCCGCCATAGCTGGCGCAGACCACCGGCACCAGCAGGCCGGCGCGGACGCGGGCGGCGGCGTAGTCGAACAGCTGCTGCGCGCCCTGCTCGAAGCCGCGCGCCTTGCCCACCGGGCCGGTCTCGCCGCGGAAGCAGCGCAGGATCGGCTTGATGTCCAAGGCCGAGCCCAGCATCGCGCTGAACAGGCCCACGCTACGGTCGTTCTTCTTCTTGGCGCGGGCGCGCAGGTAATACAGGTCGCGCGGCAGCATGTAGCCGTAGCTGTGGTTGGCGACGTGGTTGAGCCGTTCGCGGATCGTGGCCGGCGCCTCGTCGGCGGCGATCAGCCGGGCCGCCTCCCAGATCGCCGGCGCGGCGCCGGCGAAGATGTTGCGGGTGTCGATCACCCGCATCAGGAACGGGCCGTTGACCCCGGCGGGTTCGCGCACTTCGCGGTAGCCGCGCAGCACCGCGAAGCTGGCGCGCACCACGTTGTCGTGGATCGGGCTGCGGGTGGCGGTGATGGTGAGGCAGAACATGCAGTCCTGCTCCAGCACCAGGCGCTCCAGGAACAACTGCTGCACTTCCTCGGCCGAGGTCGGCTCGGTTTCCGCCGAGTGGCTGCGGCTGCCGAGGCGGCGGTTGATGAAGCGCTGGATCTCCGCCGGCTCGCGGTCGTCCATGAAGGTCTCGCCGTCCACTTTCACGGTGATCGGCATCACCGTGACGCGATGTTCCCGCAGGAACGCCTGCGGAAGATCGCAGGCGGCGTCGATGGCCAGGCCCATGCGCATGTGTCATCCCCCTCGAATGGCACTCGCAACATATCACGGGGCGCACCGCTGGACAGCAGGGCGCGTTGCCCGGATGCATACATAATGGGTGGCAGACCAGAGGATCCCGCCGGCGTGGCGTCGCCGGCATGCTCCGCCCGCGCGGAGGCATCATCGGACAAGGCAACACCGCATGAAAGAGAAGCACGAGATCGTCGCCAACTGGCTGCCGCGCTACACCGGCACCGCGCCGGAACAGTTCGGCCAGCACATCCTGCTCACCAACTTCGGCCGCTACGTGGACCTGTTCGCCGACTGGCACGGCGTGGAGGTGCGCGGCCGCGACCGCCCCATGCCCAACGCCACCGCCGACGGCATCACCCTGATCAACTTCGGCATGGGCAGCCCCAACGCCGCCACCGTGATGGACCTGCTCGGAGCGATCACGCCGAAGGCCGCGCTGTTCCTGGGCAAGTGCGGTGGCCTCAAGAAGAAGAACCAGATCGGCGACCTGATCCTGCCGATCGCCGCGATCCGCGGCGAGGGCACCAGCAACGACTACCTGCCGCCGGAGGTGCCGGCGCTGCCGTCGTTCCAGCTGCAGCGTGGCGTCTCCACCATGATCCGCGACCTCGGCCACGACTACTGGACCGGCACCGTCTACACCACCAACCGCCGGGTCTGGGAGCACGACGACGACTTCAAGGCCTACCTGCGGCGCACCCGCTGCATGGCGGTGGACATGGAGACCGCCACCATCTTCGCCGCCGGTTTCGCCAACGGCATCCCCTGCGGCGCGCTGCTGCTGGTTTCCGACCAGCCGATGATCCCCGAGGGCGTGAAGACCGAAGCCAGCGACCGCAAGGTCACCGAGACATACGTCGAGGCGCACATACGCATCGGCATCGAGGCGCTCAAGCTGGTGCGCCGCAACGGCCGCAGCGTGAAGCACCTGCGGTTCGAGGAGGATGGCGAAGGGGAGTAGGGGGCGGAGCCGGGAACGCCCGGGTCCGGCACGACGTTACCCGACCGGTTCGCCCAGCTGTGCTTCCAGCGCGAGGCGCAGCGGCTCCAGCTGCCGCGCATAGGTTCGCCACTGCCCCAGGCCCCGTGTGTGCACGGCCTCGCGCACCTGGATGGTGCTGGGGGTGGCCACGGGGGACGCGTTGCGTTCCGGCCGGAAGCAGGCCTCCTCGGCCGGCAACCCGCAGAAATCCAGGATGCCGCGGACGGTGGCCTCGGTCCGTTGCACCAGGTCGGTGTACGGAACGTCGAGCATGGCGCCGGGCAGCGTGGCGTGCCAGCCTCGCGCGAGGCGCGTGTACTGGCCGAAATCGATCCGCCTGCTGCGTTGGAGCACCTCGGGCAACCCCTCGGAACGTGCCGGGTCACGTCGGCAATCCAGTACAACCGGCGCCGGAAATCGATGATTTCCCGGGGCGAGGCGAGGCTGGACAGGCTGCCCAGACATCCCCGCGGCAATCGAGATCATCTCACACCTTGAAGCTGGCATATTCGAATTCCGTCCGCACGAAGTCGCGATCGGGATTGATGCCTTCCGCAAGCATGCATGGCAATTTCTTGTGGCCCGCGCCAACCGGTTGGACTCCGGCGATTGCCTGCGCAGGTTGACCAGCACCAAGGCAGCATCGCCGCAGGTCGGCCAGCAGAGGAGGCAACGCCCCAGTACGTCGTGCGCCTCGTCGATCATGCCGCCGAATGGAGCAGCAGGCGCTCATGTACGGCTCGCCCGGGAAGTCGGCGCCTACCGTGATGGCCCCGCTCCATCAACTCCCTGGTAGGGGCCGTAGGTCCATCGACGGTTGGTAGCGCCACCATTGATGGTGCTCCATTCACGTGGAGACGCGCCGGCATCCGACTCCTGGGCAGGATCGCTGCGGCGACATCCGTGCAGGGGAGTTGTGCTTTGACATGGCTTGCCGTCACGTCAGGGGTATCCGGCACGGACGGCGGGTGCTTCACGGGTTCGGCGGCGGCAGCCTCGTGCGCGTCGATGATGCCCGGTCCATGTACTTACCCCTGGGTGCAACTTATTGATTGAATAGCAAGATATTGCAGGGATGCATGGATGGGCAAAGGATCTTTCGACTAGTTCTTTCGGAAAACATAAAATTTTTGTTGACTAGCATGTTTTTGCGGGATTATTTTTCATGACTGGCAGGTCGCGCCTGGAAGGGCTCACAAGAATGAAGTGCAAGTTTTTGCGAGACAGGGATCTTGATCTGCCGATCCATGGTGTGTCCTTGATGCATCAGTCGTCTATCAATTTGGGGAGAAGCGTAATGAGTATTCGATATGGAGCTGGCGCCAACGCCTTCCGTTGGCGTCCGACTGCCTTGGCGATCGCCCTTGGCCTGAGTTTCAGCGGCGGCGCGCTGGCGCAGAGCACCGTCGGCAGCATCTTCGGCCAGGCGCCCGTGGCATCCGGCGAGACCGTGATGGTCACCAGCGCCGCCGGCTTCACCCGTGAAGTGGCGGTGGACAGTAGCGGCCGTTATCGCGTCGACAACCTGCCGGTGGGTACCTACAGCGTCACCCTGAAGCAGAACGGCCAGGTGATCAGCACCCGCGACAAGACCTATGTGTCGTCGGGTGCCGCTGCGGGTGTCGATTTCGCCTCCAGCAGCGCCAATGCCACCGAGCTGTCCACCGTGACCGTTTCGGCCAGCGCGCTTCCGGCCATCGACGTCACCAGCGTCAATTCGAGCACGGTTATCACCGCGGCCGATCTGCAGCGGCTGCCGGTTGCGCACAGCGCCGAGGCCATCGCCCTGCTGGCGCCCAACACCACTTCGGGCAGCGGCTTCTTCACCGGCCCGGGCGGTCAGACGCTGGTGTCGTTCGGTGGTTCCAGCGTGACCGAGAACGCCTACTACGTGAACGGTTACAACGTGGGTGAACCCTACAAGAACCTGGGCGGCTTCCAGTTGCCCTACGGGGCGATCGAGCAGCAGGAAACCCTCACCGGTGGCTACGACGCCAAGTACGGCCGCTCCGACGGCGGCGTGATCAACCAAGTCGGCAAGCGCGGCAACAACGAGTGGCACTTTGGCGGGCAGGTAGCCTGGCAGCCGCGCTCGCTCGAAGGCACGCCGACCAATTACCGTTACGGCAACACTCCCGTGCCGGCTTCCACCGGTCTGGTCAGCAACGCATCGGATCCGAATGCTCCGGGTACGCTGCGCCAGTACCGCAACGACAACAAATACTGGGAGACGGTCTATTCCGCCTACCTGGGCGGCCCGCTGATCAAGGACAAGCTGTACATGTTCCTGGCGGCCGAGACCACCAAGGACCAGGGCACCAATGTCGAGAACAACGACAACGCCAAGGTGCAGGATTACGCCAACAAGGACACCAAGTTCTACGGCAAGCTGGACTGGAACATCACCGACAGCAACATCCTGGAGCTCACTGCGCTGAAGGACAACAACAGTCGTGGCGCGGGTTCGACCTACGGCTTCGACTACGACACCCTTCAGCGTGGCGCGTTTGTCACCAAGAATGACGTCACCAAGGACAATGCCCAGATCTACATCGGGCACTTCACCAGCTACATCACCGACGCAGCCACATTGAGCGTCGTGGCGGGCAAGGGGCACTTCCAGGACCCGGTCGCCTACGGCAACACCAGTCCGTTGCCGTTCATTTCCAGGGGCAGCAGCGGCAAGCAGCCGGATGGTTACCAGCCGGGCAATGCCCAGACCAACACCACCTGGACCTCACCGGGCGCCAAGAACTCCACTCGCGGCCTGCGCGTGGACTTCGACTACAAGCTGGGCGATCACGACCTGCTGGCCGGCATGGACAACATGTACTACCGCGCCACCGATCAGGGTCCGAGCTTCCAGAACCCGTACAGTTCACAAGACTATTATTGGCGCTATATCAGTGCCACCTCGGCACAGAAGCGGCAGATCGGCTGGGCGACCAGCATGACCATGTCGCAGAAGGCATGGTACCTGCAGGACAACTGGCAGGTGGCGCAGAACGTGTACCTGAGCATCGGCCTGCGCAACGACCGCTTCACCAACTTCAATGATGTCGGCAAGGCCTTCGTCGACGAGAAGAACCAGTGGGAACCCCGCCTCGGCGCCAGCTGGGACGTGTTCGGCGATTCCTCGCTCAAGATCTACGGCAATGCCGGCCGCTACTATCTGGCGCTGCCGAACAATGCGGCGGAGCGTGCAGCGAATCGTTCGACCTACCTGACGTCGACCTGCTCTTTCAGTGGGGTGGACGAGACCACTGGTGTCCCGCTGAACGTGCACGACTGCACGGCGTGGACTTCGCCCGATGGCGAGACGGGGCAGCCCAAGGATGCCAAGCAGGTCGCGGCCCGTAACCTGAAGCCGGAATACCTGGACGAGTTCATCGTCGGCTTCGACAAGAAGTTGGGTGACAACTGGGTGTACGGCGCCAAGGCCATGTGGCGCGACCTGAAGGCCGCGATCGATGACGTGTGCGACAACAGCCGGGTTGCCGACAAGATGACGAGCATGGGGCTCAACCCCGATGACTACTCCAACTCGGCTGCGCTGTCGACCTGCGTCTTGTTCAATCCAGGCATGACCAACAATTTCCTGCTGGAATCCAACGATGGCAGCAAGAGCACCATCGTGCCGATGACGACGAAGGACTGGGGCTTCAGCCGCGGCGCCGTGCGCAAGTACGGCTCGCTAAACATGTACCTGGAGCATCCGTTCGACGGCAAGTGGTATGGCCGCATCGACTACACCTTCACCCGCGGTTTCGGCAACACCGAAGGCCAGGTGCGTTCCGACTTTGGCCAGGAAGACATTTCCAAGACGGAAGACTGGGACAGCTGGCAGCTGATGGACGGCCAGTACGGCGAGTTCGCCAATGTCCGCAAGCACCAGATCAAGTTCCGCGGTGATTACCAGATCTCGCCGGAATGGATGGTCTCGGCCACCTTGCTGGTGCAGTCGGGCATGCCAAAAGAGTGCCTGGGCTACTTCGGCCCGTATACCCAGGGCCCGGATGGCTATGAGCCGGGTGGTGCCAACGACCCGACCGGCTACAACAACTCGGGCACCGGCAACTATCACTGGTGCAACGGCAAGCGTGTGACCCCGGGTTCGAACGGCCACACACCGTGGACGGAGTTGCTGAACCTGGGCGTGCATTACCGTCCGGCGTTCGCGGACAACAAGCTTGGCTTCAACCTGGACGTCTTCAACGCGCTGAACCAGCAGCGAGCCCTGCAGGTCGATCCGTCGTACCAGTCGGGGTTCGACACGGACAGCAACACGCTGATCACGAACAACTACTACGGCCAGTCGCTCTACACCACGCCGCCGCGTACCGTACGCCTGTCGGTGACCTACGACTACTGACAAGCTCCAGCGTTGATGCTTCGCAGCCACCGGCCGTCATGGCCGGTGGCTTTTTCATGGACCGGCACGCCTTATCTGGACTGGTCGCAGCCACTGCGCGATCACCTCGCGTGCTGAAACGAACAAGGCCGCCGGTTGCCCGGCGGCCTTGTTTTCCTGCTTCTTGCCTCCCTCACCTGGCAGCATCGACTTGCGATGCCGCCAGCAAGAGAGTTGTCTTCTTACCAATCGTACTTGACGCTGAACTCCGCAAACCGCGGCTGCTCCACCGCATAGCCCGTCACGCCGCCGATTGGCAGCTTGTACGTGGAATCCGGTACACCACCCACGCCATCGTGGGTAACGGTGTAAGCCGTGGTGTTCTGCTCGTTGAACACGTTCTGGACCTGCACCTGGAGAGTCAGGTGCTTGTCGGCCCACGCCGGGATGTAGCTGAGCGAGAGGTCGAGCTTGTGGGTCCACGGCAGATGGCCGGCCTTGCCCGGAGGCGACGGCTGGCCGTCGCACCAGTGGTAGGCCTCGCCGTAACCCTCCGCATCGATCTGGTCCGGGCCCCAGGCGCCCAGGCAGGTGATGGGCGCGCCCGACTGGATGATGTACAAGCCGCTGACCAGCCACTCGGGGGTGATCGCATAGGTGCCGTAGGCCTTCAGCGTGTGGCGATGCGAATTCGGCAGCTCGCCGTTCGAATACTCCATCAACTCGGGGAAGTCCCAAGCCTCGCTGATCGAGGCGGACTGGCCGCCACCCGCAGCGGCCGAGGCATTGGAGACCTGTCCGAGCGGCGAATAGGTCGGGCCTTCCGTGGTGCCGTAGCTCTTGGCGAACACGTAGTCGATCTTGCCCATCCACTTGCCATCCCACGGATGCTCAAGGGCTTCTTCCAGGCTGTAGTACTTGCGGAACGCCGCAGGGTAGCCTGTGACGTATCCACCCGTCGCCGTGTGCGGGTTCCACGTGTAGGTCTTGTAGGTGCCGTCGGTCGCCAGGTAACGCACCTTGTTGCTGCGTCCGGGGTTGACCAGGATGTCCGTCTGGAATGCGCTGTCGAGCGCATCGGCAGGCTCGGTGACAGTACCGACGTCGTCGATGATGTTGTTCATCCTCGAGTAGGTCGCCTGCGAGGTCCAGACCAGGGACTGGCCGAACGCGTTGAGCGTCTTCTGGAAGCCCAGCACGTACTCGTCCTGGTACATCGGTTTCAGGTCCGAGGCGGCAATCGTCTTCGGATCCTTCGGCGTACCGTACTCACCGTCGGGCGAGTATGGCGTCGCGCTCGTGTGAACCTGGGTCAGGCCCTGCGGAATGCCGTTCGAATCGATGGACGCGTAGGTGTAGTACTCATTGAGGTAGGCATTGGCGCCTGCCATGCGGACGCCAAGGCCCGTCGGCAGGGCAAGGTAGTAACGCCCCACGTTGCCGTACAGCTTGGCGCTGCTGTCTCCGAAGATGTCCCAGCTGAAGCCCAGGCGCGGCTGCCACTGCGGCGAGGTTTCCCGGATGTAAGGCTGATTGCCGGCGCTGTAGTTGGTGAACTGGTCGTTGCGCAGGCCGAGGTTCAGCAGCAGGTTGGGCGTAACCTGCCAGTTGTCCTCGACGTATTGCGCCTTCTGCTCCACCGTGAACGAGGCCACGCCGCCGTAGGTCCGCTTCACGACGTAGTAGCTCTTGGCCGTGTCGCCGGTGCCCACCGCGCCACCATTGGGGTAGTTGATCGGGTTGTCGACGCACTGGCCCAAGGCGTTGCACGACAGGGTAGGCTGGGAGAAGTTCTTCGCCCCTTGACTGCCGTAAATCCAGTAATAGCCCGGACCGGCGCTCTGGCTGCCGTCGCTGATGTCCGTGCTGCGCATGTTGTCGATGCCGAACTTCACATCGTGATCGCCCAGCTTCCAGTCCAGGTCCAGGCGGAAGTTGTTCTCGGTGGACTTGTGGTCCGGAGAGGGGATGGTCAGCGCGTTGTTGTTCGTGTTGCCGGAGCCCGGAACGGTCGGGTTCTGGCTTCCCACGCCAGACACGCCCGCCAGCAGTACGTCGAAGCCCGGATAGGTCATTTGCTGGCTGTAGTACGTGCTCTTCATCTTGCCGGCCAGCACGCTCAGCGTGAGGTTGTCGGTGATGTACGAGGTGTACTTCAGGATGCCGATGTCGAACTTGCTCGAGTACAGCGGGTTGTTGATGGAGTTGAAATTGCCGATGCTGTTGTTGCTGTAGTCGTAGTTGTAGGCGTTGTTCGAGAGGTCTTCGGCCTTGCTCGAGGCGTAGGTGGCTTCAAGAACGTTGTTGTCGTTGATGTTCCAGTCCAGCTTGCCGTAGAACTTGGGCAAGCTCATGCTGTGCGAATTGTAGTACGGCGAATCGACCGAACCGGTGGACTTGGTGCTGTCGTGCTGGACCTCGGCCGTGATGTAGAAGAACAGCTTGTCCTTGATCAGCGGGCCGGACAGGTAAGCGTCGTAAACCGTGCTCCAGTCTTCGTTCTTGCGGCGATTGACGTAGATGTCGCCTAGTTGCTGGCCCTGCGTGGTCGACGCCGGGTTCGCATAGTAGATGTTGTCGTAGGTGCTCTGCCCCCAGGTCGGCGCCCAGGTGACATAGAGGCCGGCGTGGAAATCGTTGCCGCCCCGATGACCGATCTGGCTGATCACGCCGCCGGTGGAGCGGCCGTATTCGGCGCCGTAGCCGGAGGTGATGGTCTGCTGTTCGGCGATGGCGAAGTACGGCAGGGCGATGCCGCCCGCGTTGCCCACCGGGTCGGTGGTGTTGAAGCCGTTGATGTAGTAGGCGTTCTCCGCCGTCGAATCGCCGCCGAAGGAGATCAGCGGGGTACCGGCCGGGCCGGTGCCTAGGCTGGCGTTGCCGCCGGCGACGCCGGGCGCCAGCACGGCGATGGACTCGGCGTTGCGCGCCAGCGGCAACTGCTTCAGCTGCTGCGCGGTGATCACCGAGGTCTGGCGGGTGGAGGACACGTCGATCGCCGGAAGCGAGTTGGCCGTGACCGTGACGCTGGTGAGGTTCTGGATGTTCTTGCCGCCTTCCGCAGCGGCAAACGGCACCAACGTACCACCCGCCACGCTCACCTGCACATGATCGCGCGTAGCGACCGCATTGCCGTTCTGCATCAGCGACACGGTGTAGTCGCCCACCGGCAACTGGTTGGCGCCATAACGGCCATCGCTGCCGACCGCGACTTCGCGGGTGAGGCCAGTCTGGGTGTTGACGACCTTGACCGTTTCGCCGGCCGATACCGGCGCCGTACCGTAGACCGAGCCGGTCGTGGCCTGGCCGTAGGCCACGCCGCTGATGCCCAGGCCCACCGCCAAGGCGGCAGCCAAGGTGTTGCGGCGGTACTGGTTCTCTCGCATGAAACGCTTGTTCATTAGTTTTACTCCCCAAAGACAACCCGACTACGGGCAACTGGAAATCGATCGCACCAGCCGCCCGGAGCTGCGGCATGGAGTTGGATGCAAGAGGCCACTTCCGGTTGATGATGCAGCGAACAAGCCAAGCGCAACGAGGATTGCCACCTTGACCCTCGACTCCCCATCCGCCTGCTCTTGCAAGGCAACCGGTTTGACCACCTTCCGCGGCCGAACTTAGTTCGGTCCATCAATATCTGTCAACGCTTTTTTAGCATCTTGCGAACATTATTCATGCGCATGAAAATTAATGCGATTTTCGTCATTCATCGTATGTTTTTGCGATATCGCCAATAGTGTGCGATCGAGCGCTTTCTCTGGCCATGCTGGGTGCTCATGGATTGGCTTGTTTGCCGTTTGATATCGGCACGCGTGGTAGTGGTTTCGTTGCGACATTTCGCAAAAAAATACGATTCATGCAAGACATTATTGACGCGCGATACGTTGCTGCTGGGCCAGGCCCTCGCGGCTCGATTGCCGGCGTTAAGACTGGCTTGTCCCGGTGCGGTTCGGGGTATCGATACAGCTGCAAAGGTGTGTTTGCGCGGCGAAAATCTTTCTGGCTCGGACTCGTAGAATGAGTGCTTGAGTCACGGGCTGCGTGGCTGATGTCGAATTCACCCGGCCACGGCTGCCGCATGTTCGAGATCGACTGCGCGCACAAGACGGGGCTCTTGGCCGGTCGTCGCTTTGTGACCCACTGTCTTGCGCAGTGGTGACTCTTGGGCTTCATGCCGTTCGCGACGGAAGGTCAGTGCAATGCCCCGAGTAGAGCGGCAAGTGCATGGTGACCTTCACCCACACAAGGGTGCTCCGCCAGCAGGATGGGCCGGGAGCCGGCATGGTGGACGTGGCGTGGATGGCTGCGCGATGGGGTCCGGCGGGAGCGTAGTCGCTGAACGCGGGATTGGTTCGGTCTTGAGGATTGGGCAGCAAGAACCCGGATCCTGCAGCAGCGTTGGTTGCGCAAAATCTTTCGGCGGCTGCGGATAGCCAACAGTAATGTTGCCAAGGTCGGCCTGGGCATGGACCAGGCACAGTTGCGAAGGACATGGGGCAGGATCGAGTGGCGGCGCCTGGATCAATGCCTCGAAGTTGGCCTCATGGTGAACCGGATTGCCGGGGTTGTATCCGCCGATGGGCGGGCCTGGTGCCAGTTCGCAGGCGTGCTGCAGGTGCGGCAAGGCATCGTCGATGCTACGCCTCGTAGGTGACGCTGCCGGGATTCATGTGGCGGTGGCGTCCGGGCGCACCGCGAGCACCTGCTGCGGAAATTCCACTTCCTCGGCATGGTTCCCGTGCATCTGCACATGAATGCCCATCAACCGATTCGCTTCGGCGCAGTCCGGTACTAGTGCCAGGACGCCGAACAGGGCACGTTCGGCGTCCTCGGGTTGCTTGCATGCCATCGACGCTCCCGCGGCGGGGAGCGCAGGCGCGATGCGTCGGGCGGCAATCCGGATGCCGACGCCCGCGTGCTCATGGATGGCGTACGCGCAGGGTGGGGCGATCGGGCGGTGACGAAGCGCGGGATTGGGGCATCCCGCGCCGAAATTCAGTGGGGCAGTGCGCCGGGATCGGTTTGCGCGGCCCATGCCATCATCCCGCCCGCCACGTTGTACACGTCGCTGAACCCGTGCGCGGCGAAGCGTTCGGCCACGCCTTGGCTGGAGATGCCGCGCTGGCAGATGAAGGCAAGCGCGGTGTCCCTGGGCAGGGTGGCAAGCGCTTCGTAGCCTTCGTCTTCGAGGATGCGCGCCTGCGGCAGCGGGGAGAGCTCGGCCCGGCTGGCGGCGGGGCGCACGTCGACCAGGGTGATGCTGCCGGCGGCGAGGCGTTGTTGCAGCTCCTGCACGGTCAGCGACTTCACTTCCTGGGCGCCGGGAAACTTCAGGCTCAGGCCTTCGCCCTGCACGGTGGAGACCCAGTCGATCACGATGCCCTTGGCACGCTGGGCGCTGGCCGGGTCGAAGTGCACTTCCAGACCGTTGGCATGGGCCACGATGTCGTGTTCGCTGGCCGGGGCGAGCTGGAAGCCGGCGCTGTGGTCGGGGCCGATCTCCAGGTGCAGGGCCAGGCCCTGCGCGTTCGCGGTGCCTTCGCGGATGGCCTTGGCGGCCGCATCGGTGATGGTGATTTCCGGCGGGGTGCGGTCGGGCGCGGCGACGCCGAACAGCGCATGCAGTTCGCCGCTGCCGTACATCTGGCGGATGATGTCGGCACCGCCGACCAGCTCGCCTTCCACGTAGAGCTGCGGGATGGTGGGCCAGTCGCCGTAGGCCTTGATGCCCTCGCGGATCTCCGGGTCCTCCAGCACGTTCACGGTGTGGTATTCGGGCAGGAGTTCGTTGAGCGTGTTCGTCGCGGCGGCGGAGAAGCCGCAGGCTGGCGCGTGGCGGTTGCCCTTCATGAACAGCACCACGCGGTGGCTCTTGAGCAGGGTTTCGATGCGTTCGCGGGTGGCGGTGTCGAGGGACATGAGGGGCTCCGGCAAAGAGGGCAATGATACGCCCGATATGCCGGCGCCGCCGCGCGGCTTCAAGCCGCAGACGCGGCGGCAAGCATGGCGCGGGCCGCGGGCAGCGCAGCTTCGGCCCACAGGGCGTATTGCGCGGCCGAGGGGTGCAGGCCGTCGCCGGCGAGCAGGGCGGGGTGCTGGCGCGAGATCGGCGTGATGTCCACCCAGCGTGCGCCCAGCCGCAGGGTTTCCTCGCGGGCAGTGGCGTTGTACGCGTCCAGTTCGGCGGCGATGCGCGCGATGTCGCGGCCGCTGTCGCGGGCGAACGGGGTCACGCCCCAGTCGGGGATGGACAGCACCAGCACCCGGTCGGGGCGTTCGCCGGCCAATGCGGCCGCGCGTTCCAGCAGGCGGTGGAATTCCCCGCGGTACTCACCCACGTCGCGGCCGCGGTACTGGTTGTTGACCCCGATCAGCAGGCTGACCAGGTCCCAGGGCGGCGCGAAGCCGGCCTCGTCCATCGCCGCGGAAAGTTCGTCGGTGGTCCAGCCGGTGGTGGCGAGGATCGCGGGCTCGGCCAGGGGGAGGCCCTCGCCGCGCAGCGCGGCGGCCAGTTGCATGGGCCAGCGGCCCTCCGCCGGCACGCTCTCGCCGATGGTGTAGGAGTCGCCGAGGGCGAGGTAGGTCAGTGGCATGCGCCTTCTCCCGAATCTCCCTGCCGTGGGCGGGGGCGGGGGCCTTGAGTCATGCGACGGCGCGGCGCGGCTGTTGCGCCGCCATGCGCGCCAGCACCCGCTCGATGCGCACGAACACCTCGCGCAGCTGGGCCGGTTGCGGCAGCAGGGTGAGGCGCAGGTGACGGCTGGCTGCCACGTTGAAACTGGAACCGGGCACCACCAGCACGTGCTCTTCCTCCAGCAGGCGCAACGCGAAGGCATTGTCGTCGAAGCCGGGCATGGCCTCCGCCCGTACCTGGGGGAAGGCGTACAGCGCACCGGCGGGCGACACCAGTTCCAGATACCTGCTGGCGGCCACGCCGTCGAGCACGGCCTGGCGCGCCTCGTGCAACCGGCCGCCGGGCGCGGTGAGCGCGGTGATGGTGGGCGCGTCCTGCAGCGCCGGAATCACCGCCCATTGCGCGGTGACATTCGCGCACAGCCGCAGCGCGGCCAGCAGCTGCAGCGCGTCGCGGTATTCGGCGCTGCGTGCGGGCTCGCCGGACAGGCTCAGCCAGCCCACCCGGTAGCCGCAGGCGCGATGCACCTTGCTGAGGCCACCGAAGCTCACGCAGGGAAGGTTGCCGGCCACGGCGGCCAGCGGCTGGAACGGCATGTCGTCGTAGAGGATCTCGTCGTAGATCTCGTCGGTCAGCAGCAGCAGGTCGTTCCGTGCGGCCACCGCCACGATGCGTTCCAGCAGCGCGCGCGGGTAGATCGCGCCGGTGGGGTTGTTCGGGTTGATCAGCACCAGGGCGCGGGTGCGCGGGGTGACCAGCGCCTCGATCTCGTCCGGGTCGGGCTGGTGGCCGTTCTCCGCGAGGCAGCGGTAATAGCGCGGCTGGCCGCCGTTGAGGATGGTGGCGGCGCTCCACAACGGGTAGTCGGGGCTGGGCAGCAGCACCTCGTCGCCGGGTTGCAGCAGGGCACGCAGGCTGAGGTCGATCAGCTCGCTGACGCCGTTGCCGATGAAGATGCGCTCCACGTCCACATGGCGTGCGCCGCGCGCACGCTGCTGTGCGGCGATGGCTTCGCGGGCGGCTTCCAGGCCCTGTTCATGGCCATAGGCCTCGCTGTCGCGCAGGTGGCCGGCGATGGCTTCGCGCAGATGCGGGGGGGTGTCGAAACCGTAACGGCCGGGGTTGCCGATGTTGAGCTTGATGATGTCGCGGCCGGCGGCCTCCAGCTCGCGGGCGCGCCGGGTGAGCGCGCCGCGGATCTCGTAACGCACGTCTGCCAGATGCGTGCTGGGTCTGATCGAAGCCAACGCGGGAATCCTCGTGGGTCGGGGCCGGCGCGCAGCCGGATTGCCGTCGATCCTAGCAGGATGCTGCGATGCAGCGCGAGCCGGCCAGCTGGCTTTGCGCGGGCGTTTCCGGGGCAGGGCATAATCGCACCACATGTCGAATTCCCCTGACTCATGAGCGATGCCGAAACGTTAGAGCTGTTGCGGCGCATCGGCTGGCGCGGCGAAGCATTGCCCGCGACAGGCCGGCGGCTGGCGCGGGTGGTGGCGCAACACCGCACCGGCTACGAGTTGCACGATGGCGAGCACAGCTTCGGTGCGCAGCCGGCGGGGCAGTTCCTGAAGCGCGGCATCGATCCGGCCGAGCGGCCGGCGGTAGGCGATTTCGTGGAGATCGAGCCCGGCCAGCCGCCGCACATCGTCGCCGTGCTGCCGCGGCGCACCGTGCTGTCGCGCGCCGCCGCGGGCGAACGCTACGCGCGGCAGATCATCGCCACAAACATCGACTACGTGCTGGTGCTCACCGGCCTGGACGGCGACTACAGCCCGGCACGCATCGAGCGCTACCTCTCGCTGATCGAGGATTCCGGCGCCCGGCCGGTGGTGCTGCTGAGCAAGACCGACCTGCACGCGGACGCCGCCGAGCGCATCGCCGAACTGCGCGCGCGGCTGGCACCCGGCACGGCGATCCACGCGATCAACGGCAAGGATCCGGCCAGCGCGGCGCAGCTCGCGCCCTGCCTGCAGCCCGGCGACAGCGCGGTGCTGGTGGGTTCCTCCGGCGCGGGCAAGTCCACGCTCACCAACACCCTGCTCGGCATCGACCGGATGGCCACCGGCGCGGTGCGCCACCAGGACAGCCGCGGCCGCCACACCACCACCCACCGCGCGCTGCTGCAGCTGCCCACCGGCGGTTGCCTGATCGACACGCCCGGCATGCGCGAGCTGAAGCTCACCGGCGAGGAAAACCTCGACCTGTTCGCCGACATCGAGGACCTGGCCGAAGCCTGCCGCTTCGCCGACTGCGGCCACGGCAGCGAGCCGGGCTGCGCGGTGCAGGCCGCGCTGGACAGCGGCGAGCTGTCGCCCGAACGCTGGCGCAACTACCTCAAGCTGCGCGACGAGCGCGAGGAACAGGCCGCCACGCTGGAGGCGAAGCTGCGTCGCCAGCGCGGCGGGCGGCCAGCTGAACGGCCGCATGCGCCACGCGGCCGGCGCGAACGCGATTGAGGAGACGCATCACGATGGCCAACCCGGCAAGGACCACCTGAGATGCGACGACTTTCATCGGTGATCAAGCCGCGCTACGACCGCGCAATCACCCTGGCCATCATGGCCATGGCGCTGCTGGCAGCAGCGGCATGGCTGAGCCGTCATCATGGCGGTTCGATGCCATGGGTGATGATGGCTGCCTCGATGATGCCGCTGATTTCGGCCCTGTCGGCTCGCAGCCGGGGCCTGCTCGCGGCCGGCGTGGTCGACGAGGCCTGGATCGACAGCGGCGAGCTGCTGCTCAAGCGCGCCGGCCAGTCCATCCGCATGCCGCTGGCCAACATCACTTCGGTGGAGGCGGAGCGCGTGGGCAGTCTCGTCACGCTGGAGCTGGGGCTGCCATGTGCACTGGGCGACCGTGTCCGCTTTTTCGCGCCTCCGCACAAGGGGCGCGCCATCAGTGCCGAGTTGCGCCGGCGCATGGCCGACTCGCGGCGACGCGCATGAAGGACCTGAGCCCCGATCTGCAGCACTGCGCCGCGCTCGACCAGCGCCTGCTGGCCGCGGTGAAGGGCATCCACATCCTGCCCACGGTGGCGTGGCCGGCGTCGCTGGAGAACCGCATGATCGCGGACTACGCCGCGGGCCGGTTCGCCCTGCCCGAGGTGAGCTACCAGCGGCCCGACCTCGCGGCCGCGCGCGCCGAACTGGCGGCGATCGAGCGCGAGACGGCGGCGCTGGGTGGCGACCCGCTGGGCGACTACCTGGCGCGTACCGCCGAATCCTGGCGCATCGCGGCGGAGATGCTGGAGGCGGTGGGCAGCGACGGCGTCAGCGCGCCGTCGATCGCGCTGTACGGCCGGCCCGGCGATGCGATCCCCGGCAGCCAGCGCAGCAACCTCGATGCGGCGCGCTACTTCGTGGAGCTGTCGGACGAGCTGGGCGCCGACCTGCTGGGCGACGATGCGCGCGAGGGCATCACCGCCGAGGCGTTGCGCGACGAGCTGGCGCACACGCTGGATGGCTTCTTCGGCGTGGGCCTGGTGAAGGTGGAAGTCGACCCCGAGCTCACCGCCAAGGCCGCCGCCGGCGCCACCCGCATCCGCCTGCGCGGCGGCGCCAGCTTCAGCGACTACGACCGCCACCAGTTGCTGGCGCACGAGGCGCTGGTGCACACGCTCACCGCACTGAATGGTCGTGCGCAGCCGCTGCTGGCCTCGCTGGGACGCACCTCGCCGCGGGTCACCGCCACGCAGGAAGGATTGGCGGTGTTCGCCGAGCTGATGTCGGGCGCGATCGACATCGCGCGGCTGAAGCGCATCAGCCTGCGCATCCTGGCGATCGACATGGCGCTGTCCGGCGCCGATTTCGTCGAGGTGTACAAGTTCTTCGCCGAGCGCGGACAGAACGCGGCGGACAGCTTCCATTCCGCCCAGCGCGTGTTCCGCGGCGTGCCGCTGGGCGGCGGCGCGGCGTTCGCCAAGGACAACGTCTACCTCTCCGGCCTGCTCACCGTGCACACCTTCTTCCGCTGGGCGCTGAAGCAGCGGCGCCTGGATATGCTGCGCCACCTGTTCGCCGGCAAGCTCACCCTGCACGACGTGGTGGCGCTGCAGCCGCATTTCGAATCCGGCGCGATCGCGCCGCCGCGCTGGCTGCCGCCGTGGATGCAACACGTGCACGGCCTGGCCGGCAAGCTGGCGTTCTCGGTGTTCGTCAACGGCATCCGCATGGGCAAGGTGCACGCCGACGAACTGTCGCTGGGCGTTTAGAACCTGTTCCATATCTCCGCGAGCTACGTGGAGATATGGAACAGGCTCTATAGCCGCGGCCCGGGCGGTGCCCGGTGCTACCATGTCGCACGCCGCCTTGCGGCCCCCGAATCCCACGAAAAGCCCCCTCCATGGCCCACTCCGAAGACCTGCGCCACGCGGCGCTCGAGTACCACCGCCACCCGCGCCCGGGCAAGATCAAGGTGAGCCCGACCACGCCGCTGCTGACCCAGCGCGACCTGTCGCTGGCCTATTCGCCGGGCGTGGCCTACGCCTGCGAGGCCATCGTCGAGGACCCGAACGCGGCCAGCGAGATGACCGCGCGCGGCAACCTGGTGGCGGTGATCACCAACGGCACCGCGGTGCTGGGCCTGGGCGACATCGGCCCGCTGGCCGGCAAGCCGGTGATGGAAGGCAAGGGCGTGCTGTTCCAGAAGTTCGCCGGCATCGACGTGTTCGACATCGAGCTCGCCGAGCGCGACCCGGACAAGCTGGTCGAGATCATCGCCGCGATGGAGCCCACCTTCGGCGGCATCAACCTGGAAGACATCAAAGCGCCGGAATGCTTCATCGTCGAGCGCAAGCTGCGCGAGCGCATGAAGATCCCGGTGTTCCACGACGACCAGCACGGCACCGCGATCATCGTCGGCGCCGCCGTGCTCAACGCGCTGGAAGTGGTGGGCAAGCAGATCGGCGACGTGCGCATCGCCACCACCGGCGCCGGCGCGGCCGGCATCGCCTGCCTCGACATGCTGGTGGCGCTGGGCGCGAAGCCGGAGCACATCCTCGCCTTCGACCGCGAGGGCGTGATCTACCAGGGGCGCGACCACCTCGACCCGGACAAGGCGCGCTACGCGCGCGACACCGGCAAGCGCACGCTGGCCGAGATCGTGGCCGGCGCCGACGTGTTCCTGGGTCTCTCCGCCGGCGGCATCCTGAAGCCGGAGATGGTGGCCACGATGGCCGACCGGCCGATCATCCTGGCGCTGGCCAACCCCACGCCGGAGATCATGCCGGAGGAGGCGAAGAAGGCGCGGCCCGACTGCATCATCGCCACCGGCCGTTCGGATTACCCGAACCAGGTCAACAACGCGGTGTGCTTCCCCTACATCTTCCGCGGCGCGCTGGACGTGGGCGCCACCGGCATCAACGAGGCGATGAAGACCGCCTGCGTGCGCGCGATCGCCGAACTGGCACGGATGGAAGCCTCGGATCTCGGCAGCGCCTACGGCGGCGAAGTGCCCTCGTTCGGCCCCGACTACCTGATCCCGCGCCCGTTCGATCCGCGCCTGCTGGTGATGCTGGCGCCGGCGGTGGCGCAGGCGGCGATGGACTCGGGCGTGGCCACGCGGCCGATCGCCGACATGGATGCGTACAGGGAGAAGCTCGGCCAGTTCATCTACCGCACCGGCCTGATCATGAAGCCGGTGTACGACCGTGCCCGCTCCGACCTCAAGCGCGTGGTCTACGCTGAGGGCGAGGAAGAGACCGTGCTGCGCGCGGTGCAGTCGGTGATCGACTACAAGCTGGCCTTCCCGATCCTGATCGGCCGGCCTGAAGTGATCGACATGCGCATCCAGCGGCTGGGCCTGCGCATGCGCCAGGGCGTGGATTTCGAGCTCACCAACATCAACGACGATCCGCGCTTCAACGAATACTGGCAGCAGTACCACGCGATGACCGAGCGCCGCGGCGTGACGCCGGATGCGGCGAAGGCCCTGATGCGCTCGCGGACCACCCTGATCGCCGCGATGATGGTGAAGCGCGGCGAGGCCGACGCGCTGATCTGCGGCCTGGTCGGCCGCTACCACAAGAAGCTGGGCTACCTGCGCAGCGTGTTCGGGCTGGATCCGGGCGTGCAGTGCACTTCGGCGATGACCGGCGTGATCAACGACAAGGGCGCGTGGTTCTTCCTCGACACCCACGTGCAGCTCGACCCCAGCGCCGAGCAGATCGCCGAGGCCACGCTGCAGGCCTCGTACCGCCTGAAGCTGTTCGGCATCGAGCCCAAGGTGGCGCTGCTGTCGCATTCCAACTTCGGCAGCCACGACAACCCCAGCGCGGCGAAGATGCGCAAGGTGCGCGAGATCCTCAAGGCGCGCGCGCCCAAGCTGGAGATGGACGGCGAGATGCAGGCCGACACCGCCTGGGACGAGGCGCTGCGCCGGCGCGTCTTCCCCGGCACCACGCTCACCGGCCGCGCCAACCTGTTCGTGCTGCCCAACCTGGACGCCGCCAACATCGTCTACAACATGGTGCGGGTGATGACCGACGGCGTGGCGATCGGGCCGATCCTGATGGGCGTGGACAAGCCGGCACATATTCTCACCTCTGCTTCCAGCGTGCGCCGCGTGGTCAACATGACTGCGGTTGCCGCGGTGGATGCGCAGATCCGTGCCCGCGGCTAGCAGGCCGTCTTCGACAGCCTGCTAGCCGCGGGCATCAAATTGGGGTGCCGATGCCGAAGCGTGGCGCCGTCGTATTCCGCAACGCCTGGCAGGCGAACCCGCTCACCGCCTTCGCCTCCTCTCCCCGGTGGGGAGAGGATTGAGGAGAGGGGCGGGTGCTCGCGAAGATGCGCCATCGAAGCGCGCTTCGTCGCTCCACTGTCGCCAGCCTGTCCCCTCACCCCGGCCCTCACCCCGGCCCTCTCCCCGACCCCTTCCCCGGCGGAGAGAGGGAGAAAGCCGTGCCCCATGCGCCGCCGCATGGCCCCCATCGACGGACGTCCAACTGGCAGCGATGTGCCGCGAAGGCTAGACTTGGACGTCGGCCTGCCGCTTTCCCCGGCAACGGCTCCCCTACAGGCACTGCGCCGCGCGGCGCTGCGGAGAATCTCCCCCATGGATCAACTCGACGACGTCCTCAACCAGGATCTCGATCCCACCGAAACCCGCGAGTGGATCGACTCGCTCAACGCGGTCATCAGCCATGACGGCACCGAGCGCGCGCACTACCTGCTTGAGCAGATGGTCGACTCGACGCGTCGTGCCGGCGGCTACCTGCCGTTCGATCCCACCACCGCCTATGTCAACACCATCGCGCCGGCCAACGAGGCGAAGAGCCCTGGCGACGCGGCGATGGAATGGCGCATCCGCTCGCTGATCCGCTGGAACGCGATGGCGATGGTGGTGCGCGCGAACCGCAAGCCGGGCGAGCTGGGCGGCCACATCGCTAGCTTCGCCTCCTCCGCCACGCTGTACGACGTGGGCTTCAACCATTTCTGGCGCGCGCCCAGCGCCGACCACCCGGGCGACCTGGTGTTCCACCAGGGCCATTCCAGCCCCGGCATCTACGCGCGCTCCTTCCTCGAAGGCCGCATCGCCGAGGACCAGCTCGACCTGTTCCGCATGGAAGTGGTCGGCAAGGGCCGCGCGCTGTCGTCCTACCCGCATCCGTGGCTGATGCCGGACTACTGGCAGGTGCCCACGGTGTCGATGGGCCTGGGCCCGATCCAGGCGATCTACCAGGCGCAGTTCTGGAAGTACCTGGAACACCGCGGCCTGGTGCCGAAGTCCGACCGCAAGATCTGGTGCTTCATGGGCGACGGCGAGACCGACGAGCCCGAATCGCTGGGCGCGATCGCGCTGGCCGGCCGCGAAGGCCTGGACAACCTGGTGTTCGTGATCAACTGCAACCTGCAGCGCCTGGACGGCCCGGTGCGCGGCAACGGCAAGATCATCCAGGAACTGGAAGGCGTGTTCCGCGGCGCCGGCTGGAACGCGATCAAGGTGATCTGGGGCAGCTACTGGGATCCGCTCCTCGCGCGCGACAAGGACGGCGTGCTGCGCAAGCTGATGATGGAAACCGTCGACGGCGAGTACCAGGCCTGCAAGGCCTTCGGCGGCGCGTACACGCGCGAACACTTCTTCGGCAAGTACCCGCAGACGCGCGAGATGGTCGCCAACCTCAGCGACGACGACATCTGGCGCCTGAACCGCGGCGGCCACGACCCGCACAAGGTCTACGCGGCCTACCACGCGGCGTCGCAGACCAAGGGCATGCCCACGGTGATCCTCGCCAAGACGGTGAAGGGCTATGGCATGGGCATCGGCAGCGGCGAGTCGCAGAACCCCACGCACCAGCAGAAGAAGCTGGACGACGAGGCGGTGCGGCATTTCCGCGACCGCTTCCAGATCCCGATCGCCGACGACAAGCTGCACGAGGTGCCGTACTTCCACCCCGGCAAGAATTCGCCGGAAGTCGAGTACATGATGGAGCGCCGTCGCGCGCTGGGTGGCTTCCTGCCGCAGCGTCGCCGCAAGGCCGACGCCAGGCTGAAGGCGCCCGAGCTCGCCGCGTTCGAGCAGATCACCAAGGGCACCGGCGACCGCGAGATCAGCACCACGATGGCGCTGGTGCGCGGCATGAACCTGCTGCTGCGCGACAAGCAGCTGGGCGAGCGCGTGGTGCCGATCGTGGCCGACGAGGCGCGCACCTTCGGCATGGAAGGCATGTTCCGCCAGATCGGCATCTACGCGCCGTTCGGCCAGAAGTACCGCCCGCAGGATTCCGACCAGCTGCTGTACTACCGCGAGGACCAGAAGGGCCAGGTGCTGCAGCAGGGCATCAGCGAGGCCGGCGGCATGGCGTCGTGGCTGGCCGCGGCCACCAGCTACAGCGTCAGCAACCAGGCGATGCTGCCGTTCTTCATCTACTACTCGATGTTCGGTTTCCAGCGCATCGGCGACCTGTGCTGGGCGGCGGGCGACATGCGCGCGCGCGGCTTCCTGGTCGGCGGCACCTCGGGCCGCACCACGCTCAACGGCGAGGGCCTGCAGCACGAGGACGGCCACTCGCACCTGATGGCCGGTACCATTCCCAACGTGAAGGCCTACGACCCCACCTTCTCCTACGAGGTGGCGGTGATCCTGCAGGATGGCGTGCGCAGCATGATGCAGGAGCAGGAGGACCACTACTACTACCTCACCGTGATGAACGAGAACTACGCTCATCCGGACATGCCCGAAGGCAGCGCCGAGGGCATCATCAAGGGCATGTACCTGTTCAAGGACGGCGGCAAACCGAAGAAGGGCGAGCCGCGCGTGCAACTGCTGGGTTCCGGCACCATCCTGCGCGAGGTGATCGCGGCAGCCGAGCTGCTGGAGCAGGATTTCGGCGTGAAGTCCGATATCTGGTCGGTGCCCAGCTTCATCGAGCTGCGCCGCGACGGCTTCGACGCCGAGCGCTGGAACCGCCTGCATCCCGAGGACAAGCCGCGCGTGCCCTACGTCGCCGGCCTGCTGGAGGGCCGCAGCGGCCCGGCGATCGCCGCCACCGACTACGTGCGCGAGTACGCCGACCAGATCCGCGCCTTCCTGCCCGACGGCATGCGCTACACCGTGCTCGGCACCGACGGCTACGGCCGCTCGGACACCCGCGCGCACCTGCGCGGGTTCTTCGAGGTGGACCGCTACTGGATCGCCCACGCCGCGCTGGCCGCGCTGGCGAAGGACGGCAAGGTCAACGCCAAGGACGTGGCCCGCGCGATCAAGGAATACAAGCTCGATCCGGACAAGCCCAACCCGCTCACGGTGTGAGTCGGCAGGACAGCCGATCCAGCAAGGGCCGCCGCGAGGCGGCCCTTGCTTTTCGCGATCGTCTCTGGTCGCACCTTCACTTTTGCGATCGTCCCTGATCGCGGGAATCAAACGGGCAGCCATCCCCGCCCGCACTCTTTGCTTTTGCGATCATCCTTGATCGCGGAAATCAAACGGGCGGCCATCCCTGGCCGCACTCTTCAATAAAGCTATTCCGACAGCGTGCGCTGGATCGCCTCCAGCGCGTGCCCGCGGGTCTCGATGCCGTGGCGCGCCAGCAGCCAGCCGGCCGCGGCCATCGGCAGCGCGATCAGCAGCGCCGACAGCGCGAAGTGCCCGAACAGCCCGAGCACGCCCAGGCCCGCGCCGAGGATGCCGCCGGCCTTCGAGCTGGCGGCGATCAGGCCCGAGCCGGTGCCGCGCAGGTGTACCGGATAGATCTCCGCGGAATAGGGCAGCATGGTGGCGATCACTCCGCTGCTGCTCACCAGCAGCGCCACGGTGGCGGCGATGGTGAGCGTCCCGTCGCGCGCGTCGCTGAGCGCGATCGCGCAGAAGCCCAGCAGCGCCAGCGCGGTCAATGCGATGAACAGCACCAGGCTGCGGAAGCTGCTCCAGCGCTGGTACAGCCACACCACCGCGACCGTGCCGGGCACCGCGAACAGCGCCGAGCGCGCCAGCAGCGCGCTGGCGCCGTGGGCGTCCACGCCCAGCCTGGCGAGATTGGCCGGCAGCCACAGCAGGAAGCCGAAATTCACCAGCCCCCAGGCCAGCCCGCAGGTTGCCAGTCCCGCGGTGATGCGCGCATGGCGGCCGCGCAGCAGCTGGCGCAGGTCGGCCGCCGGATGCAGGCTCTCCAGGATGGGCGGATCGGCGTCGGTGCCGGCGGGGTCGGCCACCACCGCGGCGCGCGCCCCGGTGAAACGGGCCAGCACCGCGCGTGCCTGGGCGTGCAGGCCGACATTGGAGAGGAAGCGCGGCGACTCGGGAATGTAGCGGTTGAGGAACACGATCAGCGCGCCGGTTGGCAGGTTCAGCAGCCACAGCGAGCGCCAGCTGAAGCTGGGTTCCAGCAGGGTCGCGGCGCCGGAGGCGGCGAGATAGCCGGCCGACGTGCCCACCCCGCCCAATGCCACCAGCAGCCAGCCGCGGTGCGCGGCGGGAATCGTCTCGGCCATCAGGGTGAACGCGATCGGCAGCATGCCGCCGGCCGCGGCGCCCATCAGGAAGCACATCACCAGGTTCCAGCCGAACGCCGGCATCGTGCCGCAGATCGCGGTGCCCATGAACAGGATCGCCGACAGCAGGATCGCCGCACGCCGGCCGAACAGGTCGGCCAGACGCCCCCACGCCAGCGAACCGAGCGCGGTGCCGGTCAGCGCCGACAGCGCCAGCCAGCCCGCGGTCGTCATGCCGATGCCGTATTCCGCCGTCATGCCCGGCATCACGAAGGCCAGCGAGGCGGGCTTCATCACGTCGATCGCCAGCGCCACCGCCAGTGCCGCCACCAGCGTCCAGTGCTCGCGCCGCAGCGGCACGCCGTCGGCGATGTGGAAGTGCCGGAGGTTGTCGTGCCCGTGCAGGCTCTGCCGCAGCTGGGCCATGCGCGGCATCAGGCCGTAGCTGGCCAGCAGCACGCCGCAGGGGATCAGCACCATGCCGATGGCCATGCCGATGTCCATCGGCATGCCGGCGAGGCGGTAGTGCATCGGCGCCGCCATCAGGTACATCGGCATGTGCAGCAGCACGCCGGACGCCACCGCGACGCAACCCAGCCAGAACGCGAGCGGATGATGGAAACGCAGTTCCTGGGACATGGCGACGGTCGCGCGGATGGCAGCCGCCAGCTTAGCAGCGGCGCCGGCTTCCGGCTTCCGCGGGCTCAGTCCTCGTCGTTGTCGCGCAGGACCCGGCGCAGCAGCAGGAAGGCGCCGACGGTGCCGGCCACGATCGCGACGGTGGCGACCGGGTGGCGGTTCACCTGGCGCTTCAGCCGCCGGTAGCGATAGTTCGCCTCGTCGACGAAATCCTCGGCCGCGCGCGCCAGCCGGTGCCGGTAGCCGTCACCGTCGAAGCGCGCCGCCGCGTGCCGCCCGCGGGCGACCCAGCCGCGCGCGGTGTCGCCGGCGCCATCGGCGTAGTGGCGCATGCGGTCGCCAAGTTCGTCCATGCCCTGTTCGATGTCGCGGCGCGTGCTCATGACGTACTCCTGTGGGAACGACGTCACGCTGCCAGCGCCTGCGTGAGAGATGCGTAAAGGCTGCGCGCCCGCGTTCAGGACGAAGCCCTCCACGGAAGGAATTCGTCGCGGGCAGGCGGCGTGCGGAACGCACTCTCAGTACCGCCAGCTCCGGAGGTCCGCGTTCGCGGGCGCATGGCCGTCGACGTAGGTGGTGATGGTGTCGATCAGCTGCTTGCCGCGCGGCCCCCAGCAGTGCGGCGCCATCGGCTGGTAGGTGACGCTGCCGCCGAAGGCGGGATCGCGCGCGCTGCGCAGGAAGGCGTCCATCGCGCGCACGCCCATGTTGAGGTTGTAGGTGTCCATGTCGCCGACGTAGATGTGCAGCTTGCCGGCCAGCTTCGGCCCCAGCGTGCGCCACTGCGTTTCCAGCAGATGGCGCAGGTCGAAATGCTGCTTCCAGTACGCCGCCACCTGATGGTCGATGACGCCGCTGCGCTTGTTCCACAGCCGCTGCGGATAACCGTCCGCGCCGACCGGCCCGAAGGCGGCCTCCCAGATGTCCCACTGGCCGCCGGAA
Source organism: Rhodanobacter geophilus (assembly GCF_040812275.1). Taxonomy (NCBI): domain Bacteria; kingdom Pseudomonadati; phylum Pseudomonadota; class Gammaproteobacteria; order Lysobacterales; family Rhodanobacteraceae; genus Rhodanobacter; species Rhodanobacter geophilus. The sequence continues at coordinate 55,771 of NZ_JBFOHL010000001.1, read as the reverse complement.
CGGTCGTGGTCGCCCACCGCCAGCTCGTACCAGTTCTCGTCCTTCATCATCGCCTTGACGTTGCCGTCCGGCTGGCGCATGTCCACGCGCTCGACCTTCATCCAGCCCTTGTCGATCCAGTAGGCGTTGGCGTCGTCGTAGATGTTCACCACCTGGTGGTAGCGGAAATCCAGCGCATCCGGGCAGGAGGCGAACGCGCCGCCGTAGAAGTCCGGGTGGAACACGGTCTGCGCCACGGTGATCCAGCCGCCGGTGGAGCCGCCTTCGAGGATGCGCGCCCAGGGCTGCTCGATGGTGCGGAAGCGCCGCGCGATCTCCGGCAGCAGCTCCTGGTGGATGGCGTCGTCGTAGGGGCCTTCGTTGGCCGAGTCCACCGCGTAGGAATCGTCGTAGTACGGCGAGGGATGCTGCAGGCTCACCATGATGTAGCGCGGCGTGCCGTCGGCCAGCCAGTAGTCGCGGAAGCCGCTCTTCGGACGATCGAAGCCGCCCGGCGCGGCGGTGGAGAAGTGGCCCTGCTCGTAGATCACCGGATAGCGCACGCCGGGGTGCTTGCCGTAGTCCTTCGGCAGCAGCACGGTCGCGCCCAGGTAGATCGGATGGCCCCACCACGCGCTCAGCAGCTTGCTGCGGATGCGGAAGCGTTTGACCTGGGGCGTGTCTTTCGGGAACGGGATCGGCGCGATCACCTGGTCGGCGACCAGGTGCAGCGGCGTGCGCGCGGCCGGGTCGTAATGCACCTTCACCGGCTTGCCGTAGAGGTTGCCGGGCGAGCGCTTCCAGTCCTGGCCTTCCCACTGGTCCATGTGCAGCCATACGGTGTGGCCGTCGGCGCGCTTGAATTCGGTGTAGACGTTGACGAAGGGCTGCATCCAGTAGTCGCCGGCGGGCAACTGGCGCAGGCTGGCCAGCGGCGCGCCGGAATCGCTGGCGTCGATCGCCACGGCGTGGCCCGGCGCCAGCGCGACCACGTCGTGGCCGAACAGCGGCACACCGGTGACGTCGGCCTCCTCGATCGGCGGCTTGTCGGCATCGCGGCTGACCGCCACGTAGACGCGGCCGGTCACCGGCTGCGTGCGCGCCTGCGCGCTGAAGCTGACCAGGATGCGCGGGCCGTCGGCGGCCGCGCTGGCAACGGGTGCGAGGACGGACAGGGCGAGGACGACGCCGGCGGCGCGGAGGGTCGGGAACATGTTCATCCGCCGATCCTAGCCGCCCGCGACGAGGCCGCCCACTGCCGCCGGCGCTATACCGATTCGGCGCTGCCCAGCGCCTCGCTGGCGGGCTCTTCCAGCTGCAGGCGCTGGCGCCGGCGCAGGCCCGGGAACATCGCCATCCACGCGCCCACCACCAGCAGCGTGCCGACGCCGCCCACCAGGGTGGCGCCCATCGCACCCAGCCAGGCGGCGAGCATGCCCGACTCGAATTCGCCGAGCTGGTTGGAAGTGTTGATGAAGATCGAGTTCACCGCGTTGACCCGGCCGCGCATCGCGTCGGGTGTGTCCAGCTGCACCAGCGAGCCGCGGATCACCATGCTCACCATGTCGAACGCGCCCAGCGCGAACAGCGCGGCCAGCGACAGCCACAGCGCGGTGGAGACCGCGAACGCCAGGGTCGCCACGCCGAAGCCGGCGACGGAAGCGAACATGGTCATGCCCACGCGGCGCTGCAGGTCGTGCTTCGCCAGCCACAGCGACATCAGCAGCGCGCCCACCGCGGGTGCCGCGCGCAGCAGGCCCAGCCCCCACGGCCCGGTATGCAGGATGTCGCGCGCGAAGATCGGCAGCAGCGCGGTGGCGCCGCCCAGCAGCACCGCGAACAGGTCCAGCGAGATCACGCCCAGCACGTCCTTGCGTTCGCGGATGAAGTGCACGCCGGCGAACAGCGTCTTCAGGGTGGCCGGTTCGCGCTTCGGCGGCGCCTGCTCGTAGCGCAGCATCGCCATCATCGTCGCGGCGACCAGGTACAGCGCGGCGGCGGCGAGATACACCACGCCCGGCCCCGCCACGTAGAGCAGGCCGCCCACCGCGGGGCCGAGGATCATCGCCATCTGGAACGCCGAGCCGCTCACCGCCACCGCGCGCGGCAGGATCGCCGGCGGCACCAGCGCGGGCAGCAGCGACTGCATCGAGGGCGACTCGAAGGCCTTGGCCACGCCGATCACGAACACCAGGGCGAGGATGCCGTCCTCGTGGATGCGCCCCAGCAGGGTCAGCACGGCCAGCAGCATGATCGCCGTCCATTCCACGATCTGCCCGAGCAGCACCACGCGCCGCCGCTCGAACTGGTCGGCGACGTGCCCCGCCGGCAGCGCCAGCAGCACCGAGGGGATGAACTGCACCAGGCCGATCAGGCCGAGGTCGAAGGCGCGTCCGGTGATCGCGTAGATCTGCCAGCCCACCGCCACCGACAGCATCTGGAAGCCGAAGCCGGAGGCGATGCGGGCGCACCAGAACTGCACGAAGGCGCGGTGGCGCAGCGGCGAATCCGCTGCCGCGGATGGAGACGTAGGGTTCGCCATGGGAATCCTTGCCGGGGAACGCGCATTGTAGTCGCGTCACGTGCGCCGGCAGATGGCGTGGCTTGACGCCATCGTGCCGCGGATTTGATCCGGGCTTTCTCCGCGCATGACTATCGTGGAGGCGGTTTTCCCCGAGGAGATAGGCGCCGATGGGCAGATCCGCCAAACATGTCTATTCCGACCCGGCTGCCGTGCAGGCGCTCGAAGCGCTCGCAAGCGAGCTTCCTGCCAACGGGCATGTGCGCCTGATGCTGAAAGATGGCAGCACGTGCGAGGGCGTGGTCGCGGAACGCGCCACCGTGCAGGTTTACTACGACCCCACCGAGCAGCACCAGGGCATCAATGGCGAGCTGCGACTGGAGCGTCCGGACGAGCCCGACTGGCACTGCTGGATGTGGCTGGACGAGATCGCCAGCGTGGAGCATCTCGACTCCACGCTGGGCAGCGAAAACTGAGTACGGGTGGATTCGCGTTCTACGTCCGCAATCGGGTGAAGCCGTCCGCGCTCCAGTCTTCGCTGCCGACGCCGTGATGCACGAAGAACAGGCCCTCCGGGTCGTACTTGCGCTTCGCCGCGGCAAGGCGCGGATAGTTGCCGCCCCAGAATCCCTGCTGCCAGTCGCGCAGGAAGTAGTCGCTTTCCGAGACGTAGGAACCGGCGCCGGGCGCCACGGCGCGGATGGCGTCCATCGCCTGGTCGATGGCCGTCGCTTCGTGCCGCGCCTTGGCCAGGTCGGGTTGCGCGCCCGGCATGCCGGGGTAGGCGGGGGCGCCGCCGTTGGCGCAGATCAGCAGGGCGAACGCCTCGAGCACCTGCGGGTGGGTGGCGGTGTCGCGGGCGCGGGCGATCGCGTCGGCCGGTGCGCCGGCCAGTCCCTTGTTGAAATGCAGGGCGAAGCCCCAGTGCTGCGAAGCGGTGAACAAGGCCTCCACCAGTTGCGCCTGCCGCCCGGGCTGCAGCAGCGAAGCCGGCAGCCAGGCCGACTGGTAGCCGTGGATGAACCAGCCGACCTGGTCATGGTCGCCGGCCCAGAGCATGTGATGGCGGGGTGCGCCTGGCCGGTCGTCCGACACGATGGCGCCCGGCGCGTACTTGCGCAGGAAGTCGGCGTCCCAGAGATGCCGGGCCGGTGCCAGCAGCGCCTGGAACGGCTTGGTGACGTGGCAATCCTTGCGTGCACGCACCCAGTCGAGGAAGGGCGCCCAGGTCTGTTCGGCCTGCTGCCGGGTGAGGCCCTGGACCGACATGGCAATGTCGAGGGTGTCGCCGCCGTAGAATTTCATCTGCTCGCCCCAGTGCGGATTGAACAGCGCGCGCCGGTAGAAGGCCACCGCCTCGGCGATCAGGGCGCGCCAGGCCGCGTCCGAGTCGGCCTTGATGGTGAGGTTTACCGCGCCGAAGAACTCCGGCAGTTCGAAGGTGCGCAGCGTCAGCCGCGTGACCACGCCCAGGCTGCCGCCACCGCCGCCCTTGAGGCCCCAGAACAGCTCCGGGTCCGTGCAGGCGTTGGCGATGCGCACCTGGCCGTCGGCGGTGACGACCTCCGCCTCCAGCAGGTTGGACGCCGCCGTGCCCCAGTTCTTCGAGAAGCTGCCGAAGCCGCCGCTCTGCACCAGCCCGGCCACGCCCACCGTGGTGCAGCCGCCGCCCTGCACGTAGCGGCCGCCGCGGGTGGTCACGGCGTCGTAGGCGTCGATCCACATCGCGCCCGCCTGCACGCTCACCGCCGCCTGGGGCGCCACCTGGCCGGCGCAACCCTGCGGCACGAAGGCGTCGTGCAGCTCGATCCGGTTCATGTGGCGCGTCCACACCAGCAGCGAATCCGGCGCGTCCGAGGTGCCCTGGTAGCTGTGGCCGCCGCCCTTCACCACCAGCCGCAGGTGGTGCCGGCGGGCGAAGTCGACGGCGGCGGCCACGTCGGCGGCGCTCTCCGCCGCCACCGCCCAGGCGCTGGGTTGCGAAGTCCAGGCATCGGCCCAGCCGCTGGTCTGGGTCAGCGCGGGATTGTCGCCCACGGCGAACGGGTTGCCGAGCTGCTTCAGCGCCTGCGACGCGTCGCCCTGGGCGAACGGCGGTTCCAGCTTCAGCAGCCGGCCGCCGACCTGCCGTTTCAGCCGCTCCCATTCCGCGGCCGCGGGCCAGCCCGGCTGGCCCGGTCGCAGCCGCGAGCGCACGGTGGTCGCGAGGGCGCTGCCGCCGTGAGCCAGGGCCGTGCCGCTGCGCATCAGCAGGGGCAGCAGGGGCAGGGTGACGGCAGCCTTCAGCAAGTCGCGCCTTTTCATCGTATCGCTCCGGAGGGGATGGACGGCGGCCAGCATGGGCCCGGGTCGCCGCCATTCCCAGCGCCGGGGTGACGGATCGCGGGCCGCCAGGGACGAATCGACTCCGGTGCGGGACGGGATACAGGGGATTTCGCCGCGGCCACGTAGAATCGCCGGCATGAACGAGCAGGCGGATGTCGGATACAGGGATTTCCAGCGTTGGCACCCCTCGGTGGAGGTGGCCTTCTGGGTGAGCCTGTACACCCTCAACACGGTGTTCAACGGCATCGTCGCGCAGATCGACAACGCCCGCACGGCGGCCTGGGAGCCGTGGGTGTGGGAATCGAGCAGTTCGCTGCTGGTCCTGCTGCTGATCCCCTTCGTGAAGGCGGTGGAGCGGCGCTGGCCGTTCCGCTTCGATACGTGGCGCCACAGCCTGTCGTGGCACCTGCTGGCCAGCGTGGCGTTCAGCCTGGTGCATGTGGCGGGCATGGTCGGATTGCGCAAGCTGGCTTACGGGATGGTGGGCTGGCACTACCGTTTCGGCGCGTGGTGGCCGAACTTCGGCTACGAGTACCTGAAGGACATCCGCAGCTATTTCATCATCGTCGCGATGATCTGCCTGTCGCGGCTGTGGTTGCTGCGCCAGCAGGGCGAGGCCAAGCTGCTGGCCGAACCGGACGAAGGCCCGCCGGTGGAGCCGGTGGAGCGGCCGCAGCGTTTCCTGGTGCGCAAGCTGGGCAAGGAATTCCTGGTCAACGCCAGCGAGATCGAATGGCTGCAGGCCGCGGGCAACTACGTGAACCTGCGCGTGCGCGGACGCGACTACCCGTTGCGCAGCACGATGGCCGGCATCGAGGCGCGGCTGGATCCGGCGCGCTTCCTGCGCGTGCACCGCGGCTATTTCGTCAACCTCGACTACCTGGTCGAGATCGAGCCGCTGGAGACCGGCGATGCGCGCCTGCGCCTGCGCGACGGCAGCGCGATCCCGTGCAGCCGCCGTTACCGCGCCGCGCTGCGCGAGCGCTACGGCTCGCCGGTTGCTGCAGAGTGAGCCTTGCGCCATGGCGCGCGCTCGTTCCAAGCTAGCCGCTGGTTCCGCCCTGGATGCCCCGCCGATGATGATACTGCCGTCGCGTCACCGCCTTGCCGTCGCCGCCCTTGCCGGCGCGCTGATCCTCGCCGGCTGCTCGCAGAGCAGCGCGCCCGCGCCGAGTGCCGCGCAACAGCAGGCCCAGGCCCAGGCCGCGGAAGCGGCGCGCAGCCTCGATACCTACCGTCAGCTGCTGCGCATCCACAACGACCAGATGGCGGTGGAGATGGGCAAGGACATCGTGCAGCGTTTCCCGGACAGCGCGGCGGCGAAGGAGGTGCAGCAGACCCTGCCCGGGATCGAGAAGCGCTGGAAGGAGAACAGCGAGAAGACCCGCCTCGCCGCATTGTGGCAATACCAGGTGGCGCCAATGGCCGGCGGCACCCAGTCCACCGCGGCGACCTACGACAGCCAGCCCGCCGGCGTGCACGTGCGGCTGGTGCTGCGCCGGCACACCAGCTGGGGCCAGAGCGCGTTCCTGTTCAATGATGGCCGCGGCGGCTTCGTCTGCAAGGGCGAGTGTACCGTCGCCGCGAAGTTCGACGACAAGGTGCACGCGATCAAGGCCTACGCGCCCTCCACCGGCGAGCCGGCGCTGATGATCCGCGACGACAAGGCCTTCATCGCGCTGCTGGAGAAGGCGAAGAAGATCAGCCTGCCGGTCACCCTGCAGGATGGCGAGAAGAAGGTGGAGCTGGTCTACGAGGTCGGCGGCTTCGTGCCGGACCAGTGGCAGGCGCTGCCGAAGAAGGGCAGGAAATAGAGGGGCGAGGGACAAGCGGAGAGGAGCGAGCGAAGAACCGGACCTGCTTGCTCCCGCTCCTCGACTTCTCTTCACCCGCTTCCCGTTTCCCGGTGCACCCGCCCGCCATTCATGCGTTCCGGTGCGTACCGACGAGTGGAGGATGCAGACATGTCCTGCAAGGCTTCGTGGATGGCCATCGCACTGGCTGCGGTGCTGAGTGCGTGTTCCAGCGTGCCGTATGCGCAGCGGATGGCCCGGCGCCAGGCCGCCTACGCGGCGGCGGCCGGCGCGCCGGTGCGCAGCTTTCATTTCTACAACCTGTATTCGTGGGAGCCGCTGGGCGACAGCCAGGTGGCCGTCTACACCCAGGTCAACCGCGCCTGGCTGCTGGACGTGAGCCTCTGCCAGAACCTGGAATTCGCCAACGCGATCGGGCTCACCTCCTTCGGGGGCGCCGTCTCGGTGAACTTCGACAAGGTGCTTGTCGGTCGCGGCTATCCGCCGTGCTTCATCACGAGGATCCGCCCGGTCGACGTGGCGAAGCTGAAACTGGAACAGCAGGCGCAGCGCAAGATCGATGCGGCGCCGCGCGAACAGGGTTCGGCGCCCGCCGGCCGCTGAATCGGGTCAGCGCACCACGGTCACCGGCACGTGGGCGCGGGCCAGCACGTTGGTGGAGACCGAACCGAGCAGCCAGCGCGCCAGCGCGCCGCGCTCGGTATGACCGATCACGATGTGGTCGATGCCGTGCTGGCCGACCTGGCCGAGCAGCACGTCGCCGGGGCTGCCGTGGGTCAGCTCGACATCGGCGAGGCTGGCGGCGTCCGGCGCGATCGTGGCCAGTTCGTCCTTCAGTTCCTGCATGCGCTGGGTGCCGGAGTCCGTCATCATCAGTGCGCAGGTGTCGCCGCCCTCGGCCACCTGCAGCACCGACACCACGCGCACCCGCCCGCCGCAGGTGCGCGCCAGTTCCATCGCGAACGCGAACGCGCGGCGTGCGGCGTCCGAGCCGTCGTAACCGACCAGTGAATACTTGGGCATGCCTGCTCCTGTAGCGGCGGAACATCGCTGGATGGCGATGAAGTCTGAACGGCGCCGCGTTAGCGAAACATCAAGATGAACGGGTGCGGGCACGGCTCACATGCCCGTCACGGGAAGCTGCCGAAGCTGGAGCACACGTTCCTCCGGACGGCCGGATGGAGACGGATCCCGCGCCAGATTGCCCCACTGTAAGGAGAAGACGATGAGCAAGCACACACTCGCCCTGACCGCCGCCCTGCTGCTGGGCGCAGGTGTACTGACGGCCTTGCCGGTTGCGCCCGCGTACGCCGCGCAGGCGAACGTGAAATGCCATCTCGACTTCAGCCTGTCAGGCTGGTCGATCATCTACAAGCACGCCGAGGGCAGCGGCGTCGTGCGCTGCGACAACGGCCAGCAGGCTTCGGTGAAGATCTCGGTGGTGGGCGGAGGCCTCACCGCCGGCAAGTACCGCATCGACCACGGTACCGGTGACATCACCCATGTGCGCGGCATCGATGACGTGTTCGGTGATTACGCCCAGGCCGGCGCCGAAGCCGGCGTGGTGAAGAGCGGCACCGCCCAGGTGCTGACCAAGGGCACCACCTCGCTGGCGCTGGCCGGCCACGGCGAGGGCATCAACCTCGGCGTGTCGATAGGCAAGTTCACCATCAGCCGCCGCTGAGCCACACCGCCAGGTCGACGCGAAGGGCGCCCGCGCGGCGCCCTTCGCGTGCATCGCGGCGTACACTGGAAGGAGCCGTCCCTTTCCGGAGAATCGCCATGCGCCGCCTGCCGCTGTTGTTCGCGCTGGTCTTGTTGTGCGGCCTGCTCGCCGTCCCCGTGCTCGCTGCCGATGCGCCGCCCCGGGTCGGCGCATCGGCGCCCGCTTTCCGCCTGCAGGACCAGGACGGCCACTGGCGCAGTCCCGCCGACTATCACGGCCACTGGCTGGTGTTGTACTTCTACCCCAAGGACTTCACTCCCGGCTGCACCACCGAGGTCTGCACCTTCCGCGACGACGTCGCCAAGCTGCGCCAGGCCGGCGCCTCGGTGGTGGGCGTGAGCCTGGACGACATGAAGTCGCATGCCGACTTCGCCGCCAAGTACCACGTGCCGTTCCCGCTGCTGGCCGACACCGGGCGCCAGGCGGCCACCGAATACGGCGTGCTTTCCTCGATGGTGGGCATGCACTACGCCAGGCGCACCACGTTCCTGGTCGACCCGCAGGGCAGGATCGCCAAGGTCTACACCGACGTCGACCCCAAGGCGAACTCCAGCCAGGTGCTGATCGATCTTGCCGCGATGAAGAAGGCGGCGCCCTGATGGCAGTGATGACCCGGGCCGAACCCGGCTCCGCTCCTCGCGGTTTCGCAGCCTGGCGGGTGGCGGTATGGCTGGTATTGCTGCTCGCCGCATTCGGCTGCGTGCAGTACCTCGGCCACGCGCAGTTGCTGTGGGCGCAACGGACGAGCCTGTCGCCCGCCGACACCGTCGCGATGCACCACATGCTGGCCTGGGACATCGGCTACCTGCTGGCCGCGTTCGCGCTGATCGTGCTGTGCGCCGGCTGCATCCTGCGCCAGGCCTGGGCACGCACACCGCTGCGCGTGGCCCTGGGCGTGCTGGTGCTGTGGGCGCTGGTCAGCGGAGGCATGATGCTGGCGCAGTGGCCGCAGTTCGACCGCGCCAGCGCCGAGGCCCTGGCCCAGCTCGGCAGCGATGCCACCCTGCGCAACGCAGTGGTGCATGCCCGGCGCGTCTATCGCATCACGCTGGCGCTGAAGGCCGTCGCGATCCCCGTGCTGTTGTGGCTGGCCTGGCGGCTGGGCGCGCCCGCGGTGCGCATGCAGTTCCGGCATCGCCGCTGAGCCGGGCCGATGTGGTGCGTGTTTCCATGGCATGAAGTCGTTCAACAGGGAGGGTGTGGACGTGAAACGCTGGTTGCTGTGTTGCGCAGGCATGGTGTTGTCGATGGCGGCGCTGGCTGCCAGCCCGCAAGATGGGTCGGTACGGGCGAGCATGCTGGTCACCGGCACGATCGTGGAGGTACGGGATGGGAGCGTGGCGTCCTGCACCATCGACCACCCTGAAAAGCTGCCGCCTGCGGTCGGGAGTCTGCTGACCAGCGCCATTCCGACATGGAAGTTCGATCCCATGGCGACGGATGGCAAGGCCACGGCGGCCAGGGTGCCGATTGCTGTTCGCGTGGTGGCGACAACGCTGGGCGAAGACAAGGTTCGCCTTGAGATCGAAGGGGTTCATTTCGGTCCGCAAGACCATCATCCCGGCATTGCGGTGGTGAAACAGGAGAAGCCGGTCTACCCGCCGGCGGCGGAGCGCGCGCTGGTATATGGCACGGTTTATCTGGCCATGCGGGTGGATCCGGCCGGCAAGGTGACCGATGCCGCCGTACAGCAGGTGGACATGGGCGTGGTCAAGCGCGACGCCGAGCTGAATCATTGGCGGGAGCTGCTCGGCAGGGCTTCCAGGGAGGCTGCGAGCCAATGGGTCTTCACTCCTGCGAGCGATGCGACCAGGCCTTATCGCATCGTCAGGACGTCGTTCACGTTTGCCTTGAACGCGATCGGAGGCGGAAGCACGAAGCCGGCTTATGGGCAGTGGAACGTCTACGAGCCCGGTCCGGTACAGCCGGTCCCGTGGCTGGACGACAAGCAGGCGACGGGTGGTGTGGATGCCCTGCCCGATGGCGACATCGATCTGGTCGGGCAGGGCTTGCACGTGCGGGCACAGCAGTCGCGAATCTGAGCTGGTGGCAGGGACGTTTCCGGACCTTCCTGGTGGTGGAGCGGCGACGTGTTCAGCATGGGTTGACCCCGCAGCGGTTATCGGTGCGCCGTCTCGTCCGCGGAATCCCTCGATGCGCCTCCGTCGTCTGCCGCTGTTCCTGCTGCCACTGCTTGCCGTGTTGCCGCTGCAGGCACAGGACCTGGCCGCCACCTGCCACGCCACCAGCAGCTACGACGTGACCCTGCGGCCGGGTAGCGTGTTGTTCGACCGTCCCTCGCCCGCACCCACGCAAGTGGAGTTGAGCCGGGGCACGCTGCGCACCGACGGTGCGGCGGTGCCGCTGAGTGCCGAGGAGCAGGATCGCCTGAGCCTGTTCGAGCGCGACCTGCGTGCGCTGGCGCCGCGCGTGCGCACGGTGGCGCAGCACGGCGTGGACATCGCGGTGCAGGGTCTGCGCGAGGAAGCGGCTGGCATGGGCCTGGGCACGGACACGCGGGTGCAACTGGACCAACGGCTGGCGGCGGACGCGGCCAGCCTCAAGCGGCGCATCGCGGCCAGCAACAGCACGCACGACTGGCAGGGCGGCGCGATGGACCAGACCATCAACCAGGTCGAGGGCGACCTGTTGCCGCTGATCGCCGGCGACCTCGGCCAGCAGGCGCTGAATGCCGCGATGAGCGGCGACCTGCAGACGGCCGCCGCGTTGCGCGACCGCGCGACGAATCTGGCCACGCAACTGGAGCCGCGCATGCGCCAGCGGATGCAGGCGCTGCGGCCGCAGATCGAAGCCCTGTGCCCGGCGATCCGGCAACTGGCCACGTTGCAGCAGGGTGTGCGCGACCACCGCGGCCGCCCGCTGGACCTGTTGCAGATCGGCAACTGAACGAGGCTGCGGCGGGTTGCCGCCAACAGGCATCCGGCTGCGGCGGACGATCAACTCCGCGCACGGATTAATCTCCGGCTAAGTAGCCATGGACGAGGATGGCGCCATCTTCTCTGCCCGCCCGCCGGGGGCGAACGTGATATCGAGCGTCACCCGCACTACCTGCAATCAGCTGATTCGCCGTGGCATCGACCTGTGCCACCTGTATCGTCACGCCTCCCTGATGGTGAGCGAACCCGGCCTGCGCGCGGTGCTCGGCGAGGAAGCCCAGGCGCTCGCCACCCTGGTCGTCGAGTTGCAGCACGAGGTGGAACTGGCTGGCGGCGAACCGCGCAGGCACGGGAGTTGGGGAGCCGCGTTGCGCTGCCGGATGGTGGATGGCATGGCGCGAGTCTCCGCGCGACGCGACAACGCCTGGATCCATGCCCTGGCGCAGGACGAAAGTGCCATGTTGCGTGCCTTCGAGCACGCGGTCGCCCATCTGCCGGAGGAGTCTGCCCAGGGCTTGCGCCGACAGCTGCCGCGCTTGCGCGGCATCCATCTGGACATGCACAGCCTGGACGGCGCCGCGCATTCCTGAAGGCGTGAGCAGGCTCTCGGGCCGCGATCCGTGGCGTGCGACTACGCGGTGGCGCGCGCTGCGCCCACCCGGTTTCCGGCATCCGGCCGTGACGAGCGCCGCCACGGCCGGGCTAGCCTGCGTGACAGGGCGCAGCCGCGCCGGTCACATGGGGAACCTGTCATGCACCATCACCGGTCGGCGGGCCTGCTGGCCTGCATCCTGTTCGCCTGCGCCACTGCGGCACCGGCCTCCGACAGCCTGCGCGTGGGCAACCGCGTGCTGGTGGTGGGCGACAGCGCGGTCACGGTGACCGCGCTGCTCGGCAAGCCTTCGCACAAATCGCACCGCAATGTTCCCCGCGGCGGCAGTCGCCGTGGCAAGCGCGCGCGCACGACGGCGGGCGACGCTGCGCGCGGCGAGCAATGGCAGTACCGGCGCGACGGCCGGGTAATCGTGGTCACCCTGGTCGACGGCCGCGTCAGCGACATCGACGAGCGCAGCCGCTGACGGTCCCCGCGTCGCGACGACCGTGACTGATGGCAGGGCATGACGCATGGCGCATGCCGCTGCAGGCCGTGTGGTCAAACCTTGCGGACGAGCCGGCGCATGCATGCCGGCATCGGGCCGCGAGGTCCGCGCCACGGGAGGTTCCTCATGTCCAGACACGGCACGGTCGCGGCACTCGTCCTTGCCATCGGTCTCGCCCTCGGCCCGCAGGTGCAGGCGGCCGGGGTCGATGTCCATGGCGGGCAGTGCGGCTACGACAGCAACTATGACGTGCGGGTGACGCCGGCCGGCATCGATTTCAGCCGCCGCGGTGCGCAACCGGCGCAGGTCTTCATGCACGACGGCGTGCTGCGCGTCGATGGCCGGCCGGTCGCGGTGTCGTCGGACGACGCGTCGCGGCTGCGCCGCTACGAGGCCGACATGCGCACCCTGCTGCCCGGGATGGCCGGTGTCGCCCACGAGGCGGTGGGCATCGCGTTCGATGCCCTGGCCACGGTGGCCGCCACGCTGGGTGGCAGCCCGCGCCATCGCGATGCGCTGGTGCGCCAGCTCAACCAGTCGCGGGTGGAGGCGCTGCACGGGATGGAGGCCAGCATCAACGCCGATCACTGGAGCCGGCAGGACTTCGCCGACGCGATCGAACAGCCGGTCACCGCGGCCAGCAACCAGCTGGCCGGCGCACTGACGCGCAGCGTGATGTGGTCGCTGTTCACCGGGCGCGCCAGCGAGCTGGAGGCCCGGGCCGATACGGTCGACCAGTCGATGGAAAAGGAAATGCAGGCGCGCTCGGGCCAGCTGGAGGCGCGCGCCAGGGCGATCTGCCCACGCCTGGCGGAGCTGAACGATCTGCAGCAGCAGTTCCGTTTCCGTCTCGCCGACGGCCAGCCGTTGCAATTGCTGACGGACAACCGGGACCGCAAGGGCAGGGATAGCCAGAGCAGCGCTGGCGACGAGGTCGCCAGGCGCTGATACACCCAGACCCGTGCGCTCCCCGCACGGTGGCATGCCGCGCCCGGCGTGATGCCGCCCGCGGCATTTTTTTGTGACCGCCATCCGTGGCGATCGCCGTTCGGGCCATCGCTGCGCGATGTCATGTCGCTCCCGGTGATTCCTTGCACGGCACCCGCAGGGACGGGGACGCGACGGACACGATCCGGCTGCTAGGCTCGTCGCCAGTCTTTCCGGGTGACCGCCATGCACGAACTGTTGAAGCGCCTTGCCTCCGTCGATCTCTCCGCCATCGCGGCCAACGTCGGCCCGCGCCTGCTGGGCGCGCTGCTGATCCTGCTGATCGGTGCATGGCTGGCTGCACGACTGGCGAATTTCATCCAGCGTGCGTTGCGCCGCGCGAAGGTGGACGACACCCTGGGCGGCTTCCTGCGCAACCTGGTCTACGGCGTGCTGGTCGTGGTGCTGGTGGCGATGGCGCTGGCCGCGCTGGGTGTATCGCCGGCGCCGATGGTGGCCGCGCTGGGCACGGCGGGACTGGCGATCGGCCTGGCCTTGCAAGGCTCGCTCTCCAACCTCGCCTGGGGCGTGCTGCTGATCATGTTCCGGCCGTTCCGGGTGGGCGACTACGTCACCGCAGGCAGCATCGAGGGTACGGTCGAGAGCATCAACCTGATGCACACCTTGCTGGTATTGCCGGACAACCGCGAGGCGATCGTGCCGAACGCCAAGGTGGGCAGCGATGCCATCCTCAACTTCAACCGCCGCGGTACGCGCCGGATCGACCTGAAGATCGGCGTGAGCTGGCGCGACGACCTCACGCAGGCGATGGCCACGCTGCAGCAGCTGCTGGCGGACGAGCCGCTGCTGCTGGCAGAACCCGCGCCGAGCGTGTGGGTGGACGGCATCGCTGGCCAGACCGTGACCCTGCTGCTGCGCGGCTGGGCGAAGAGTGACGACACGTCGGCCGCGCAGACCGCACTGCTGTGCGCGGTGAAGCGGCGCATCGACGTCGGCGAGCTCAGCCTGCCGACGAGCGCGCATGAGGTGAGCGTGGTGCAGGGGGCGGTGAAGGGTGGTACGGGAACGTGACGACGTCGGGTGCGCTGGCGCGAGCGACAGCGCGGTTTTGAACTGCTGCCGCGGTCTGGGTGGCTACCCTTTTGCTTGTCCAAGCGAGAAGTCACTCGGGCGTCGGCAGGCGCACGAAACCGCTTTGTTCCTCGTGCAACCATCAACTCCCGCCAGCAGCGCGATCCGCTTCTGGGTCGAGGTGCCAGCGCCTCCGGTTGCCGGGCCTCCGGCCCCTCTCTACTGCAACGTCACCGCCTTGCGGTTGTCGCCGGGCACCTTGTCGATCAGCTCGTTGTATGGATCGATGCCGGCCATCGCGGGCTTGCCGTCCACGGTCACGGTGAGGGTGCTGTCGCCGTCGGGCAGCATGCGCTTTTCGAGATAAAGCGGCTTGCCGTCCCTGCCGTCGCCGGGCGCGGCGGCGAACACGCCGATGGCGATCGGTATGTTCGGCGCGGCCGGGGTTTCCTTGCCCTTGCCGTCGGCCCAGGTCATGCCGGCATGCACCTTCATCGTCACCTGGTACCTGCCGTCCGGCAGCTTCCTGGCGGCGGCGTCCAGCATGCGGTCGTCGAACAGGGTGATCTTCCAGAAGAAGTCGTCCAGCAGCGGCTGCCACTTCGGACCCAGCGCGGCGGACAACGCGTCCATGAATTCCCTCGAGGTGGTGTAGGGCGGCTGCTGGAAGCCCTTGTCGATGAGGAATTGCTTCAGGATCGCGTCGAGCCTGTCCTCGCCCACGTAGTCCTGCAGCGCGTAGAAGATCAGCGAGCCCTTGTTGTAGTGGATGTACTGCTCGTTCTCCACCTTCGCCAGCGGCTGCTCGGCCACCTTGTCGGTGGCGCGTCCCGCCAGGTACCTGTCCAGCTCGTACTTCAGGAACTTGCGCATCTGGTCGGCGCCGTACTTGTGCTTCATCACCATCAGCGCGCTGTACTGCGCCAGCGATTCGCTGAGCATGGTCGAGCCCTGCATGTTCGCGCCGATCACCCGGTGCGCCCACCACTGGTGCGCCACCTCGTGCGCGGTGACGTAGTACACGTAGTCGATCAGGCCCTGGTCGCGCAGGTCGGCGATGAAGCCGATCGATTCGGAGAACGGGATGGTGTTGGCGAAGCTCTGCGCGAACGAGGCGTAGCCGGGGAACTCCAGGATGCGCAGCTGCCTGAACTGGTACGGCGTGTAGTGGCTGTCGTAGTAGTCCAGCGAATCTTTCGCACCCTCGATCATGCGATCCACGTTCCAGGCGTGCGCGGGGTTGTAGTAGACCGAGATCTTCACGCCCTTCCAGTCCACGCTCCTCACCGCGTAGCGCGCGGAAAGATACGAGTAGAAGTTCAGCATCGGCTGCTGCATCACGTAGTGGAAGTAACGGCGGTTGCCTTGCGTCCACTCCTTCTGCAGCGTACCCGGCGCCAGCGCGATCTGGTCGGCGGCGGTGGAGACGGTGGTGTCGAAGCGGATCCAGTCGGCGTCGTTCGAGATGTAGGTGTTGGCGCGCGCCTTCGGGTCGCCCAGTGGAGGCATGCGCGGCACGTCCGGCTTCAGGCCGTACTTGCGGCGGTCGTTGCGGTCGGTGAGCTGGTTGCCGTCCTGGTAGCCGAACTGCGGCAGTCTGCTGCTGTTGAAGAACGTGCCGTTGTGCACCAGGAAGGTCTCGCCGGTGCCGTTGGTGAAGCCCTTCGGCGCGTAGTCGATCCCGAAATCGAACGGCATCGAGGCACCGGGGGCGAGCGGAGTCTTCAGCCGGTAGATCGCCACGCCGAGGCGCCGGTCGAAGCTCACGGTGTCGTGCGGCGCGAAGGCCAGCGTCTTTGGCACGAAGCCGTCGGCGTAGTTCACCAGCAGCTCGGTCACCGGCACGGCGAGCTTGTTGACCAGGGTGTAATGCGCGCGAATGAACAGCTTGCGCTGGTAGGGGCGGATGTCCACGTCGGCCTGCACCGCGGTGATGCGCGGCTGCGGCAGGTCGGCGTACTTCGCGTACTGCTTCTCGTAGTCGGCCTGCTCGCGTTTCTGCGTCGAGCCGCTCTCGTAGTGGTTGAGCACGTTGGTGTTGTAGAAAATCCAGCCGCCCAGGCCCGCGAAGCCCAGCAGGGCGGCGATCGAGACCGTCGCCGTCGTGGCATGCAACCGCGCGCGCGCCTCGCGCCAGCGTTCGCGCCAGCCCTGGCCGGTGCCGCGCACCCACAGCAGCGCGGCCAGCACCAGCAACACCAGCGCGAGGCAGCCCCAGTAGGCGTAGAACCACAGCGCGCCGACCAGGAAATGGCCGAAACCGTTCAGGTCCGAATACGGCACGTCGGGTGCGCCGGCGTAGTCGTACAGGTTGTGGTCCCAGTGCAGCCAGGGCAGGGCGAGCTGGCTGATGAACCAGAGGATCACCAGCAGGTAGCCGAGGTAGCGGTTGTTGGTGGCCACCTGCAGGAACAGCGCCAGCACCGCCAGGAGCACCAGCGGAATCGCCTGCAACGCCAGCGTGCCGAGATACAGGCCCGGTTCGATGTGCGTGTAGCCATGCGCCAGCTGCCAGCCGATGCCGAACAACGCGCCGGCGAGCAGGTACAGCGCGATCACCGCGAGCAGCGCACCCAGCTTGGCGGCCAGCGAAATCCAGTCGGGCAGGGGGAGCGCATCGCCCACCTCGGCGCTGCGCTGGACGCGCTCGCGCCACACCAGTTCACCGGCGTAGAACATCACGATCACGTACAGCAGCCAGTGCGAGCTGCCCGCGGCCATGTCCAGCACGCTGTGCGTCACCGGGTACGTGGCGGTGCCGTAGATGCGTCCCGACAACGCCAGCGTGAACACCAGGTTGATCAGGCCGAAGGCCACCATCACCAGGAACGGCACGCCGCGCAGCACGCTCCAGGTATCGAATGCCGTCAATCGCCGCAGCTGGACCAGCCGTGCGCGCCAGTCGTCGGCCAGCGTCGCCCTGGGCAGGGTGGCCGTGGCGGCCGCGGCGGCCGGGCGCAGCATCGGCGGTTCGGCACGCGGGGCACGGCGGCGCAGCCTGAGGCCCTCGCGGTCGGCCCGGAACAGGGCGAACGCGGTGCCGGCCAGCAGGATGGCCACGCCCGTCCACAGCAGCCGGTTGAACAGCAGCAGGCCGCGCAACCGCGGCAGCTGGTGATTGGTCTGCTCCGGCGTCCAGTAGCGCGTGACGATCTGCAGCGTGCGGCTGCCGAACGGGTCGAGGATGGCGGCCAGCGTGTAGTGGTTCACGTCCTGGGTGAGCAGCCGGGCGATGGACAGCAGCACGATGAAGGCAAGCACGCCGATCAGCGTGGCCAGCAGCGAGCGCGTGGCGGTGGCGAGCAGGAACAGCGCCGCGGCGATGAACAGCAGGTTCGGCAGCATCATCACGCCGAACGCCCAGGCGTAGCCGCGCCAGTCCGGCGGGCCCAGCCGCGCCGCGTCGATCCACGGCATGCTGCCGCCGGCGGCCAGCGCCAGCGCGCACAGCAGCATGATCGCCGCCATCACCAGCAGCCCGGCGGCGAAGCGCCCGCCCAGGTAGTCGCGCTTGCGCAGCGGCGTGGAGAACACCAGCTCGGCGGTGCCGAAGTCGAAGTCGCGCAGCGCGGCGCCCGCCACGAAGGCGGCCGCCAGCAGCATGCACAGCGGCGCGAGCGCGTTGAGCAGGCGCACGATCACCAGTGGCGCATTGCGCAGCACGTTGCCGCTGGCGCCGCCCGCGACCACCGCGTCGGTGCCGGTGAGGACGAAGGCCAGCCCCGCGAATACCGCGGCGATGATCCAGAACAGCGGTGCCTTCAGTTGCTGGCGCAGTTCGAAGCGGAGGATCTCGTAGAACATGGTTTCCCGTCCCGCAGGCGAGGTGTCAGGCGGCACGGGCGGTGGCCTGCGCGCGCAGGCGGCCGAAGTACACGTCCTCCAGGTCGGGGGCGACCGGCTCGAAACCCGTCTCGGGCAGGTTGTCGGCCAGCACGTGCAGCAGGGTGCGGCCGCCGGCGAGGCGGGTGGAGAGGATGTTCATGCGGGCGCGATAGCCGTCCAGTTCGGTCTTGTCGATCGTGCGCCGCCAGACCCGGCCTTCCAGCGCGCGGATCGCCTCGTGCGGCTCGCCGGCCAGCAGCAGCTGGCCCTGGCCGATGATCGCCATGTGCCGGCAGAGGTCGGTGACGTCCTCCACGATGTGGGTGGACAGGATCACCACCACGCGCTCGCCGATCTCGGCGAGCAGGTTCAGGAAACGGTTGCGCTCCTCGGGGTCCAGGCCCGCGGTGGGCTCGTCCACGATCACCAGCCGCGGGTCGCCGATCAGCGCCTGGGCGATGCCGAAGCGCTGGCGCATGCCGCCGGAGAAGCTGCCAAGCTTGCGCTTGCGCACGTCCCACAGGTTCACCTGGCGCAGCAGCGCCTCCACCAGCTCGCGCCGTTCGCCTTTCGCGATGGCGCCCTTCAGCACCGCGAAGTGGTCGAGCATCGCCTCGGCCGAGACCTTGGGGTACACGCCGAATTCCTGCGGCAGGTAGCCGAGCAGGCGGCGGGTGGCCTGCTTGTCGGCCAGCAGGTCCATGTCGCCGAGCCGGATCGAACCCTCGTCCGGCTCCTGCAGCGTGGCGATGGTGCGCATCAGCGAGGATTTGCCCGCGCCGTTGGGCCCCAGCAGGCCGAACATGCCGTTGGGGATGTCCAGCGAGATGTCGCGCAGCGCGCGCACGCCGTTGGCGTAAGTCTTGGACAGCTGGCGGATGCTGAGCATGGCTTCCCTTGCGCCGTGGGCGGAGATCGCGGATGGGCACAGTGTGGCCGAGCCGGTCCGGATGCCGCATGGGCCTCACGTCACGGGACTTTCGTCACGTCGTGCATACGTATGCGCATGCCCGTCATTTGGTCGCAAGTGCTGCCGCTGCGCCCACCCGTTCGCTATGATGGAAGCCTTGCGGCCGCCCCTGTCCCCCGCGCGGTCTGCCCTCGCCATTCGCAGGAGACACCATGGCCGACACCCAAGAAGCCCGCGTACCCGACATCGGCGGCCACGACAACGTGCCGGTGATCGAGGTGATGATCAAGCCCGGTGACCGGGTGGAGAAGGAGCAGAGCCTGATCACGCTGGAGTCGGACAAGGCCACGATGGAAGTGCCCGCGCCGTTCGCCGGCACGGTGAAGGAAGTGAAGCTGAAGGTGGGCGACGAGGTCTCCGAGGGCGCGGTGATCGCGCTGATCGAGGCCGACGGCGCCGCCGCGAAGCCGGCTGCAGCGCCCGCGCCGGCACCGGCGGAAGCCCCGAAGCCGGCGGCTCCCGCGAGCCCCGCCCCCTCACCCCAGCCCTCTCCCCAGAGGGGAGAGGGGGCAGGAAGCGGTGTGCGCGAGGCCCGCGTGCCCGACATCGGCGGCCACGAGGGCGTGCCGGTGATCGAGGTGCTGGTGAAGGCCGGCGACACCGTGACCAAGGACCAGGGCCTGGTCACGCTGGAATCGGACAAGGCGACGATGGAAGTGCCCGCGCCGTTTTCCGGCGTGGTGAAGGAAATGAAGCTGAAGGTGGGCGACGAGGTCTCCGAGGGCGCGCTGATCGCGCTGATCGAGAGCGCGGACGGTGGCGCTGCCGCGCCGGCCCCCGCGGCGCCTGCACCGGCCAGGGCCGAGGCCCCGGAGGCGGCGGAAGCGCCCGCGCCGGCCAGCCGCCGCCCCGAGCCGGGCCATGCGCCGGAGGGCGACGTGTCGCCGCAGGCGCGCCCGCCGTTCGACGCCAACATCGTGATGCCGGGCGACGCGCCCTACGCCAGTCCCGCGGTGCGCGCGTTCGCACGCGAGCTGGGCGTGGACATCGCCCAGGTGAAGGGCAGCGCGCGCGGCGGCCGCATCGTGCGCGAGGACATCAGCGCCTACGTCAAGCACGCGCTGGCCTCCGGTGCACGGCCGGTGAGCGGTGGCGCCGTGGCGGCGGGTGGCGGCCTCAACCTGCTGCCGTGGCCCAAGGTGGACTTCAGCAAGTTCGGCGCGGTCGAGGAGAAGCCGCTGTCGCGCATCCAGAAGATCTCCGGCGCCAACCTCGCGCGCAACTGGGCGATGATCCCGCACGTCACCCAGCACGAGGACGCCGACATCACCGAGCTGGAAGCGTTCCGCAAGAAGCTCGGCGAAGAGAACAAGGATCTCAAGATCACTCCGCTGGTGTTCCAGATGAAGGCGGTGGTGGCGGCGCTGAAGGAATACCCGCAGTTCAACGCCTCGCTGGACGAGACCGGCGAGAAGCTGATCCTCAAGAAGTACTTCCACGTCGGCATCGCGGTGGACACGCCCGACGGCCTGGTGGTGCCGGTGATCCGCGACGTGGACAAGAAGGGCCTGCTCGACCTCGCCCGCGAACTCGGCGAGATCTCCAAGAAGGCGCGCGACAAGAAGCTGGGTCCGAGCGACATGTCCGGCGGCTGCTTCTCGATCAGCTCGCTGGGCGGCATCGGCGGCACCGCGTTCACGCCCATCGTCAACGCGCCGGAGGTGGCCATCCTCGGCGTCTCCAAGGCCTCGATCAGGCCGGTGTGGAACGGCAAGGAATTCGCGCCGCGGCTGATGCTGCCGCTGTCGCTGTCCTACGACCACCGCGTGATCGACGGCGCGCTCGCCGCCCGCTTCGCGGTGTTCGTGGCCAAACAGCTCGGCGACATCCGCCGCCTGCTGCTCTGACGCTCCGCTTTCCCCTCCCCCGTAAACAAGATGGGTAAACGGGGGAGCGGGCAGGGCGAGGGGCGGGTGCTCGCGGCATCGTCCCATCGAGCGAAAAGATTGACGAAGGATTCCCCATGGCGAACACGATCGAAGTGAAAGTCCCCGACATCGGCGGCCACGACAACGTGCCGGTGATCGAGGTGCTGGTGAAGGCCGGCGACACCGTGACGAAGGAGCAGAGCCTGATCACGCTGGAGTCGGACAAGGCGACGATGGAGGTTCCTTCCAGCGCTGCCGGCACGGTCAAGGAACTCAAGGTCAAGGTGGGCGACGAGGTGTCCGAGGGCGCGGTGATCCTGCTTCTGGAAGTCGCCGGCGCCGCCACTTCTCCCTCTCCCCTCAGGGGAGAGGGTCGGGGTGAGGGGGCAGCCTCGCCGAGCGCCTCCGCAAGCCCCGGCCCCGCACCTCAATCCTCTCCCCGGAGGGGAGAGGAGGCGAAGGTGCCGCAGGCGGCGGCTGTTACCGGAAAAGAGCCGGACATCTCCTGCCAGCTCGTCGTGCTCGGCTCCGGCCCCGGCGGCTACTCCGCCGCGTTCCGCGCCGCCGACCTCGGTCTCGACACCGTGCTGGTGGAGCGCTACGACACGCTGGGCGGCGTCTGCCTCAACGTGGGCTGCATTCCGTCCAAGGCGCTGCTGCACGCCGCCGCGGTGATCGACGAGGCCGAGGCGATGGCCGCGCACGGCGTCAGCTTCGGCAAGCCGAAGCTCGACATCGACAAGCTGCGCGACTTCAAGTCCAAGGTGGTCGGCCAGCTCACCGGTGGCCTCGCCGGCATGGCGAAGCAGCGCAAGGTGCGCACGGTGGTCGGCACCGGCAGCTTCGTGTCGCCGCACGAGATGGAAGTCCAGACGGCCGAAGGCACGAAGCTGGTCCGCTTCGAGCAGGCCATCATCGCCGCCGGCTCGCAGTCGGTGAAGCTGCCCGCGTTCCCGTGGGACGACGAGCGCGTGATGGATTCCACCGGCGCGCTGGAGATGAAGGACGTGCCCGGTAGGCTGCTGGTCGTCGGCGGCGGCATCATCGGCCTGGAAATGGCCACGGTGTATGCCGCGCTGGGCAGCGAGGTGACCGTGGTCGAGTTCATGGACCAGATCATCCCCGGCGCCGACGCCGACCTGGTGAAGCCGCTGGCCAGGCGCCTGGGCGGCAAGGTCAAGGGCATCCACCTCAAGACCAAGGTGACCGAGGCCAAGGCCGGCAAGAAGGGCATCGAGGTCAAGTACGAAGGCGAGAGCATCCCCGAGACCAGCGTGTTCGACCGCGTGCTGGTGGCGGTGGGCCGTTCGCCCAACGGCAAGAAGATCGGCGCGGAGAAGGCCGGCGTGGCGGTGACCGAGCGCGGCTTCATCAACGTCGACACGCAGCTGCGCACCAACGTGCCGCACATCTTCGCCATCGGCGACATCGTGGGCCAGCCCATGCTGGCGCACAAGGCGGTGCACGAGGCGCACGTGGCGGCGGAAGTCGCGGCGGGCCACAAGGCGCACTTCGACGCGCGGGTGATCCCGTCGGTGGCCTTCACGAATCCCGAAGTGGCCTGGGTGGGTGTCACCGAGCGCGAGGCGAAGGAGAAGGGCCTCAAGGTGGGCGTGGGCAAGTTCCCGTGGGCCGCTTCTGGCCGCGCCATCGGCATTGCGCGCACCGAGGGCTTCACCAAGCTGATCTTCGACGAGGCGACGCATCGCATCGTCGGCGGCGCCGTGGTGGGCGTGAACGCGGGCGACCTGATTTCCGAGCTGGCGCTGGCGGTGGAGATGGGTGCCGAGGCGGCCGACATCGCGCTCACCGTGCACCCGCATCCCACGCTGGGTGAATCGGTGGGCATGGCGGCCGAGGTCTACGAAGGCACCATCACCGACCTCTACATCCCGAAGAAAAAGTAAGCCTCACCCGATCCACAAAAAGCCCGGCTTCGGCCGGGCTTTTTCGTGAAAGCATCAATTGCCGCGAGGAAGGGCGATGTTCAGCGCCGGGACGGAGCGGCCGCCGCAGCGACGAGGTCGGGCAGCTCGAGTTTGAATCCGTGTTCCAGGGAATCCAGCGCGACGACCGTGTCGCCTAGCGAAGAGTCCATGGAATTCACGGCGTTCATCATCTCGATCGGCTGGATCGTACCGGCCTTCAGTCCGGCATCGACGTCGTTCATCCTCGAGCCCTGCAGGTTGACGCTGGTGTTGAACACGATGCGTCGTTCGAATTCGCTCTGGTCGGCATAGATCGTGGCGTAGCGGCGCAGGCGGTTGGCGTCGATCCAGCTGGCCGACTGGTTGGCGACAGCCACGTCCCACGCCTCGTGGCGCATCTCGGGCAAGTACAACCCGAGATAGAGCTGGCCCTTCGTCAGCGCGTCGACGTGCTGCCTGACGGTCGCGGCATCGGCGCCGTTCTTCACTGCCTGGATCAGATAGTCGTCCAGCTGCGTGAGTACCTTCAGGCGCTGCACATCGGCATCGTGCATCTTGCGGATGTCGGCAAGGTTTGCGCTCAGCTCCGCCTCGATCTGCGCGCTGGCCGTGGCCGCCGCATGGGCGTGGTGGGCGTGCTCGATCCATGCCTCCAGCCCCAGCGCGGTGAGGATGCTGAGCACGATCATCAGGTAGTGCCTGGCGAAATCCCTGAAGGATTCCAGTCGGGTGTTCGGCGGTTCGATGTGCATGGGGTCTCCGACGGGTGCGGGCCGGCTGCAGAGCGTAGCGGATCGTCCGGCACGTGGCGGCGGGCATGACGGCCGATGCCGGCGCGGATACCATCGCAGGACGCTGCGTGTCGATGAAGGCATGCGATGGCCGTGTCGCGTTCTGGTGCGACACGCGAATCTGGGAGGTGACCATGTCGCTGAAGGTATGTCTTGCCGGCGCCACTGGCTGGGCCGGTTCGGAACTGGCGCGCGGCGTTGCCGCCCATGCGGATCTGCAGCTGGTTGCCGCGGTGTCGCGCCGGCATGCCGGCCACCGCCTGGGCGCGGCCCTGGGGGAGGCCGCCATCGCCACGCCGGTATTCGCCAGTGCAATCGAGGCGCTGGCGGTGCCCTGCGACGTGTTCGTCGAATACACGCACCCCGACACGGCGCGGGCGAACATCCTCGCCGCGTTGGAACACGGCGCCCACGTGGTGGTGGGCACCTCGGGCCTCACCGACGAGGACTATGCGCGCATCGACGCCGCGGCACGTGAGCGCGGCCGCGGCGTGCTCGCCTGCGGCAACTTCGCGCTCACCGCGGTGCTGCTGATCAAGTTCTCCGAGATGGCGGCGAAGATCCTGCCGCAGTGGGAGATCATCGACTACGCCTACGCCGGCAAGCCGGACGCGCCCAGCGGCACCGTGCGCGAGCTGGCCACGCGCATGGGCAAGGTGCGCCAGCCGCGGCTGGAAGTGCCGCTGGAAGAAACCCGCGGCCTGCGCGAGACGCGCGGCGGCACCCTGGCCGGCAGCCAGGTGCATGCGGTGCGCCTGCCCGGCTTCGTGCTCGGCGCCGAGACGATCTTCGGCCTGCCGGACCAGACCCTCAGCCTTCGCCACAACGCGGGCGGCAGCGCGAAACCCTACGTGGACGGCGCGCTGCTGGCGATCCGCAAGGTGCCCGGCCTTGTCGGCCTGCACCGCGGGCTGGACGCGGTGCTGGAGTTCTGAGCGCGGCGGTATTCCGGTGCCGGATCAGCCGTGCGCGGCTGCTTTGGTGCCGCCCTGGTCCGCGGGCGGCAATGCCGCTTCGAGCTGCTTCTCGAGTATGTGCAGATTCTGTGTGGTCTGATCGATCATTGCGCGCATCTGGCTGACGACGTGCAGGAATTGGCGTGGCTGCACCGCCCCGGTAGCCAGATCGGCAACGGTGTCCACCATGCCCGTGCCGTTCATCAGGATCGCGGTGTCCTCGTGCATCATGTTCAGGCTGTCGCGGGTGTTGGCGTAGGCGGTGGCATAGCGCTGCATGCGGGCGCGATCGATCCAGCTGGCCGACTGGTTGGCCACCGCCACGTCCCAGGCTTCGTGGCGCAGCGTGGGGAATTGCAGGTTCAGGTCGAACCCCCCGGCGGTCAGGGCGAGGATGTGCTGTTGCGCCACGTCGTCGGGGACGTGTGCCTTGAGGTCCTGGATCACCGTATCGCGGATCTTGTCGAGCTTCTGCAGCTGCCTGGCATCCCGCTGCACGTCGATGTCGACTTCGGCCAGGTTCTGCCGGATCTCGGCCTCGATCTGCGCGCTGGCCGTGGCCGCCGCATGCGCATGATTCGTGTGCTCGATCCACGCTTCCAGCCCCAGCGCGGTGAGGATGCTGAGCACGATCATCAGGTAGTGCCTGGCGAAATCCTTGAAGGACGCCAGCCGGGTGTTCGGCGGTTCGATATGCATGGTGTCTCCGGGGATGGCCGGGTCGGCAGCGAAGCGTAGCGGATTGCCCGGCCGGGGTGCCGCGCGCGGCGTGGCCGGGGGTTGCGGCAGGCTCAGTCGTGCGCCCCGCTGTCCGCGTCCTTGCCGAGATCGGTGACCAGGTGGTTCTCCAGTTGCCGGAGATGCGACTGCGCTTCCAGCGAGGTGTGCAGCATCTGGCGCACGGTGCTGGCGAACTCCAGCGGGTCGACAGGCGCGCCGAAGTCCACGCGCACGCGCAGGCGTTCCATGGTGGGCACGTCGAGCAGGGCGATGCCGTCGTGCGAGAACCAGTTCGAGGTTTCGCGCAGGTCGGCATAGGCCTCGGAATAGCTGCGCAGCCGGGCGTCATCGATCCAGCCCGCCGACTGGTTGGCCACTGCCACGTCCCAGGACTGCGAGGCGAACGTCGGCCAGTTGATGCTCAGCTTGTAGGCGTCCTTCTGCGCCTGGATGTGCTGGTTGATCGTCGCGGCGGGCAGGTTGCCGCGGATGTCCCTGGTGAGGGACTCGTCGAGCTGCTGCAGCGGGGCGAGCAGGTCCTGGTTGGTCTTGATCGACTTGCGTGTGTCCGCCAGGTTCGCCAGCAGTTCGGCACGGATGTGCAGGCTGGCCTGCTCGGCCGCGCGGACGTGGTGGGCGTGCTCGATCCATGCCTCCAGCCCCAGCGCGGTGAGGATGCTGAGCACGATCATCAGGTAGTGCCTGGCGAAATCCTTGAAGGATGCCAGCCGGGTATTCGGCAATTCGAGGTGCATGGGATCTCCGACGGAAGCGCGATCGGCTGCGAAGCGTAGCGGATCGTCCGGCCCGTGTTTGAAAAGCGCGCAGGAGCCGCGCCGGGGCGACGGCTCAGGTGGCCGGGTCGTGTGCGCGCCGTTGCCACAGCCCCAGCAGCCATGACGCGCCGAGGCAGCCGCCCAGCGCCAGCAGCCAGCCGGTTGCCGGGGTGCCGGATGCCGGCAGCAGGCCGCGGAAGGCAGGCAGCCACGCGCTGCCGTAGTCCACGAGCATCACGCCGCCGGCGACCAGCAGCGTGGCCGCGAGCACGCCCGCCAGGGTGGACTCGAAGCGCGTATCGGCGGCGGGCCGCCGGACCGGCAGGGTGGCGACCTGCGCGGCCACCTGCCGCGCGAAATCCGCCGGCAGCGCCACCGGCGCGGGGGTGCGCAACGTCCGCGCCAGCAGACGGTAACGGCGCACGCGGGCGTCGCCGGCAGCCGGGTCGAGGCCGAGACGCTCGGCTTGCAGGGCATGTTCCTGCGCCTGCCATTCGCGTTCGCGGGCCGCGTCGTCGAAGGTGGGAATGTCGTGGTTCATGCTGCGACTCCCGTCCGGGCCTCCAGCGCCTCGCGCAGGCGCAGGCGTGACCGGAACAAGTGGCTCTTGATGGTACCGCTGGCGAGCCCGGTGATGTGGGCGATCTCGGGGATGGTGTTTTCCTCGAGGTAGTACAGGGTCAGCACCGTGCGCTGCAGGGGCGGCAGCGCCTCGATGGCCTCGTGCAGGAGCGCGGCGATTTCCTCGTCCGCGCAGGCGGCTTCCAGGTTGAAGTCGTCGGCGACGCTTTCGGTCGGCGGCCAGCCCTCGTCGTCGTGCGCTTCGACCAGCGGGATGCGCTTGCGTTGCAGGTGGCGCAGGGCGATGTGGTAGGCCACGCGGCCGATCCAGGATTTCAGCGCGCTCTCGCCGCGGTACTGGTGCAGGCACCGGTGCACGCGCAGGAAGGTGTCCTGGCACAGCTCGCGCGTGTCCTCCGGGTTGCGCACCATGCGCTGGATGATGTGCCAGCACAGCCCCTGGTGCTCGCGCACGAGGCGTTCGAACGCGCCCGGCCGCTGGGCCAGCACGGCGTCGACCAGTTCGCGGTCGGGGTCGTGAATGTCATCCATGGCATGTGGGATACATGCACGCGCGCAACGGTTGCAATGCGCCGGCTGCAACCGTTCGCCGGCGGGCGGTATCCATGTTCCCGAAACCCCTCATCACCCTTTCCCGTCACGGAGGTACCCATGGATATCGGCATCTTGGTCCCGATCGCGCTGTTTGTCTGCATCACCTACGCCATCAAGGTCTGCGTGGACGCGATGGCGCGGCGGCGCATGCTGGAGGCCGGCGGCTCGGCCGAGCTGGTCAATTCGGTGCTGCGCGACGAGGAGCTGCGCCGGCGCCATTCCTCGCTGCGCTGGGGCATCGTGCTGCTGTCGGTGGCGCTGGGCTTCGGCCTGATCCAGTGGTTCGGCTGGCAGGAGGTCACCCCCGGCATGGTCGCCGTGCTGGCGGGCGCCACCGGCCTCGGCAACCTGGTGTTCTTCGCGATCTCGCGCAAGCTGGGTTAGGCGCCGCCGCCGCGCGGTCGCCGGCGCCGACAGGACTGCTGACGGCAAGGGCCGGATCTCGCGATCCGGCCCTTGCTGCGCAGGGTGATGCGGGAAGCCCGGTGCCATTGCGGGCCTTGGCGCGGCCGTTGGCCTTTGTTCTTGTGGCCGGCGACCAGGGCGTGCGTTGCATGGTTGCGCGCAGCCCATGCCGCACCGGCATTCCGTCGCCTCTGCCGGAGCGTGTGCCGGCCGCGGGCATGTGCCCGCGGGTGCCGGAGGACAGTTTGTACGCCATCCCGCGCGTGCTAGCTTGCGCGACTAGGGCCGGGGGGCCCGGCAGCAAGGGAGATCTGCACGTGTCCACGCCCAGCGTCAGCGTCGAATCGGTGACCAAGCGGTTCGCCGGCCATACCGCGGTCAGCGGTTTGTCGTTGCAGGTGCCGTCCGGCGGCATCTACGGCCTGCTCGGCCCCAACGGCGCCGGCAAGTCCACCACCATCCGCCTCATCATGAGCATCCTGGCGCCGGACGAGGGGCGCATCGCGCTGTTCGGCGCCAGCCAGAACAGCCGCGACCTGTCGGCGCGCATCGGCTACCTGCCCGAGGAGCGCGGCCTGTACAAGAAGATGAAGGTGCTCGACCACCTGGTGTTCCTGGGCGAGGTGAAGGGCATCCCGCGCGTCGAGGCCAGGCGTCGCGCGCAGGCGTGGCTGGAGCGCCTCGAGATCGCCGGCTGGGCGCAGAAGAAGGTGGAGGATCTCTCCAAGGGCATGCAGCAGAAGGTGCAGTTCGCCGGCGCGCTGCTGCACGAGCCGGAGCTGGTGATCCTGGACGAACCGTTCTCCGGCCTCGACCCGATCAACGCGCAGGCGATGAAGGACATCGTGGTGGAGATCGCCGCCAGCGGCCGCACCGTGCTGTTCTCCACCCACGTGATGGAGCAGGCCGAGCGCATGTGCGACCGCGTGGCGATCATCGCGCACGGCAAGCTGGTGGTGAACGGCACGGTGGCGCAGGTGAAGGCCGACTTCGGCGGCCGCCACGTGGCGCTGGGTTTTGCGCGCGACCGCCACCACGCCGATGCGATCCTCGCGGACCCGCGCCTGGTGGCGCGGCTGGACGACTACGGCGCCAGCGCCGAGCTGAAGATGGCCGAAGGCGCGGACCCCGAGCACCTGCTGGCCGCGCTGGTCGGCGCCGGCGTGGGCCTGCGCCGCTTCGAGGTGGTGGAGCCTTCGCTGCACGCCATCTTCGTCGCCAAGGTCGGGGCCGACCCCGATGCCACTCCACTGCCTGCCGTCGCCGGAGCCGCCGCATGAACAAGACCCTTGCCGTGATCCGCCGCGAGTACGTGGAGCGCGTGCGCACCCGGGCGTTCCTGATCTCCACCCTGCTGCTGCCGGTGTTCATGCTGGCGATGGCCGTGTTGCCCGCCCTGCTGATGAGCGGCGGCGACCACACCAGCCGCGTGGCGGTGGTGGACGCCTCCGGCAGCGGCCTGGGCCAGCCGGTGGTGGCCACGCTCGATGCCGCCACCATCGGCGACGGCAAGGCGGCCAAGCCACGCTACGAGGCGACGCTGTTTCCCGCCGGTGCCGCGAACCTCGGCCAGGTGCGCGACGGCCTGATCGCCAAGGCCGGCTTCGCGAAGGGCAAGACGGCGGACGGCTGGGACGGCGTGCTGGTGCTCGATGCCGACACCCTGGCCAGCGGCAAGCTGCACTACTACGGCGACAACGTCAGCTCGCCCGAGGGCATGAGCCGGCTGCAGCGCGACATTTCCGAGGCGCTGGCCGGCGTGCGCCTGGCGCATGCCGGCGTGGATCGGTCGCTGGTCACCAAGGCGATGGCGCCGGCGGATCTGGACACCGCCAAGGTCACCGACGGCAAGCTCACCGGGCAGAGCGGCGAGGCTTCGTTCGCGCTTGCCTATGCGATGGGCTTCCTCCTCTACATCGCCATCATCTCCTACGGCAGCCGCACGCTCACCTCGGTGATCGAGGAAAAGAACTCGCGCATCATGGAGGTGCTCACCTCCTCGCTCACCCCGTTCCAGATGCTGATGGGCAAGGTGCTGGGCGTGGGGCTGGCCGGCCTGACCCAGATGGGGATCTGGGTGGGCACCGCCTTCGTGCTCGGCAGCCAGGGCCCGCACCTGGCCGGCGCGTTCGGCATGGGGGGAGCCGCCGCGGGCAAGTTCGCCATTCCCGGCATGCCGCCGGCGCTGCTGGTGGTGTTCCTGGTCTACTTCACGCTGGGCTTCCTGATCTACGGCTCGCTGTACGCGGCGATCGGCGCGATGTGCAACTCCATCCAGGAGGCCCAGCAATACGCGGTCTTCGTCACGATGAGCATCCTCGTGGGCTTCATGTCGATGTTCGGCCTGATCAACGACCCCTCGGGCGCGCTGGGCACCACGATGTCCTTCATCCCGTTCTTCGCCCCGTTCACCATGCCGGTGCGCTGGTCGATGACCGCGGTGCCGCCGCTGCAGCTGGCGCTGTCGCTGGGCCTGATGGTGCTGGGCCTGCTGGGCTGCGTGTGGCTGGCCGCGCGCATCTACCGCACCGGCATCCTGATGTACGGCAAGAAGCCCACCTGGGGCGAGCTGTGGCGGTGGATCCGCGCGTGAACATCCCCGGGAGCCCGGGCGGCGGAAACCGGGCAGGCTCCTAGTCGAAAAGGTCGGCCTGCGCCTGGTAGCTGTCGGCGCCGACGAAGCCGGCCAGGCCCACGCCGACCAGGCGGTAGCGGCTGCCGGCGGGGCGTTCCACGCGCTCGCGCAGCGCGCAGGCGAGGTCGGCCAGTTCGTGTGCCGAGCCGGGCCGCTGCGTGGGGGTGAGGCTGCGGGTAAGGGTGTGGAAGTCGGCGGTCTTCAGCTTCAGCACCACGGTGCGTGCGATGCGGCCCTCCTGTGCCTCGCGCTGGTGCGCGGCCCAGGCCTTTTCGGCGAGGCGATGGATGTGCGGCTCCAGCTCGTCCAGCGTGAGGTCATGCTCGAAGGTGTCCTCGGCGGACACCTGCAAGGTGGGGCGGTCGGGCGTCACCGGGTGGTCGTCGATGCCCAGCGACAGCTCGTGCAGGCGCCGGCCCCAGCGGCCGAAGCGTTGTTCGAGTTCCGTCGCCGCGAACGCGCGCAGGTCGCCCACGGTGGCCAGGCCCAGCGCGACGAGCTTGCCTTCCATCACCTTGCCCACGCCGGGCAGGCGGCCGATCGGCAGCGGCGCGAGGAAGTCCAGCACCTCGCGCGGGCGCACCACGAACAGGCCATCGGGCTTGCGGAAGTCCGAGGCGATCTTGGCGAGGAACTTGTTCGGCGCCACGCCGGCGGAAGCGGTGAGCTGCGTTTCCTCGCGGATCGCCGCGCGGATCGCCTCGGCGGTGGCGGTGGCCGAGGGCAGCGCGCTCTTCGCCGTGGTGACGTCGAGGTAGGCCTCGTCCAGCGACAGCGGCTCGATCAGCTCGGTATGCCGCGCGAAGATCTCGCGCACCTGGCGCGACACCGCCTTGTAGCGCGTGAAGTCCGGCGGCACGAAGATCGCCTGCGGGCACAGCCGTTCCGCGCGCACCGCCGGCATCGCCGAGCGCACGCCGAACTTGCGTGCCTCGTAGCTGGCCGCGCACACCACCGAGCGCGCACCCTTCCACGCCACCACCACCGGCTTGCCGCGCAGCGTGGGATCGTCGCGCTGCTCCACCGACGCGTAGAACGCGTCCATGTCGACGTGGAGGATCTTGCGGGGCGGCGTGGGCACGGGGCGGGGACGGGTGGTGCGGGTGCGCATGATTCTAGAACGCGCCGGCACCGCCCCGTCGGCGGCACCGGCGCGAACCGTCACGTCACTCCACGCGCACGTACATCCACGCCCGCAGACCGGGGGCGAGCCCCGCGGCTGCGCGGCGGGAGTCGTCCACCTCGTAGTCGTCCGCCTGCGTCAGCTCCTGTGGCGTGAGGTGGAATACCGTGCCGTGCACGAAATCCGCCGTATCCCCGCTGGGCACCGCGATGGGATGCCGCGCGGCGCCACTGGTGGCGACGACTCGTGCGTCGTGGATCGCCAGCTGTTCGAGGCGGTAGCCGGGCAATGCATCGGGTTTGCCGTCGAGGCGGCGACCGAAGGTGGCGAGTTGCACGGCCTCGCTTTGCAGCGTGCCGTAGGAGAACGGCGGCTCGCCGGCGCGGGTTTCCATCAGGTGCCCTCCATCGTGCGCGGGGCGTTCGTCCGGCACAGCGGCGCCAGCCGTGCGGCCACGAGATGCGCAAAGCGCTCGGCGGCGTCGGGCCGGTCGGCGAGGAACAGCGACGGCTCGATCAGCTCCAGTTCCATCAGCAGGAAGCGGCCGTCCGCGACCACGCCATCCACCCGTGCGTATACCGCCTCGCCCAGGCCCAGGCTGGCGCAGGTTGCCAGCACCTGCCGGGCCGCGGCCAGCGTGGCGGCCTCCGGTTCAGCGGCTTCGGTGCGGCCGCCGTGCTCGTTCTGCACGCGGTAGTCGCCCCGGGCCGGTCGCTTGACGACAGCGTGGCTGAACCTGCCGCCGAAGAACAGCAGCGACCACTCGCCCTGCTCGACCACCGCCGGCACGAAGGGCTGCAGCAGGTAATCGCCGGGCGGCAGTTCCCGCGCGGCCTGCGCGAAGGCGGGATCGCCCACGGTGCCACGCACCGTGCGCCATGCACCGCCACTGACGCTGGGCTTGACCACCATCTCGCGGCCTTCGGTTGCCGCCAGGGCTGCGCCCAGCTCGGCGTGCGTGACGAAGCGGGTGGGGATGGTCGCTATGCCCAGCGTTTCCAGCTGCGCCAGGTAGCGCTTGTCGCTGTTCCAGCGCAGCAGGCGGCTGCCATTGATGGTGGGCACACCGAGTGCGTCGAGTCGATCCAGCCAATGCAGGAACTGCGAATGGTGCTTGAAGTAGTCCCACACGGTGCGGATCAGCACGGCGTCGTAGCGTGACCAGTCCACGTCGGGGTCGTTCCACACGCAGGGTGTGGCGCGCACGCCGAGGCCTGCGAGCGTGGCGGCGAAATGCACGTCGTCGGTATGGATGCCCCGATGGTCGGCGTCGGTGGCAAGGGCAAGCTGGATGGACATAGGAACCCTCTGAGTTGAGGGCGCCCTTGTCTCGAAGATCGCGCGCCGAGCGTGGCGGATGGCTCCGTCGCAGCACCCCTCGGCCCGGACTGCGCGGCGTGGATCGCCGACGCAACAGGGAAGCATCGCGCGGGCGATGCGTGGTGCACATTCTTCGATTGTGCGGGGGCGGCTGTCAATCGCGCGGGCGTATGCTGCGCGTCTGAACCCGCTGCGCGACGGAGCCTCCGTGCCGATTGACTGGATCCATGCCGGCGCCACCGTGCTGGCCTCCTTCCTCGCCTCGCTGGTGGAGTGCGTGGAAGCCTTGACCGTGGTGCTGGCGGTGGGCGTGACGCGCGGCTGGCGCAGTGCGCTGGCAGGCTGCGCGACAGGTTTGCTGGTACTGCTGTTGCTGGTCACGCTGCTTGGCCCGGTACTCGCCCGCGTTCCCTTGCACGGCTTCCAGCTGGTGGTGGGCGCCTTGCTGTTGCTGTTCGGCATGCGCTGGCTGCGCAAGGCGGTGCTGCGCGCGGCCGGCGTGCTCGCCTTGCATGACGAGGATGCGATCTACCGGCGCGAGATGCAGGCGCTGGGCGGGCAAGCCGGCGCACACGCGGGCCTGGACAAGCTCGCGTTCGCGCTGACGTTCAAGAGCACCGTGCTCGAAGGCATCGAGGTGGTGTTCATCGTGCTTGCCATCGGCGCCGGCCGCGCCGATCTGCTGGGGCCGGCCAGCCTGGGCGCGCTGGCCGCGCTGCTGGTGGTGGCGGCGCTGGGCGTGGTGCTGCACCGGCCGCTGGCGCGGGTGCCGGAGAACCTGCTGAAGTTCGCGGTGGGCGTGCTGCTGTGCGCGTTCGGCACGTTCTGGGCCGGCGAGGGCATGGGCTATGTGTGGCCGGGCGCCGACTGGGCGATCCCCGGCCTGGTCGGCGCGTTCCTCGCGGTGTCCGCGCTGGGCGTGCCGTGGTGCCGTCGCCTTGCATCCGCCGGTGCGAAGGGGTCCGCACGATGAACGGATTGCGCATGGCGCTGACGGAACTCTGGGGCCTGTTCGTCGACGACGGCCGCTACGCGCTGGCCATCGTGGCATGGCTGCTGCTGGCGTGGCGGGTGTTGCCGCTGCTGCAGCTCGGCGGCTGGAACGCGGCCATCTTCGCCGCGGGGCTGCTCGCGATCCTGCTGGAAAGCGTGCTGCGTCGTGCGCGGCATTAGTTGTCGTCCCAGAACACCTCGACCGCATCGCGATTCATGAAGCCCCATATGGGCGTGCCCAGTCGCACGAGGCCCGTGCGTATGCGGTGGGTGGCTTCGTCGTAGGCCGAGATGCGGTAGATCATCTGGTACTTCGAGGTGGTGAACCACATCGACAACGGGATGGACAGCCAGAAGGCGTTGGATTTCGCGTGCAGGATGCGCAGGCCGTTGGCGTCGGCCCAGTCCTGCAGCAGGGTCCGGGCGTTCCGCCCATGGCGCCAGCCCAGCCAGATCGCGGCGGCGACCAGCAGCAGGAGCAGCAACGGTGTGGTTCTGGTCATCATGCCCCCTGGATTCCCCCGCGCACAGCGTGGGCCGGGTTCCGCGGCCATGCAAGCCACCACGTCGACAGGGACTGGTCGAACCCCCGTCCACCATGCCAAGGTTGCCGGATGACGACGACTGACAGCTCCCCCGCGTACCTGCGCCGCCTCGGCGTGTGGGACGGCGCGATGATCGTGATCGGCGGCGTGATCGGCGCCGGCATCTTCCGCACGCCGGCCACGGTGGCCGAGCGCACGTCCTCGGGCCTGCCGCTCCTGGCGCTGTGGGTGCTGGGTGGCCTGCTCACGCTCACCGGCGTGCTGTGCTACGCGGAACTCGGTTCGCGGCGGCCGCAGGCGGGCGGCATCTACCTCTACCTGCGCGAAGCCTTCGGCATGCTGCCGGCCTTCCTGTTCGGCTGGACGATGGCGCTGATCAACTACCCCGGCAGCGTGGCCGCGGTGGCGACCACCTTCGCCGACTACTTCTGCCAGGCGGTGGGCCTGCCGCTCTCGTGGGTGAAGCCGGTGGGGGTGGCGGCGATCGTGTTCATCGTGGGCGTGAACCTGTTCGGCATCCGCGCCGGCGCGCTGATGCAGAACATCTTCGCGGTGCTGAAGCTGGCGGCGATCGCGCTGCTGGTGGCGGTGGGGCTGGCGCTGGCGCACGGCCACCTGGGTGGCGTGCTGGCGACGGACGCCACGCGGCACGTGTCCAGCGGCGCCTTCGTGGGCGCGCTGCTGCCGGTGCTGTTCACCTACGGCGGCTTCCACTACCTCAACGACCTCGCCGGCGAGGTGCGCGACCCGCAGCGCACGCTGCCGCGCGCCCTGCTGCTGGGCATGCTGGGCGTGGTGCTGGCCTACGTGCTGGCCAACGTGGCCTACCTCACCGGCCTGGGCCACGCGGGGCTGGCCGCCAGCCAGGCGCCGGCGGCCGACCTGATGCGCCGCCTGTTCGGCGAGGCGGGCGCCAGGGTGATGGCGATCGGCATCGCCTGCTCCACCTTCGGCTATTGCAGCATCGCCATCGCCGGCGGCGCGCGCGTGATGCAGACCATGGGCGCGGACGGCATGCTGTTCCGCGCGGTGGGCTACATCGACCCGCGCACGCGGGCGCCGCAGGTGGCGCTGGCATTGCTCGGCGGGTGGACGGTGGTGCTGATGCTGTGGGGCAACTTCGGCCAGCTGGTGGACTACACCACGGTGGGCGAGTGGCTGGGTCACGCGTTCGGCATCGGCACGCTGTTCTGGTACCGCTGGAAGTTCGTGGACGAGCCGGCGCCGTACCGCGTGCCGCTGTTCCCGCTGATGCCGCTGGTGTTCGTGGTCACCGTGCTGGGCGTGATCGTCGCGACCGCGATTTCCTCGCCGCACGACGCGGGCATGAGCCTGCTGATCATCGCGCTGGGCGCGCCGGTGTACTGGCTGTGGCGGTGGTGGCAGCGGCGCTGAAAACAGGTGCCGTCCACCTGGGCGCGGGCCCGGAGGGTTGAAGTCGAAGAGCCGCTTCGGCTCCGCTTGCCGGCGCAAGCCGCGCCCGGCGCGAACGGTTGGAGGATGCGTGTCATGAAACGAGCCTGGTTACTCGTGGTTGTCGCCCTGTTCGCCCCGCGCGCGACGGCGACCGAAGTGGCCGACCTGACGGCATCGCCATCGCACGTCGAGCTGCAACATGTCGAGCGCGCCGCGGCGACGGAAACCGCGCAGGACGGCGTGCAGCAGCGGCGCTACACCTTCCTGCCCGCCGCGCGACCGCAGATCGTGGTGACGCCCGCGCAAGGTGCATGGAACTGGCAGGGACGAGGCGAGCTGCGCCTGCGCGTGCAGAACGCGATGCCGTGGGCGCTGACCCTGGTGATCGACATCGACGGCGCGGATGCGGCATCGCACCTGCACGCGGTGGTAGGCCTGCCGGCCGGCCCCGCGCAGACCCTGGTGGTGCCGTTGCACGCCGCATCGCCGCTGGCCTTCGGCATGCAGGCGGGGCCGGCGCGGCCATTCGACGACAACGGCCGGCGCGTGCTGGTGGCGACCACGGTGGCGGGAGCGCTGGATCGGTCCGGCGTGCGCGACGTGCGGCTCTCCATGCCCGCGCCGCAGGCGGCGCAAGCCATCCTGCTCGGCCGGTTCGAGGTGGTGCCGGGCGAGGCTGCGCTGCATGATGCCTACACCGCCATCGTGGATCGCTACGGCCAGTACACGCGCGAAAACTGGCCGGAGAAGATCGCCGACGATGCCGCGCTGCGCGCGGCCGTGAAGCAGGCGCCGCCCGCCGCGCCCGCCGCAGGCACGGATCGCTACGGCGGGAACGGGGGCGTCCGCCTGCAGGCGACCGGATGGTTCCACACGCAGAAGGCGAACGGGCGCTGGTGGCTGGTCACGCCGGATGGCCACGGCTTCTTCTCGCTGGGCGTCGACACCGTGAAGGCCGACGACACCCGCACCTACGTGCAGGGGCGCGGGTCCATGTTCCGCGACCTGCCGCCGGACAGCGGCCCGTGGGCCGCGTTCCACGGCACGGGCGACAACCGCAACGCGCAGCAGGGCGCCGGTGCCGGCCGCTGCTGCGACCACGGGTCGTGGTTCGACTTCTACGGCGCCAACCTGTACCGCGTAGACGGCAAGGACTGGCTGGCCGCGTGGCGCACGCGCACGCTGGCGCGGCTGCGGGCGTGGGGCTTCAACACCATCGCCAACTGGAGCGATCCCGCGCTGGGCGCGATGCACCAGCTGCCGTACACGCGTTCGCTGGACATCCGCGGCGCCTTCGGCAACGTCGCCACCGGCTACGACTGGTGGGGGCGCATGCCCGATCCGTTCGACCCGCGTTTCGCGCGGGCGGCGGATGCGGCGGCGGCGCAAGTCACACTGGGCGTGCGCGACGATCCGTGGCTGCTGGGCTATTTCGCCGACAACGAATTGTCGTGGACCGCGCCCGGCCCGGACGGCCGCTGGGCGCTGGCCGTCGGCACGCTGCACGGCGAGGCGCGCAGCGCGGCCAAGCAGGCCTTCATCGCCGACCTGAAGGAAAAGTACGGCACGCCGGACAAGCTGGCGGCGGCCTGGGGCGTCGCGCTGGCCTCGTGGGATGCGCTGGACGCCGCCAACTTCCCCGCGCCCGAGCCGGACGAGGCGCATCCCGCCATCGCCGACGACTACAGCGTGTGGCTGACCCGCTACGCCGAGCAATACTTCCGCATCGTGGCCGCGGCGATCCATCGCCACGACCCGCACCACCT
Organism: Rhodanobacter geophilus; assembly: GCF_040812275.1. Taxonomy (NCBI): domain Bacteria; kingdom Pseudomonadati; phylum Pseudomonadota; class Gammaproteobacteria; order Lysobacterales; family Rhodanobacteraceae; genus Rhodanobacter; species Rhodanobacter geophilus. Next base: position 18,177 of record NZ_JBFOHL010000001.1, on the reverse strand, counting down.
CTACCTCGGCAGCCGCTTCGCGGTCAGCACGCCGGAGGCCATCGCGGTCTGCGCCAGGTACTGCGACGTGGTGAGCTTCAACGTCTACGCCGACCTGCCGCAACACGGCTTCGACGCGGCGGCCATGCGCAAGCTCGACAAGCCCGTGATCATTTCCGAATTCCACTTTGGCTCCGACGACCGCGGCCCGTTCGGCAAGGGCGTGGTGTCGGTGGACAGCGAGGCGCAACGCGGAGCGGCCTATGCGCGCTACCTGCAGGCCGCGGCGGGCGATCCCGACATCGTGGGCACGCACTGGTTCGAATACGTGGACGAGCCGGTGAGCGGGCGCCTGCTCGATGGCGAGAACTCGCACTTCGGTTTGGTCGGCATCACCGACATCCCGTTCCGCGGCTTCGTCGAGGCGGTGCGCAAGGCGAATGCAGAGTTGCGGCAAGGGCCGTAATGCCGTGGTTGCCGGCAGGGCTATGCTTGCGGATCGATTCCCACGGAGCCGTCCATGTGCCTGATCGCCTTCGCCTGGCAGGCCCACCCGCGCTGGCGCCTGGTGCTGGCGGGCAACCGCGACGAGTTCCATGCGCGGCCCAGCGCGGGACTGGCGCGCTGGAGCGGCCTGCCCATCATCGCCGGACGCGACCTCGAAGCCGGCGGCACCTGGCTGGGCGTCACCGACGCGGGGCGTTGCTGCGTGGTCACCAACGTACGCGACCCGCGCGATCCGCAGCACGGCGCGTCGCGCGGCCTGCTGGCCACCGACTACCTCGTTGGCGCCGACGACGCCACGGCGCATGCGCAGGCCCTGCTGGCGACGGCGGCGGGCTATCGCCCATTCAACCTGCTCACCTTCGATGCGCAGTCGGCGTTCTACCTCGGCAACCGGCCCGAGCCCCGCGCGCAGGCGGTGACGCCCGGCGTGCATGGCCTGTCGAATGCGGACTTCAACACGCCGTGGCCGAAGACGCGCGCGTTGCTGGCGCAACTGGAAACCTGGCTGGCCGCCGGCCACGACGAGGATTTCGCGCCGCTGTTCGCCGCGCTCGCCGACGAGCGGCAGGCGCCCGACGCGGAGCTGCCCGATACCGGCGTGGGCCTGGAGCGCGAACGCCAGTTGTCCAGCGCCTTCATCCGCGGCGGGCATTACGGCACGCGCGCCTGCACGGTGGTGGCGATCGGTCGCGATGACGGCGGCGTGATCGTCGAACGCCGCTTCGGCCCGGAAGGCCGCTTTCTCGGCGAGAGCCGGTTGGCCATCGGCGCACGCGCCGCCACGGACTGAGGCGCTGCGCCTACGGCGCGTGGCGTGGTTCGCCGCCTGATCGCGCGGGATGCCTCGGCTAGCGTCGTTGCTCCTGCCACGTTGGAGCGCACGCATGCGCATCGTCTGCCTGTTGCTGATCCTGGTCGTGCCGTCCCTGGGTGTGGCCCGCGCGGACGATTGCCCCGACTGGTCGCCGGAACGTGCACGCCGGGAACTGGCCGCGCTGCGCGAACGACTGGATGGCTGGAACCACGCCTACCGCGTGGAAGGCGCTTCGCCGGTGAGCGATGCCGTGTACGACCAGGCCGAGCAGCAGCTCGCGGCGTGGCGGCGATGCTTCCCCGCGCAGGCGCCGGCCCCGTTGGCGCACCTGGCCGACGCCGGTGGCCGGGTGCTGGCGCCGGTGGCGCAGACCGGCCTGGCCAAGCTGCCCGATGGGGAGGCGGTCGAGGCGTGGATGCGGGCACGCGGCAACCGCGACCTGTGGGTGCAGCCCAAGGCCGATGGCGTGGCGGTGACGCTGTTGTATCTGGACGGCCATTTGCGGCAGGCCAGCAGTCGCGGCGATGGCCTGCATGGTTCGGACTGGACGGCGCTGGCGCAGGCCATCGATGCGATCCCCAAGCGCCTGCCGAACGCGTCGGCACGCGTGGTGCTGCAGGGCGAACTGGTGTGGCGCCTGCCCGGCCACGTGCAGGCCGAGGCCGGCGGCGTCAACGCGCGTTCGGCGGTGGCCGGCGCGCTGGCGCGCAACACGCTGGACGCCGCCACCGCCGCGAAGATCGGCCTGTTCGTGTGGGACTGGCCCAGCGGGCCGGCCGACATGCCGGCGCGGCTCGCCGGCCTGCGCGCGATGGGCTTCACCGACAGCGCGGCACTCACCCGGCCGGTGTCCGGCATCGACGAAGTGCGGCGCTGGCGCGAGCAGTGGTATCGCCACGCGCTGCCGTTCGCCGCCGACGGCACGGTGTTGCGCCAGGGCCATCGCCCGCCTGCCGACACGTGGAAAGCCAGCCCGCCGGATTGGGCGGTGGCGTGGAAATATCCCGCCGCCACCGCGCTGGCCGAGGTGCGCGCGGTGAACTTCACCGTGGGCCGCAGCGGGCGCATCACGCCGGTGCTGGAGCTCGCACCGGTGCAGCTCGACGACCACCGCGTGCAGCGTGTCAGCGTGGGTTCGCTCGCACGCTGGCGCGAGCTCGACATCCGCCCCGGCGACCGGGTGGAACTTGTGCTGGCGGGGTTGACCATCCCGCGCCTGCAATCGGTGGTGTGGCGCGCGGCGCAACGGGTGGCGGTGGATGTGCCGGACCCCGCGGACCACGGCCCGCTCACCTGCTGGCAGGCCACGCCCGGCTGCGAGGCGCAATTCCAGTCGCGGCTCGCCTGGCTGGGCGGCAGGCAGGGTCTGCGGTTGCGCGGAGTCAATGCGGGCACGTGGCAGGCGCTGACGGAGGCCGGGCTGATCCATGGCTTGCTGGACTGGTTGCGGCTTGCGCCTGCGCAACTCGTCGCGCTGCCGGAGGTCGACGAGGGCCGGGCCGCCGTCCTGGCGCAAGCGTTTGCCGAAGCGCGCGGGCAGCCGTTCGATGCCTGGTTGCACGCCCTGGGCGCGCCCGACGGCGTGACGGAGGCAGGACGGGACTGGGCCACGCTGGCCGCGCTGGACGAGGACGATTGGCGCGGGCACGGCGCCAGCGCGTCACGCGCACGGCAGCTCGCGGCCTTCTTCGCGCATCCCGATGTGCGTGCGCTGGCGGTGCAGTTGCACGCGGCCGGCGTGCAGGGGTTCTAGCCTCTTGGGATACGGAGCACGCCTACAACAGCTCCCCGTCCACGTAATACCAGCGCCCCGCCTCGCGCACGAAGCGGCTGACCTCGTGCTGGCGCTGGGCGCGGCCGCCGCCGAGGCGGTAGCGGGCCACGAATTCCACCGTGGCGTGCCCGTCGTCGATGCGCTGCTCGCTGCCCACCTCCAGGCCCAGCCACGTCGGCGCGGGTCGTTGCGCGGCCAGCCGCAGCGAGGCGGGGCGGGTGTCGGCGTGCCAGGTGGCCAGCAGGTAGTCCTCGCGCTTCAGCACGTAGGCGCTGTAGCGCGAGCGCATCAGTTGCGCGGCACTGGCGGCCACCGCGTTGCCGTCGTGCAGCGGGCCGCAGCAGGCGGCGTAGCCGGTGGGGTTGCCGCAAGGGCAGGGAGTGAGCGTGTCGATCGCCTTCATGCCGCCTTTGTACCCGCTTCGGCGGCGGCGTGCAGGGCTCAGCGCCGGATGCGCTGCCAGACGCGGCAGCGGTTGTTCGCCGGCATCGCCACGTCGTCGACCAGCGCGAAGCCGGCCGCCGCGGCCAGTGCGTCCACCGCTTCGGCGTCACGGATGCCCATGTGCGCGCCGCGTGCCTTGAGCCACTGGTCGAACGCGGCATTGCTGTCGCTGGTGTAGTGGCCGCCGTGGTTGAACGGACCGTAGATCGCCAGCCGCGCGTCGTCGGTATGACGGCCGGCAGCCGTGCGAACAGTGCCTCCACCTCGCGCCAGGCCATGATGTGCAGGGTATTGGCGCTGAACAACCCGTCGTACGGGCCACGCGGCCATGGTCCGCCGACATCGAGTTCCAATGGCGGCGGCGTGTTCGGCAGCGCCGCCTCGTCCAGCCAGGCGCGGATGCCGGGCAGGTTCTCCGCGCGGTCCGAACATTGCCAGTCCAGCCAGGTCAGCGTGGCGGCGAAATGCACGGCGTGCTGACCGCTGCCGCTGCCGATCTCCAGCACGCGCCGCCGATCGGCAAAGTGCCGGCGCAACACCTCGAGGATCGGTTCGCGGTTGCGCTCGCAGGAGGGGGCGTGGGGCTTGTCCACGCCCCTGCCGTCAGGCCGGGCGGCCGCGCAGCACGCGCGCAGGCAGCATCAGCAGCGCGCCGAGGAAGGCGAATGCCGCGCCCACGGTGATGCCGATCAGTCGCAGCGGCAGGCAGATCAGCCACACGATGGGGTAGAGCACCAGCGCCAGCAGCGCGAACGGCCAGCAGAACACCAGCAGCAACAGCCAGAGCAGGAAGGCGGCCATGGCAGACCTCACGGGTGGGACGGGTGGCTGCACTCTAGCGCGATCCGGAGGCGCCGCGCAGGTGGCTTTCGGCACAGCGGGATCGATGGCCTACATCACCGGCTTCACGCCGATCAGCAGCGCATGCAGCCAGAACGCGAAAACCGCCCAGGCCACCACGCCGATCACGACGGTGATGATCGTGTCCTTGGGCGTGCCGGGTGGATAGACCGTGCCCTCGCGGCGGTCGCGCCGGCGCGAGGCGGCGAACAGCAGCACGGCCCACAGCAGGAAGGCGCCGAACAGCACCACGTCGTGCAGCATGCCGGTGGCGAGCAGGTGGCCGAATGCCCAGGTCTTCACCGCCAGCACCTGCGGATGATGCAGGCGCGCCTTGATGCCGTTGCGTGGCACCCGCGCCGCGACGAGCAGCACGAAGGCCACCAGGGTGAACAACGCATTGAGCCGCACCAGCCATGGCAGCGGCACGTACAGCAGCACCGCATGATGCCGCGCCAGCGCGAAGCCCCAGCAGGTCAGCACGAAGCCGATGATCGCCACCAGCGAGTACAGGCCTTTCCACTGCTTCTCGCCGAGCCGCGCGATCTGCCGCTTGCGCCAGCCGTCGGCGAAGATGCGCAGCGAATGCGCGCCGAGGAACAGCACGAGACCGAGGATCAGCACAGGCATGGCAGGCGACTCCGGGGGCAGTGCGGCAGAGTATAGGCAGCCCGGCCCGATGCCACGGGCGCAAGCCGTCAGGCGACAGGCTCGATGTGCACGGCCAGGGCCAGCGAATCCTCGTGCAGGCTGAGCGCCCCACTGCCGGGTCGCCACGCGTCGCCTGCCTGCAGTACGCCTTCGCCGGTGTCGATGTGCCCGCTCGCGCAGTACACCAGCGTGAGGGTGGCGCCGGCTTGCCGCGGGCCCGCCGTGCGCCAGGCCTCGATGCCGCCGCGCACGCGGCCGCGCCGCAGCATCAGGTTGAAGTCGCGGCTGGGGCCGCCGGCCAGCGCCACGTCCACGCCGGCCTCGCCGGGAAACGCGAACGGCATGCACGGCGTGGTCAGCGCGTGGATGCGGCCGTCGTCCAGCGCCATCGTGAAGCCGTCGCCTTCGAGCAGCGCGATGACGCGGTCGATGCCCCGAAACGCGGAGAACGGCGCGGCACCCTCCACCTCGGCGATGCTCACCCGCCACAGGAAATCGTCCATGCCCGCGCCGGGGGGATGGACGGCCATCTCGCGGGTGTGGCCGAGGCCGTTCTTCCACGGCCTGGCCGGGCAGTCGGCGAGGCGGAGGATGCTCATGCGCCGCGCTCGATCACCCGCCGGAACGGCGGCAACGCCCGCAGCATCCCGGCGCCGTAACGCTTGGTGACCACGCGGCGATCCAGCAGCACGATGCGGCCGGTATCGTTCTCGTTGCGGATCAGGCGGCCGCAGTACTGGGTGAGCAGGCGCGTGGCTTCGGGGATGCTCACCTCGATGAAGGGGTTGCGGCCGCGCGATTCCAGCCATTCGGCGTAGGTGGCACCCACCGGGTCGGTGGGCACGGCGAACGGCAATTGCGTGATGACCACGGTTTCGCACAGCTTGCCGGGGAGGTCGAGGCCTTCGCCGAAGCTGGCGAGGCCGAACAGCGTGCTGCCCTTGCCGGCCTCCACGGCGACGACGTGCTCGGCGATCAGCTGCGTCTTGCCCAGCGAGCCCTGCGCGCGCACCTTGCGCACCTTGTCGATCGGCAGGCGCTGCAGCACGCGGTCGAGCTTGGCGCGCGAGGTGAACAGCACGAGGTTGCCGGCGTCCCAGTCGAGGTGTTCGGCCAGCCAGTCGCTGATCGCCTGGGCGTGCTCTTCGCGCGCGTCGGGCAGCGCGGCTATCGCAGGCACTTCCAGCTGTGCCTGCGCGGCCAGGTCGAACGGCGAGGGCAGGCTCAGCGTCACCGCGTCGTCGGGCAGTCCTGTCGCGTCGGCGTAGCCGCGGAAATTGCCGCCCGCGCTCAAGGTGGCCGAGGTCAGCACCACGCCGCTGGCGTTGCCCCACAGCACGTTGCGCAGCAGGCCGGCGGCGGACACGGCCGAGGCATGGCAGACCAGTTGCTGGTCGCCGGTCAGCGTGACCCAGCGCGCCAGCGGCGGCGCCTGGTCGGGGTCTTCCGTGGCCCATGCGTGCCAGCAGGCCGCCTGCTTGCCGATGCGTTCCAGGGCGATGCCGAGTTCGCGCGACAAGGCTTCCTGGGTGGGGCCGCCGTCGGTCATCTCCACCACGGCGCGGCGCACGGCGGCGAGCCAGCGCTGCACGTCGGCGGTCTGCAGGCTGAGCAGGCGCGCGTGCTCGACCCAGGCCTCGGGCAGGCGGCCCAGCGAGCCGCGGTACATCGGCTCGGTTTCGGCGGGATCGGGCAGCCAGCCGAGGCGGATTTCCTTCTCCAGCGCTTCCAGCGCGTCGCTGAGTTCCTGCAGCTTCGCATCGCCGGCGTCCAGCGTGAGCTTGCCGAGGTTTTCCTTGTCGGTGAGCGAATACGCCGCGTGCACCTGGCGGCCGAGCCGGCTCAGCTGGCGCACGCTGACGGCCATGTGCACGTCGGAGGCGCCGCGGTCGATGGCCTTGCCGGGGATGTGGTGGGCCTCGTCGAACACGTACAGCGTCTCGTCCGGGCGCGGCAGGATCACGCCGCCCCAGTTGTCGTCCTCGCCCGGCATGGTGAGGTCGGCCAGCACCAGGTCCTGGTTGGCCACGATGATGTCGGCGTCGTCCACCGCGCGGCGCGCGGCGAAGAACGGGCAGATCATGAACTGGCCGCACTTGCGGTTGGTGCAGCCGCCGGCGCTGGTGGTGAGCATGGGGCGCAGCAGCTCGCCCACGGGTTCGGGCGCGGCGTCCATGTCGCCGTTCCATTTGCCCTCGTCGAAGGCCTGCGCGAGTTTCGACAAGGCCTGCTTGTCGCGCTCCGCGGGCGGCTTGCTCCACAGCGCGAGGTCGGCATCGAAGCCGAAGCCCGCTTGCGCCGGGCCGGCGAGGCTGTTGCGCGCCATCGCCAGGTTGCGCGGGCAGAGGTAGCGGCCACGGCCCTTGGCCAGCGCCACCTTGGCCGCGTGGCCGGAGAGCTGCAGGTAGAGCGGGATGTCGCGCTCCACCAGCTGCTCCTGCAACGCCACGGTGGCGGTGGCGATCAGCAGTTTCTTCTTCTGCGCGCGCGCCACCTCGTGGCCGGCGATCAGGTAGGCCATGGACTTGCCGGTGCCGGTGGGCGCCTCGATCGCGGCCACGCCACCCGCGCTGGCCAGCGCCTTGGCCACCTCGGCGATCATCTTTCCCTGCGAGGCGCGGGGACGGAAGCCGGGCAGGCCGTCTTTCAGGCGCGTGTAGGCGGCGCGGATGGCGTCCTTGGTGGTGTCGGCGAGCATGCGGGCGTCCGGGGCGGGCCGGTCATTCTAGCGGGCGGGTCGCGGCCGGGTGGACGCTGGGCGTCGCCATGGCGCCGCGCTACCATCCCTGCGGGGGAGCCATCGGCACATGAATCAGCTCTGCGGGCCGCATGTCACGATTCCGGGCGAGGCCGACCAGCTGGCTTGGCTGGAGCGGCTGATCCACGCGTCCACGCCGCAGGCGGTGGGCGAACTGGTGGTGGAGCTGGCCCGTGGCTGCCCGGGCTGCCGGGATGCCCGCCTGCTGTGGCTGGAGCGGGGCGAATGCCACGCCACGAACGGCACCGTGGATGCGCCTGCACGGGCGCGGATGCTGGCGCTGCTGCGCGACGAGGATGGTGCGGCGACGGCGGTCGACGGCGAAGTGGCGATCTGGCTGGCAGCGGACGTGCCTGCCGTGCTGCTGCTGGCGCTGGAGGACGCGGCGGCCGGCCCGCGGCTCGGCGCCGCGCTGGAGCACTGCCTGGCCTTGGCCGGGCGGCAGCTGCAGCAGCTGCTGGCGCTGGCCGAGCTGCACGGTTCGCACCGCCAGCTGGAGCGCTCGGAGAACCTGCAGCGCGCTTTGTTCGCGATCTCCGACCTGGCCGGCGCCGACCTCGACATGCCCGAGCTGCTGCGCGGCATCCATGCCATCGTCGGCACCCTCATGTACGCGGAGAACTTCTACATCGTGCGGCACGATCCCGAGCGCGGCACGCTGCGCTTCCTGTATTACGCCGACACGGTGGATGCCACGGGCCCCGACATCACCCGCGACGAGCCGCTGGAGGCGCTGCGCGGCTCGCTCACCTGGCACCTGCTGATCCACGGGCAACCGTTGATGGGCAGCGCCGAACAGCTGGCCGCCCAGATCGGCGAACCGCTGGAGGTGGTCGGCCCGGACAGCGTGGACTGGCTGGGCGTGCCGATGTTGCGCGAGGGCCGCGCGCATGGCGCGCTGGTGGTGCAGAGCTATCGCCACGGCGTCGGCTATTCCGACGAGGATCGTGCGGTGCTGGGCTTCGTCGCCGAGCACGTGCTCACCGCGCTGGAGCGCAAGCAGAGCAAGGACGAGCTGGAACGCCGCGTGCTGCGGCGCACCCGCGAGCTGGCCGCCGCCAACCGCGAACTGCAGCAGGAGGTGGTGGAGCGCCAGCGCGCCGAACGCCTGCAGTCGGTGCTGTTCCGGCTGGCCGAGCTGGGCACGGCCGAGCTCGACGAAGACGCGTTCTACCGGCACGTGCACGCCGAGGTGGGCAGCCTGCTGGACGCGTCGAATTTCTACATCGCCCTGCTCGACGAGCCGCGGCAGCGGCTGGATTTCCCGTATTACGTGGATGCCGGCACGCAGAGCGCATTCAGCCTGCCGCTGGAGCGCAGCATCACCGCGTACGTGCTGCGCACCGGTCGGCCGTGGCTGGGCAGCCGGCGCGAACTGGACGCCATGGCGGAAGCCGGCGAGGTGGTGCCGCGCCACATCGGCACGCCGTCCGCATGCTGGCTCGGCGTGCCCTTGCGCGCGGGCGACCGGGTGATCGGCGTGGTCGCCGTGCAGGGATACGGCGACGAGATGCGCTTCGATGCCGCCGACCAGGAGCTGCTGGGGTTCGCCGCGCTGCAGATCGCCAACAGCATCAACCGCCGCCGCGCCGCCGCCGAACTGCTGCAGGCCAACCTGCAGCTGGAACACCGGGTGGAGGAGCGCACCCGGGAATTGCGCGAGCAGATCGCCGAGCGCGAGCTGGTCCAGCGGCGCCTGCGCCACGAAGTGATGCACGACCCGCTCACCGGCCTGCCCAACCGCGGCTTCCTGCGCGAGCGGCTGGGCGAACGGCTGGCGCGGCAGCAGTCGGATGCGCCCTGTGCGCTGCTGTACCTGGACGTGGATCGCTTCAAGGTGATCAACGACAGCCTCGGCCACCTGGCCGGCGATGCCTTCCTGCAGGCGACCGCTGGCCGCCTGCAGGCCTGCGTGTGCGCGCCGGACGTGGTGGCGCGGCTGGCCGGCGACGAGTTCGCGATCCTGCTGGACGCCGTCGCCGAGCCGGCCGCCGCCGAGCGCATGGCGCAGGGCGTGCTGAAGGCGCTGCACCGGCCGCTGTCGATCGGCGGGCGTGAACTGGAGCCTTCCGCCAGCGTGGGCATCGCGATCGGCGGCGATCGCCACACGCGGGCCGATGCGCTGTTGCGCGACGCCGACATCGCGCTGTACCGCGCCAAGCAGCTGGGGCGTGGCCGCTACGTGATGTTCGACGAGACACTGGCCAGGAATGCGGTGGATGAACTGGCGCTGGAGGTCGAGTTGCGCCATGCCCTGCTGCATGGCGAGTTCGCGCCGCATTACCAGCCGATCTTCCGGCTGGACAGCGGCGCGGTGGTCGGCCACGAGGCATTGCTGCGCTGGAACCATCCGCGGCGCGGCGTGCTGCTGCCCGACGACTTCGTGCGCATCGCGCAGGACTGCGGCCAGCTCGAGGCGATCGACTGGCAACTGTTCGGGCAGGTGTGCGGGCGCATGGCGCAGCCGGATGCCGGCACGGGTTTCGTGACGGTCAATGTCTCGCCGCAGCACCTGCGCCACGCGGATTTCGATCGGCGGCTGCTGCAGCTGCTCGAACGCAGCGGGCTGCCGCCCGCGCGACTGCTGATCGAGCTGACCGAGGGCGCGTTGCTGGACGATCCGGTGCTGGTGCGCGCCATCCTGGAGCGCCTGCGCGCCGCGGGCGTCCAGGCGGCGCTGGATGATTTCGGCACCGGCTATTCCTCGCTGAGCTACCTGCACTCGCTGCCGCTCGGGAAGCTGAAGATCGACCAGGTATTCGTGCGCGAGCTGGATCCTGCCGCCGTCGCCGGCGCCAACACCGTGGTGGCGGCGATCCTGGCGCTGGCCCGCACGCTCGGCATCGGCGTGATCGCCGAAGGCATCGAGACCGCGGCGCAGCGCGACGCGCTGCTGGCGATGGGCTGCGAATTCGGGCAGGGCTTCCTGCTGGGGCGCCCGGGCCCGACGCCATGGCACCCCGCGGCCGATGCGGCCGGGACGCGACGCGGCTGACCGGCCGGCTTTCTAGCGCGTGCCGCGCACCACGATGGTCTTGCCGGAGACGTCGATCATGCCCTGCTCCTCGAGTTGCTTGAGCACGCGGCCCACCATCTCGCGCGAGCAGCCCACGATGCGGCTCACCTCCTGGCGCGAGATGCGGATCTGGGTGCCCTCGGGGTGGCTCATCGCGTCCGGCTCGTCGCACAGGTCGAGCAGGGTGCGCGAGATGCGGTTGGTGACGTCCATGAACGCCATCCGGCTCACCTGGCGCGAGGTGCGCAGCAGGCGGTGGGTGAGCTGGGAGCCGATCGCGAACAGGATCTTCGGGCACTCTTCCTGCAGCGGGCCCTTCATCAGCTGGAACAGGCGCTCGTAGCTGACCTCGGCCATCTCGCACACGCTGCGCGTGCGCACCACCGACTCGCGCTGGGACTGTTCCACGAACAGGCCCATCTCGCCGATGAACTGGCCGCGGTTGATGTAGGCGAGGATCAGCTCGCGGCCCTGCTCGTCCTCGGTGCATACCGCGAGCGAGCCGTCGATCACGTAATACAGCGTGTTGGCCGGGTCGCCGGGGCGGATGATCGCGGTCTTGCTCGGGTAGCGGCGGCGATGGCAGAGCGCGAGGAAGCGTTCCATCGAGGCCGGGTCCGGCGCGAAGGCGAGCGGCGCCTGGGAGCGTTCGAAGGCCTGCTGAAGCTGGTATTTGAGTAGTGCCACGATATCTGGTTCCCCTTGGATTGTGGCCCTGCGAGCCTTCCGTGGGCTGACGGGCTGCACCGATCGGCTGTCTGTCGCGCGCCGTTGCCGGCGGCGGGTTCACGCGGGACGCGCGCGAGCGGTGGAAGCTTGCGCATCGTCCGGCAGGTGGTCGTGGCGGGCGGGGTTGGCACAAGAGTGCGCGGTGGCTTGCCGCGAGCTTGGCCCCTGACCCTCCCCGATTCCCCCATTATGGCAAACCCGGATGGAATGACGCAGGTTCAGTTTTCCACAATTTTGTCGCATACTTCGCAGTCTTTCGTTCGCGGCCGTTGCCGCGGGCTGTTCGCCGGGTCGCAGGAGACAAGGGTCCCCGCCATCCGAATTCCCGCGGGGACCCTTGGTGCTAACCCGCCTCATCTGCTGACCGTGGTCCGGTCATGGAGAGTCGCCGTGGTCAAGCCGCTTCCGCGTTTGCGCCTGCAGGGGTTCAACAACCTCACCAAGGCCTTGAGCTTCAACATCTACGACATCTGCTACGCGGTGTCGGAGGAACAGCGCCAGCGCTACATCGAGTACATCGACGAGCAGTACGACGCCGACCGCCTCACCCAGATCCTCACCGACGTGGCTGAGATCATCGGCGCGAACATCCTGAACGTGGCCCGCCAGGACTACGACCCGCAGGGCGCCTCGGTGACCATCCTGATCTCCGAGGAGCCGGTGGTGGAGAAGCTCGGCCGCGACTCCATCGCGGGCGCGGTGGTGGCGCACATGGACAAGAGCCACATCACCGTCCACACCTATCCCGAGACGCACCCGCACAACGGCATCGCCACCTTCCGTGCCGACATCGACGTGGCTACCTGCGGCGTGATCTCCCCGCTGAAGGCGCTGAACTACCTGATCGACAGCTTCGAGTCGGACATCGTGGTGTGCGACTACCGCGTGCGCGGCTTCACCCGCGACGTGAAGGGCAAGAAGCACTTCATCGACCACAAGATCAACTCGGTGCAGGACTACCTGGCGCGCCACATCCGCCAGAAGTACGAGATGTTCGACGTCAACGTGTACCAGGAAAACATCTTCCACACGAAGATGCACATCAAGGACTTCGACCTCGACACCTACCTGTTCGAGGCCCACGCCGACGACCTCTCGTTCAAGGAGCGGCAGAAGATCGAGCAGTTGCTGCGCCGGGAGATCGAGGAGCTGTTCCACGGGCGCAACCTGATGTGACACGAAAAACCCGCCGAGAGGCGGGTTTTTTCCTTTTGCGCATGGTCCCCGTCGAAAAGCGGGATTTTCCCCCTCTCCCCGTCGGGGAGAGGGCTGGGGTGAGGGGCGGGTGCTCGCGAAAGACCGGCTTGAGCCTGGCGCGCCTCAGACCCGGTACGCCACCGTCTTCATCACCAGCGAGCTGGCCTGCATCAGCTGCGGGATCGGGAACGGCAGGGCCATGCCGCCGCGCGCCTGCGCGGCCTGCGCGTGGCGCACCTCGTCTGACTGCATCTGCGCCAGCACCGCGCGCGAACGTTCGTCCTGCGCGGGCAGGCGCTCCAGGTGTTCGGCCAGGTGCGCCTCCACCTGGCGCTCGGTCTCCACCACGAAACCCAGGCTCACCGCGTCGCCGACCAGGGCGGCCAGTGCGCCGATCGCGTAGCTGCCGGCGTACCACAACGGGTTGAGCAGGCTGGGGCGGCTGTCCAGTTCCTTCAGGCGTTCGGCGCACCAGGCCAGATGATCGGTTTCCTCGGCCGCCGCGTGCAGCAGATGCTCGCGGTTGGCCTCGTTGCGGGCCAGCGCGGCCTGGCCGTCGTACAGCGCCTGCGCGCAGACCTCGCCGGTGTGGTTGATGCGCATCAGGCCGGCGGCGTGGCGTCGCTCGGCGTCGTCCAGTTCCACGTGGGCCGTGCCGTGCGCGGGCGAGGCGCGATTCGCCTCCGGCGCGCCGGCTACCGTTTCCAGCGCACGTTCGATGCCGGCCAGCAGGCGATCCAGCGGGCTGAGCGTGCGTGCGTTCATGTGCGGTCCTCCAGTCATCGGGCGGCGCCGCTGCAGCGGCCAGGTCAGGGGCTATGCAAGCGCCGGGCGCCGCATGCTATCATTGCCAGCTCACAGGCCACCTGCCGGTGGACTTGCGCCAGCGATGACGGCTCCGCTATCATCTCGCGCCTTTGCTTCACCGATTATTGTGCAACCGCCCTCGCTGGCGGCATACGGGTATCTCGAAATGAAAACTTTCAGCGCCAAGGCAGAAAGCGTCAAGCGCGACTGGTTCGTGGTGGACGCCACCAACAAGACGCTCGGTCGCCTGTCGACCGAAATCGCGCGTCGCCTGCGCGGCAAGCACAAGCCTGAGTTCACCCCGCACGTGGATACCGGCGACTACATCGTCGTGGTCAACGCGCAGAAGGTGGCCGTCACCGGCGCCAAGCTGGACGACAAGATGTACCACCGCTTCACCGGCTACGTCGGCAACCTGAAGACCACCAGTCTGAAGGACATGCTGGCCACCCACCCGGAGCGCGTGATCGAGATCGCCGTCAAGGGCATGCTGCCGAAGAACGCGCTGGGCCGCGAGATGTATCGCAAGCTCAAGGTGTACGGCGGCGCCGAGCACCCGCATACCGCGCAGCAGCCGCAGGCGCTGGAAGTTTAAGGCTTTATTGCGCAGTCCCTGCGCGTGAAAGCGGCCATCCATGGCCGCACTTTCTAAGAGTAAAACCATGGCGATTCAGCAGAATTACGGCACCGGCCGCCGCAAGACCTCCGCCGCCCGCGTGTTCCTGCGCAAGGGCACCGGCGCGATCGAAGTCAACGGCAAGACCCTCGACCAGTTCTTCGGTCGCGAGACCTCGCGCATGATCGTGCGCCAGCCGCTCGAACTGACCCAGAACACCGACAAGTTCGACATCAAGGTCACCGTCGAAGGCGGCGGCATCACCGGCCAGGCCGGCGCGATCCGCCTCGGCATCGCCCGCGCGCTGATCGAATACGACGAAAGCCTGAAGTCGTCGCTGCGCAAGGCCGGCTTCGTGACCCGCGACGCCCGCGAGGTCGAGCGCAAGAAGGTCGGCCTGCACAAGGCCCGCCGCGCCACCCAGTTCTCGAAGCGCTAACCGCGCTTCGACGTGCGGCGCTCCAGGTCAGAGCGCGCCGACACGCAAGAGTATTGGGAGATCGTCTAATGGTAGGACAACAGACTCTGACTCTGTTTATCTAGGTTCGAATCCTAGTCTCCCAGCCATACGCAAAAAGCCCGCCGATCGGCGGGCTTTTTGCGTATGGCTGGGAGACTTTCCGGACTCGAACCTTCCGTTACTCGGCGCTTCCCGCGCCGCGCCCGCCGGACCATCGGCTGCGCCGATGATCGCTTCGGCATCCTGCATCCGCAGTCGACAAAATCGTCTAAAACGATTTTGGACGGCCCCATAACTAAGGGCGTCGCATGGCATGCTTCGCCCATCGTAGTGCAGCGCTCTCACACCAACGTCGTCGCCACCCCAAACCCCACCGCCATCACCGCCGCCACCGCCAGGCACGCGCTTCCCGGGCGCACGCGGTGCGCATCCGCCCGCGGCGTCAATCGCCACACCAGCACCACGCCGACCAGCATGTCCCCCACCAGCGCCCAGCGCAGCAACCCGGAAGCGAGCAGCGACCGGAACGGCGGATGCAGGTGGCCTTCATACGCGGCCACGCCGACCACCAGCAGCATGCCGAGCAGGGTCCACAGCAGGCAGGCGAGGTAGACGCGGTTGAACACCACGTTGCAGCGTTCGGTCCAGCGCAGCACCGACCAGGCGATCAGTGCGCAGAACAGCGCGCCGATGCTGCCGTAGAGCACCCACCACACCAGGGAACTGACAAGGGTGAGCAGGGTGTTCATGCGACGTGCTTGAAGCCGAGCCGGCGCAGCAGCTTGGCCATCAGCCACGCGGGGCCGATCAGCAGGTAGGCGAGGTCGGTGAGGAAGCTGGGCTTGCGGCCCTCGAACTTGTGGCCGATGAACTGGCCGATCCACGCCACCACGAACACGCCGACGGCGAGCCAGCACAGGTTCGTCGCGCCGAGCCGCCAGTACAGGAAGTTGGTGAGCAGGCCGAGCACGGCGAACGCGACCAGCAGCGCCAGCGCCAGCCCCCGCGCGCGCTTCCAGTACCAGTAGAACGCCAGCACCATCACCGCCACCGCCCAGGCGCCGGGGCGCAGGTACGCCCGCGGCACCGGGATGGCCCACAGCAGCGCGATCACCGACCACACGATGGGCGGCACGCAGCACCAGTGGAAGACCTGGTTCACCGGGTTGCGGTGGTCGTTGCTGTAGCTGTCCAGCCAGTCCTGCATGCTGCGCTGGTTTGCGGCTTGCGTGGTCATGATGCGTTCCCCAGGTGGCTCAGGGATGCAATAGCAGCACGGCGATGGCGGGTGTCGCAAGCCGGGCTAGCCGCTCCTACGGGCCGATCAGGACAACTTGATGCCGGCCAGCCGCTCCAGCGCCTCGGCGTACTTGGCGGCGGTGCGCGCGATCACCTCGTCGGGGATCGCCGGGCCGGGCGGGGTCTTGTTCCAGCCCTGCGCCTCCAGCCAGTCGCGCACGAACTGCTTGTCGTAGCTGGGTGGGCTGATGCCGACCTGGTAGCTGTCGGCGGGCCAGTAGCGCGTGGAGTCCGGCGTGAGCATCTCGTCCATCACGTACAGCTTGCCGTCGGCGTCGGTGCCGAACTCGAACTTGGTGTCGGCCAGGATGATGCCGCGCTCGGCGGCGTAGGCAGCGGCCCAGCGGTAGATCGCCAGCGTGGCGCCGCGCACCTTGTCCGCCAGCTCGCGGCCCACCTTGTCGACCATCACGTCGAAGCTGACGTTCTCGTCGTGGTCGCCCACCGCGGCCTTGGTCGAAGGCGTGAAGATCGGCTCGGGCAGTTGCTGCGCCTGCCTGAGGCCCGCGGGCAGTGCGATGCCGCACACCGCGCCGGTCTTCTGGTAGTCCTTCCAGCCGGAGCCGATCAGGTAGCCACGCGCGATCGCCTCCACCGGCACCGGCTGCAGGCGCCGCGTCACCACGGCGCGTTTCGCGTAGAGCGCGGGATCGGTGCCGGGCGGCAGCACGTCGGCCAGCGGCACGTCCAGCAGGTGGTTGGGGATCAGGTGGGCGGTCTTGCCGAACCAGAAGTTGGAGATCTGGGTGAGCATTTCGCCCTTGCCGGGGATCGGGTTGGGCAGCACCACGTCGAACGCGGAAAGGCGGTCGGTGGCCACCATCAGCAGGCGCTGCTCGTCCAGCGCGTAGACGTCGCGCACCTTGCCGCGGTGGATCAGTTCCAGGCCAGGCAGGTTCGATTGCGGCAGGGTGGTGGGCACGACGGCGGTTCCGTGGAGGAATGGGGAATGCCCATTGTAGCGGCTGGCATCGACGGCGTTCCGCCGCATGGCGGGCATGGTCGCCCACCGCTGCTAGAATCGGCGGCTTTCGACCCCAGCTCCCGTCGATGCGCATTCTGACCGCGGCACTCTGCCTCACCGTCGCCTTGCCAAGCCTGGCCCGGACGCCGTCACCCGCCGTGGCGAAACCGTCGCGGCTGGGCCTGTGCGCGGCCTGCCACGGCGAAACCGGCATGGCCGTGATGCCCGGCGCGCCGAACCTCGCCGGGCAGCGGCTGGATTACCTGCGCCAGGCGCTGCAGGACTACCGCGACGGCAGGCGCGACGCACCGGCGATGCGCGCCGCGACCGGCCCGCTCAGCGCGGCCGAACTGGATGCGCTGGCGCGCTGGTACAGCGTGCAGACCCCGGCGGCCAAGCCATGAGCTTCACCTACACGCTCTGGTTCGGCTTCTTCGGCCTGCTGATCGGCCATCTGCCCGGTGCGATCACCGGCGCCATCATCGGCTTCGTGTTCGACAACCTGCGCCACAGCCAGCGCCGGCAGGCCACGCCGGAGGCGGGCGGCTTCGTCGGGCCGCTGTTCGCGCTGCTGGGGGCGGTGGCGAAATCCGATGGCCGCGTTTCCGAGGCCGAGATCGCCGTGGCCGAACGCATGATGGCGCGCATGGGCCTGGACGCCGCGCAGCGCCAGCAGGCGATCGCCAGCTTCAATGCCGGCAAGCAGCCGGAATTCGACGTGACGCCGACCATCGACGAGCTGCGCCGCTGGGCCGGCCTGCGCCGCGACCACGCGTTCCCGGTGCTGGACGTGGTGATCGACACCGTGCTCGCCGAGGGCAACCCGCCGCCGGAGAAGATGGCGATACTGCGCCAGCTCGCGTTCGCCCTGCGCGTCAGCGACATGGAGCTGATGGCGCTGATGGCGATGAAGGGCTACGCGTGGAACGCGGGTGGTGCGCGGGGCCGCGGCGGCCAGGGCCACGGCGGTGGCGGCTACGTGCCACCGCAGCGCAGTACCCGCGGCCCCGATCCCTATACCGTGCTCGGCATCGAACGCGGCGCCGACGACCGTGCGGTGAAGCGCGCCTACCGCAAGCTGATTTCCGAACACCACCCCGACCGCCTCGGCGACCTGCCCGAGGCGATGCGCAGGCAGGCCGAGTCCCGCGCCAGCGAGATCAACGCGGCCTACGAGCGGATCAAGGCGGAAAGAGGCTTCAAGTAGGAGCGGCTTCAGCCGCGACCGGCTCGGCGAGGAATCGCGGCTGAAGCCGCTCCTACGGCCGCTTGTGTCTGCACAACCCCGTAAAGTGGCAGTGGAGAGCGATGTGCGGCACGCC